>CAZHNG010000076.1:0-22713 GCA_964533785.1 uncultured Saprospiraceae bacterium | reverse complement strand
TACACGGCATTTTTGCCTGAGAACTGTATCCCCCTTAATCCTGGTGCTATCCTATCAATAGGGTAGCACCTTTTTTAATACTGATATAAAGTTTTGGACTTTTGACATGTTAGAGTCGGTCAGAGAAAATTAATATTATGTCAAAAGTCTAATAAATTGATTTCAATAATCTCCTTCACTAAGGATTCCCAAGGCGACCATGGCGCGTTCGGAAGCAGTTTGTTCGGCACTTTTTTTGTTAAAATCATCGGCAGTAGCCATGCGTTGGTTATTGATCATTACCGCCACCCTGAACCGATCGCGTTTTTCGTATTTATAGCGTGCTAACAATTTATAGGATATGGTTCGTCCGTTTTTTTGGCACCATTCAAGGAGTTGGCTCTTGTAATTGTCGTCAAAACTTTCCAATTCATGAACGTTCACATAATTGCGCAATATTTTATTCACCACAAACTGGTGAGTCTTGGCGTACCCTTTTTCGAGATATACTGCTCCGACTAGTGCCTCCACTGCGTTGCCCAACATGGAACGGCTTATTCTCGTTTGGTTAAATTCATTGAGTAATACATCCAGGCCCATTTTATCTCCAATGAGATTAAGGGATTGTCGTTTAACTATCTTTGAACGCATTTTAGTTAAAAAGCCTTCATTGCTGTTGGGGTATTTTTTAAAAAGGTATTCTGCGACGATCGTGCCTAAAACCGCATCACCTAAATATTCCAACCGTTCATTATTTTGAATGGCATAAGACTTATCCGACGAAGTAGAGGTGGATTTATGGTAAAACGCCAGTTTGAAAATCGATATGCGATAAGGGGTAAAACCAATAATTGGTTTTAACCTTTGAACTAAGGTCTTATCTTTAGAAAAGTAATAGTTATAAATTCTGAATAAGAAGCGCAATCTTTTTCAGTTTATATAGAGATAACAAAACGTATTTTACCTCTAATTCCATAAAATTATTTAAAAGTAAGACGCCAGATAAAATCCCTCCAACATAGGGCCCGTATGGGGCTGGACAGTACTGCGGGATGAACTTTAGTACTTTGGAATCAATTGGTGTGTGATGGACCTCCGGTATATAACAGCCACTGGTACCGGAAGAAAAGTGGGTGTGATTATCCTTTTGTCATTACCATAAGACTACCTAAGTCATTTCATCAACAAAATAATGATATCTAAAAAAGCTGAGATGAGCTCTTTCATTATCATTTTACTCTATAAGTCATAACAGTAAATGACTTCTTTCCCTAACAACAAAAACTTCAATCAGTCCAACAGGCGTCATTACGCCATACAATATGCGACAAAATACAAAAGAATTTTTTTAAAATATAAACCCTTGAATGATAAATTGAACTTGCATTAGAGCATGTTTTGATTTCCTACCAAAAGCAGGCAGGCTTGAGCAATATTATGAGCACACAAGCGATGATTTTAATTCATTCCGAATATTCTTTATGTTTTCATAATGCAAAAATGCTCAATCCCGACAACAATCTTCGGGAAAAACCAGCATTGCTCTTTTGGAATTTATGGCAGTGAAGCCTTATATTAATCAACACGACAATTACATCGTAATAATCTAATAAACAGGCGAATGTACAAAATCGTAAATTCCAAACAAGCTCTTAGTCCTCGAACTTTTTGAAGACCAGGGAAGAATTATGCCCCCCGAATCCAAAAGTGTTGCTTAGTGCTATACGGACTTTTCGCTCTTGGGCTTCGTTAAAAGTAAGATTTAACTTATTATCTATCTCAGGATCATCAACAAAATGGTTGATCGTAGGTGGAACGAAATTGTGCTGAATGGCTAGAATACTTGCTACTGCTTCTACCGCCCCGGCACCTCCCAATAAATGGCCAGTCATCGATTTGGTTGAACTGATGTTAACCTTGTAAGCTTCGGTTTTAAATACTTTTTGAATAGCCAAGATCTCAGCAATATCACCTAGCGGTGTTGAAGTTCCATGGGTATTGATGTAATCTACATCTTCAATAGTGACGCCTGCATCCGCCAATGCCATTTCCATTACTTTTTTCACGCTTCTTCCTTCAGGATGAGGGGCCGTGATATGATAAGCATCTGAATTGGCAGCAGCCCCTATAATCTCAGCATAGATGGTGGCGCCTCTTTTTTTGGCATGCTCCAGGTCTTCTAGCACTAAAGTTGCTCCGCCTTCCCCTAGTACAAAACCATCGCGGTCTTTATCATACGGCCTGGAAGCGGTCTTATAATCATCATTTCGGGTTGATAAAGCTTTCATGGAGTTAAATCCACCAATACCTACCTTAGTAACGGCGGCTTCCGACCCGCCGGTGATCACAATATCATTACGCCCAAAGCGTACATAATCAAATGCATTGGAAATGGCATCAGAAGAAGAAGCACAAGCGGAAACAGTACTGTAATTGACACCCCTAAAACCATATTTGATAGAAATTTGCCCCGGAACCGTATCAATGATCATTTTCGGAATTAAAAAGGGATTGTAACGAGGTATTCCATTCCCTAAAGCAAAGTCTTCAATTTCTTTTTCCAGGGTGCGTAAACCACCGATCCCTCCTCCCCAAATAACACCAATACGATCTAGATCCAATTGATCGACGACTAATCCAGCGTGTTCAATAGCTTCATCGGCAGCGATCATACCGAAAATGGCAAAATTGTCCATTTTTCGTAAAGCCTTGCGATCAATATGATCTTCCGGATTCAAATCGGCAACCTCACAAGCAAATTTTGTTTTAAAGTTAGTGGTGTCAAAACGAGTGATCAGTTTTGCCCCGCTTTCCCCTTGCTGTAAACCAGAAAGATATGCGGACAAATTATTACCTATAGGAGTAACAGCTCCCATCCCTGTTATTACAACTCTTCTCATACAAACTAATTTGACTGATGCTTAACAGATAGCTCCCTTTAATTCATGTGCAGGATTGGTGTCTGTAAATCTTAAAAGTAGAAGCATCTTTACAGACTGCTTCTACTTTTCAAACAAATGCATCTTTTGAAGGTCATTCTACAAGATGCAGGTAGTAAAACCAATTGTGGTTTATGCGCTTACTTGCTCTTCCAGGTACTGAATGGCTTGACCAACAGTTTGAATATTTTCTGCTTGTTCATCCGGAATAGAGATATCGAATTCTTTCTCAAACTCCATAATAAGCTCAACTGTATCAAGTGAGTCCGCGCCTAAATCATTAGTAAAGCTGGCTTCAGCTGTTACTTCCGATTCATCTACACCCAGCTTATCTACAATAATTTTACTTACTTTTTCTGCAATTGTCATAATAAATTCACATTTAATTAGATTGATCGATGACCCTGCAAAATAAAATATAACCCGCCTCTTTACCAAGTTTTTCTTCATTTTTTGCGTTAAGAGTAGTAAGGGCCAGGAAAAGCAATGTTCACACTCCTTATAAAATTATGAACATCAGAATTAAACTTACTCAATATTCTCTAGTCAAAGGATAACATCTTAGACTTGATTCCCACTAGACCATTTGAAAAAAATCAAATTAATTTTCTCACCAAAACCTTTATCTAATGATCGTAAACAATTGCGCAACGGGTACTCTAGCCGTTTATGAGCCCAGAGTGGAAAAGCCATGGAACCGGCAACGTGCCTCCCATCTTTTCCGGCGAATAGGGTTTGGCGCTTCCTTACAGAGAACAGAAGAAGCATTGACCTCAAGCCCCGATCAGATAGTGGATCAAATGATTGACGAAGCGATCGCTCTTCCATTGCCGCCACCCCCAGATTGGGCCAACAAAACCCAAAGTGAATATTCCGACTTCAATACAGAAGCTAACCAGGAACGAATCGATTGGGCCATCCAGTGGATAAATGATATGATTCAACATGGATTCAGAGAAAAAATGGCCCTTTTCTGGCATAATCATTTTGTTACGCAGGTAGAATCTTATTTGTGCCCTTCCTGGATGTACCAGTATCATCGATTATTACAGCAATTTGCGCTGGGAAATTTCAAATCCTTTCTAATCGAAATCGGAAAAACACCAGCTATGCTGGTATACCTGAACGGGGTGCAAAATACCCGCCTCGACCCTAATGAGAATTATGCCCGAGAACTTTACGAACTTTTCACACTAGGGAGAGATAATGGTTATACACAAACTGACATTGAAGAAACAGCTCGCGCACTTACCGGATGGAATGGGTTTTCTTCCCTTTGTGCTCCCATAGAATACGCCGGTTTTCTTCACGACAACGGCGAAAAAACAATATTTGGCCAAACCGGTAATTGGGACTATGAGGACGTTCACAACCTCCTTTTTGAACAACGAGGGGATGAAATAGCTACTTACATTTGCACAAAACTATACCGCCATTTCGTACATCCGCAGGTTGATGAAGCTATTGTCGATGGTTTAGCCCAAACATTTAAGGAGAATGATTTTGAAATTGCCCCGGTCCTTCGACAACTTTTAAAAAGTGAGCATTTCTTTGACGATGCGATAATCGGCACCCAATTCAAAAGTCCATTTGAATATTACCTGACGTTTATTAACGACGGAGAACTGCCCTACAACCGAGAGATTATCGAGCCTATAGGATTCTTTACGGCTTTATTAGGCCAACAGCTTTTCAGTCCGCCGGATGTGGCCGGCTGGCCCGGTAACCGTAGCTGGATCGATGGCAACACCCTGACCACGCGGTGGGAAACCTTCGATTTTTACCTGTTTGCCCTCTACGAAAATCATCCCCAAACCCTGGTCAATCTCGCAAAAGCACTCAGTGACAATTCTACTGATCCTGCTATTGTAACACAGACAATCGCCGATTACTTCATTCCTAATGGGCTCAGCGCCCCGGAATTTTACGAAAGCGCAACGGATGCCTTCAAATTTGAAGTTCCGCAAAACTATTTTGACGAAAACCTTTGGAACCTGGACTGGGAAACCGCTCCCGTTCAAGTCGCTTTGTTGTTACGGCATCTTTCCCGTTATCCGGAATTTCAACTTCAATAAAAATTAAAAACCGAATATCATGTGTAATCATCATAAAAATAGAATAGGTAGTGCTCTCGAACACGGTGAAGCACACGAAAAAGATCATCGCAACTGGAGCCGCCGCACTTTTATGCGTAACTTGGGACTGGCAGGCGGCATGTCCATGTTACTCAATAAAGTACCCCTCATGGCAATGCCCCACAATCCGCTGAGTCGTGCCCTGGCCAATAATAACAATGACCGGATTCTCGTTTTGATCCGGCTTAAAGGCGGAAATGACGGCCTAAATACCGTTATCCCTCTTTTTGATTATGACAATTACAGAAACAACCGGCCTACCATCGCTATTCCTGAAGGTCAGGTACTCAATCTTAGCATGGAAGTCGGGATCCCCGAAACGATGAATGCCTTGAACCCCATGTGGCAGGAAGGTAAAATGAAAATAGTACACAACGTAGGATACGAAGAACAGAATTTATCTCATTTCCGCAGTTCGGATATTTGGGCGGCGGCCAATGATTCGGAAGAAATTTTAGCCTCCGGTTGGTTAGGCCGGTTCCTCGAAGGTCGTTATCCGGACTTCCTAGAAAACCCTCCGGCACAGCCTCCTGCGGTTCAGATCGGAGGATCGGGCAACCTCCTGTTCAACAACAGTGAAATGACCAATATGAGCGTAGTAGTTAACGATCCGCAACGCCTCGTTGAGATCGCACAAAATGGAGAGTTTTACAGCACTACGGATATACCGGATTGTTATTATGGTGATCAATTGCGTTACGCCCGCATTACCGCTAACAGCACTTTCAAATATGCGGAAATCATCGGCGATGCCTACGCCAACGGTGCAAATGCAATTGAATATACCGCCAATCCGCTGAGCCAGCAACTTTCGATAGTTGCCCGCCTGATCAAGGGCAACCTTGGTACGAAATTGTACATGGTCACCCTCGATGGTTTCGACACGCACGCACGCCAGAATGAGATTCACCCTTATTTAATGATGACTTTGGCTGATGCGATAAGTCAATTCTACCAGGACCTGGCTGATGCCGGATGGGACAAAAACGTGATCAGCATGAGCTATTCTGAGTTTGGCCGTAGGATCGAACAAAACGCTTCGGGCGGAACCGACCACGGAGCCGCCGCCCCTATGCTTCTTTTCGGTGAAGGTTTGAACGGCAATGGCTTTGTAGGGGAGTTACCGGATTTGCAAGACGTTGACGAAGTAGGCAACCTTAAATTCGATGTGGATTTCAGACAGGTTTACGCTACCGTATTAGAAGACTGGCTCTGCGTTGATACAGAAACGGTTGATAGCGTATTAGGTGGCAACTACGACCGTTTAGCTGATCTGGGATTGACCTGCAATACCATCACCTCGGTCGATGCCTTACGCAATGATCTGCGGCACCGAGCTATTTATCAAACTGATGGCATTCTTATCGAATACACTTTACCGCAAGCTCAAATGGTGAGCATCGACATTCACAATGTAATGGGGCAAAAGGTGCTGACCTTGTTTAGAGGGGCTCAGTTGAACGGGCAGCACCAGGTACTATTCTCCAATCAGGGAATGGCCAAAGGTATATACGTTTACACGATCCAGGCCGGCGATCAACGGGTAAGCCGGAAGGTAATGGTGCGGTAGAAAATCACCATCAAGGGACCGTATCATAAATGATAAAAGTGATATGGTGTCTTGATTTCAACCACGAGATCAAAACGATCCATCAACGTCCCCAATTTTTAATACTTTAAATCTTATAAATCGGTCGTACGGCGTATGGATGCTATTGGTAATTTTCATACGTAACCATCTACCATAATCAAATTGATCGTAAATATTGGTAATCAACCACTTAGAATTATTGGAAAACTCGTCAATCAATCCGCATAGGGCTTTTTCTACTAGACTTTTGACGCTAGACTCTAGAAGTTAGACTAAAAATTCTAACTAATTGACAATCAACGGAAATTTTATTTATTCTGAAAAATTGATATCCATTGAGTATCAGCGGTTTGTTGTCTAAAATCTAGCGTCTAGTGTCTAGCGTCAAAAGTCTAATTTTTCTAACAAAATTAAATCAAACAATGATATATGTCCTGAGCGGTCGATATTAGTGTATTAGTCATTCATACAATTCATCCAAATCTGCCTCCGCTATTTCATACATCAAATTGCCCACTTTCCGGCAGACATCCTTAAAATAGCGTTCTCCTTTTTCTTGCGTTGCGTCTTTGGGATAGCCCACGCCCGTATCCTCCGATATTTGCGACCACCTTCGTTCCGCCCAGGCCCAAGGTTCACGAATACCCTGAATTTTGATCTTTTTCTCTTTTCCGTCTCCCGCTTCCTCCAAGGGTAAGACCAGGTGGGGCGTAAAATGCAAGATCAAACTGGTTTCCATCTCATCGGCATGATCGCCAGGGTGAGTAAAATATTGTGATTTATCCAGCGACTGGAACCAATTACAGAAGCATAAAAACATCTCTGGGTACTGTAAGCCCAATTCCCGCAAAATTGACTTGAAGTTATTGCCACCATGACTATTCAGGACCAAAAGCTTTTTGATACCCTGACGATTCAAAACTTCAATCACATCCTTCAAGATCATCGCTTGGGTACTGGGATTTAGGTTAATGTCCAGTTTTATATCCGCTTGCCCGGTATTAACACCAAAGGGAATGGTGGGTAACACCATCACCTTAGCACCATTTTCATACGCAATTCTTGCAGATTCGGCAGCAATGTGGTCGGCTTCTATTACATCCGTACCATAAGGAAGGTGATAATTATGAGCCTCGGTAGCGCCCCAGGGAAGAATGGCGAGGTCTATTTGCTGGTCTTTGATTTGTTTCCAATTGGACTCTAGAAGGATATATGGCCGCACGATAGTCAGATATTTTTATTTATTTTTTCCTTTTTGGACTTTTGACATAACACTATAAAAATTTGATAATCAATTAAAAAAAGTACTTCAGGGTAGTCGCCCTACTTAAGGTTTCCTATTGATTATCAAAGAGTTGCTGGTATTCTGTCCAGCGTCTAGCTGTATTGACTTTTAAACCTGGGGCGATTCTATTTAAGGTTTAATTGGTTATAAGGTTATGAAGTTATAAAGTTATGTGGGGATAAATTTGGGAGTATTTTGTGTAACCCCAAACTGTATAGCCCTAAAGCTATACTTGACGCGAAGTGGTTTGGGACTTTCCAAACCATCTTCAAGTACGGTATATTAAATATTAAATCGAGTAAAATTATCCCTAAGTTAAAGGGGCAGTACATCTAGCGTCCCCGCCTGCTCAGCCCCATACGGGCCCTACGTGGCGGGCCCTAAGTGGCTGTGCCAGCGGCCGGCAGGGTGAGCAGGTAGCGTCAAAATTCTAATTCAACGAATATACAATAAATCGCTGGGTTTAGTTCTACCAAAAGGGAAGAATTAAGGAATAACTAAAAAATAAGTTATAAAACTTATTGAAAAGTTGTTTGTCTTAAAAAATAGCCATACATTTGAATTATAAAGTTGTCGAAACTATTCCAGACTATGAAAAAATTAACCAAAGCAGAAGAAGAGATCATGCAGATCATTTGGGAGATCGGGCCTTGTACGGTGAGTGACATTCGCAGTTACATTCACGAAAAAATGAAGCTGCCCAAACCTCCCCACAGTACGATTTCCACTATTGTCAGGGGCTTGGACAACCAGGAGGATCACAAAGGTTTCCTGGGTTTCAAAGCATACGGACGCACTTATGAATACTATCCATTGATCAGCAAAGAAGAATACGGAAAGCAAAAACTAAAAAAGTTCGTTTCCGACTATTTTGAAGGATCAATGAACCAGTTGGTTTCCTTTATGGTAAAAGAAAACGACTTGAGTTTAAAAGAGTTGACAGCCTTATTGGACGAATTAGATGACGAAGAAAACGAATAAATATGCCTAGTTACATCATACAAGTCAGCCTTTGCTGGCTGGGTTTTTATGCCATTTACTATTTGTTTCTTAGCCGGGAGACTTTTTTCACGGTTAATCGCTGGTATTTATTAACAACAGTGTTGTTGGGCGTCATTATTCCCGCTATAGACTGGCAGGCCTTATACTACATCCCCGATAATCAATTCACGGCGACCCTGCAACCCATTGTGATCGGTACAGGGCAAACAGAAATTGTCGTAACTCCTGAATCAGAAAAACGCGGATGGAACTGGGGCATGTTACTGTACGGAATCTATACGATCACTGCAGTTTTGCTCCTTATCCGGATAACAATCGGGATGCTTCGTATTTACAGATTGATCAAAGAAGGTGAAAAGAAACTAACCCAAAACTTAACCTGGGTATTTCACACCAAAATCAATGCGCCGTTTTCTTTTTTCCGGTATCTCTTTTGTCCTGATACCGCTTTGTACCAAAAGGATGAATTGGCAAAAATAGAAGAGCACGAACTGGCACACGTAAAAGGCCGGCATACTATTGACGTGATCATCCTGGAATGCTTGTCTATCCTGTTTTGGTTCAACCCCTTGATCTACTTATACAAACGTTCCCTGCGGCTGACGCACGAATACATCGCCGACCGAGCTGTGCTAAGAAATTCTACGAAAAAACAATATGGCCATTTGTTATTGAGGCAATCGCAGTCCGGACCTGCGGTATACCTCGCCCATTATTTCAATTATTCACCACTAAAAAAACGATTTAACATGATGAAGAGGACAAATTCAAAACCATTGGCCTTTGTCAAATACCTGATGGTCATCCCTATGTTAGCGGTGCTGGCCTTATTGTTTGGAGCTAACAAAGGAAGCATGGATATTCTCCCTGCGGTATCGAATGAAGAAGCCCAAGCAACACAAGATTCCATTCCATTCGTTACAAATGTTACGGTAGACCAATTGCCAGTTTTTAAAGGCTGTGATGACCTGACTGGAAACGAGCGTATAAATTGCGGATACAAAAGAATGTTGGAGTTCATATACAAGAGAATTTTATATCCGAAACCTGCCCGGGAAAGAGAAGCAGAAGAGGAAGTTATTGCCCAATTTACAGTTGACCGGAACGGCAATGTGAGTTCAGCAAATATTTTACAATGCGAGCACCCGGAACTTGGAAAAGCGGTTTTGGCGGTACTAAAGGAAATGCCCCAATGGCAACCTGGTATGCAAAACGGCAAACCAGTGGATGTAGAGTTTACCTTGCCTGTAAGGTATAAAATCGAAAACGGCAATGAGGCTTCCAAAGCGAAAGAAGAGTCTACTTCTAAAGCTTCAAATTATCTAAATTTGTTACCAAGGATCCTGGTAGTCGGTTATGGTCCGGCAAAAGCTGCGGATCTCAAAACCGTGGAACAGCGCCCTATTTTTAAGGGCTGCGAAGGTTTGACCGGCAAAGAATTAGAGATTTGTTCCCAAAAGGAATTATTGATGTTTGTTTATCAAAACCTCAAATACCCGAGTGTGGCCCGGGATTCCGGGATCGCCGGTACAGTGGTAGCCAGATTTACCATAGACAAAGACGGTAAGGTGCAGTCACCCAAGATTTTAAAGCCACTTGGCGGAGGTACTGATGAAGAAGTTTTACGGGTTATTGAGCAAATGCCACAGTGGAAACCAGCTCAGCAAGACGGAAAAGCAGTAGCTTTTGAATATACTTTGCCCGTTAAATTTAAGATCGACGATGCTCCTGCTTCCGAAGACCCTGGCGAAGCTAAGGATAACAAAGCAGAATTGAACGATGATGAAACGATTAGAAACACCTTAGTTTTCAGAAGGGTAGATGAAATGGCCCGTTTCCCTGGCTGCGAAGACGAAGCTGATCCTGAAAGCTGTGCCCAACAAAAACTTATTCAATTCATCTACGATCACCTTTACTATCCCACCGAAGCTAAAGAAGCAAAGGTTGAAGGTGTTGTAATCTGGAGTTTTGTCGTTGAAAAAAACGGTGCTATTTCTGACTTTAAATTAATGAAAGGCATTGGTCATGGTTGTGATGAAGCAGTCAAAAACGTGCTCGAATTGATGCCCAAATGGATACCCGGACAATACGAAGGCGAGGCTGCCCGTGTACAGATCAATTTACCAGTCCGGTTTAAATTACCGGAAACCCCAGCCGCCAATACAATGCCGGGAAAGCTGCAACTATCCAACTATCAATTGGCGCCTAACCCCAATCAAGGCTCTTTCAATTTACAGTTTAGTATTGATAAAGGCCCTCTACAAATACAGATTACTGACCTTTCCGGTAAGGTCGTTTTTAACCTGGATCGTGATGATTTTAGCGGTTATTTTAATGAAGCGATCAATATTTCCAATCAACCAGCAGGAAGTTATTTCCTAAGGATTAAGCAAGGCGACCAGATGATCAGCAAGAAAATCATTATGAACTAAACTCGACTGTTTGCAAAGAGGCTGTATCGAAAGTAAAATTCGATCAACCATGACTAGATTAATCACCGCGAAGATCGCTAAGGACTGCCAAAAAAAATGTCTTTACGTTCTATGGCGCTCTTCGCGGTGAATTATTTGGTCGTATTTCCTTTACTTTAATTAGGAAAAAGCCTTGACGCTCTATAAAACTCCAAAGCCTTTATAATCAGTTCCGGTGCTGCTTCCTGGTTCACCTGCACCTTGCCGATGGGTTGTATACAACTGAAATTGATCGCACGTCCTTCATTCTTTTTATCGTTCAACATCAAATGAATCAATTTTTCATAAGAAGATTTTGGTATATCTATTTTTCCGAAGATCTTTTGGATAAATTGCCCGATAGCAGTCACTTCTTCTAAAGATAGCCCGACCAGATCTTTCGACAAATAAGCTTCCACGACCATCCCAGCGGCAATCGCCTCACCGTGCAAAAGCGGTTCGGCAGCATCCAAATAATAACTTTCGATAGCATGACCGACGGTATGTCCAAAATTAAGCGCTTTGCGAATATTCCTTTCAAAAGGATCGATCTCTACGATCTGTTGTTTAATTTTCAGGGACGGAACGAGGATGCTTCCCCAATCGACAGTGCTTAAATCAGTGATACTACTGATTTGCTTCCATTGTTCCTCATCTGCAATCAAACTATGCTTGATGATTTCTGCGAAACCGCTTCTGATTTGCCTCTCCGATAAAGTTTCCAGAAAAACCGGATCAATAAAGACCGCTCCCGGATCGCTAAATAAGCCGATACTATTTTTGATGTAAGCGAAATCAATTCCCAATTTCCCTCCAATAGAGGCATCCACCTGCGCCAATAAGGTGGTCGGCACCTGTATGAATGGGATACCTCTTTTAAAAGTAGCAGCACAAAATCCTCCCATATCGCCGATAACCCCGCCCCCCAGATTGATCAACAGGCTTTTCCGATCCGCTTCCCAATCCATCATCTGTTTCCATATTAACTGGCAGGTTTCAATATTTTTGTGAATCTCGCCCGATTGAATCTCTAGGATTTGTAAATCTATTCCGGGAAGATATTTTTTCAAAACCGGCAAACAATGCGTTCTGGTATTTTCATCCACCAAAACCATAGTTTTGGAAAAAGCTCCATTGATAATATACTCCAAAATAGCTGGCCCAATATTCCCAATCTTGATTTGATAATTTGCAAGAGAGATTATTTTTTCCATATCGTAGTAAAAATTAAATTACTGAGGAATGGGCATTCTTCTGGCTTATCTCATGCCCTGAAAAACTATACTGTATGAACTGACTTTCTTTGGTATCATTCGCGGATTCTAGTTTTATCGGATACCAAAATCCAATTACCACCCACATCGAGATAAGCTCCTTCCGTAAAAATATTTTTAAAGGTATACTCATAGAAATGCCTGGTCTGTGCTCTGGTATCATAACCTGTTGTCAGTTTATTGAATAGAAGCAGTCCTTCCGGATGTAGTATTCGCTTTAATTGGAATAAGAAATCTTCTTTTTCAAAAATTTCCGGCACCAGATCATCTTTAAAAACATCCATGCAAATTAACCCGAACTGCTCTTCGCTCTGTTGTACAAACAAATTAGCATCCGCATGAATGAGCTCAACGGGCGACCTAAGGGTATCGATTACGTATTTGTTGACCAGATAAATAACGGTTTCATCCTTTTCAATTCCGGTATAAGAGAACTGCTTTTTGAATTTTTTTTCCAAGATGACAGGAATACTGCCCAGGCCAAAGCCGAGGATCAAAACTTTATCATCGGGCAATCTGTCGAGTGCAATTTTTTTAAAAGCTTTGGTGAAGTTATCGTATAGGTCGGCGTAAGAATAAATGGAATTGTCGGTAGACAATTGGTAGCGGCCCCTATTGAGGGTCACGTGCAAGCTGGGGTTTACTTCACTCGAAAGATGTTCAAGTGGAATTTCGGTGATATGACTTAATAATACTTTCCACAAGGGTTGTTTCACTGTTGTAATAGTTGGTTACTCAGGTGAAAGGTAGCGTATTCATACAAAAAAAGTAACTCAACTTCAATAATTCTTGCGATACTTGGCGGTATCCTCAAAAATTCGCAATAAAATAACCCGGTCCTCGACTGATAACGATAGATTTCGGCGCATTGTAACCCGTTCCATAGCCTGGAAAGCTTTCTCTATGATATATTCTTTATAACCATGTTTCCCACCCCAGGAAAATGAAGGGATAAAATTACGAGGAAAACCTTCACCAAATACATTGGCGCACACACCAACCGTGGTCCCCGTATTAAACATGGTATTGATAGCAGTTTTGGAATGATCTCCCATTATTAAGCCGCAAAATTGAAGCCCAGTTTTGATAAATTTTTCTTCCCGGTAACTCCAGCATTTCACCTCGCTGTAATCATTTTTCAAATTTGAACTATTAGTATCTGCACCAATATTACACCATTCGCCGATTACGGAGTTACCTAAAAATCCGTCGTGGGATTTGTTAGAAAAACCTTGAATGACAGAGTTTTTGACCTCACCACCTACCTTAGAATAGGGCCCTAAAGTCGTCGGGCCATAGATCCTCGTTGCCATTTTGAGAATGGCGTTATCCCCCATTGCAAAAGGCCCCCTGATGAGGCTTCCTTCCATAATGAGGGCATTTTTTCCAATATAAATTGGCCCCTCTTTGGTATTGAGCACACTACATTCAATTTCCGCACCTTCTTCGATAAAAATATTTCCTTCTCCTAACACCGTATTGCTTGCGGAAATTGGTTGAGAAGACCTTCCCTTCGTTAATAATTCAAAATCTAATTGAATAGCTTTGGCGTTATGGCTAAAGATATCCCATGGATAATTAATCTTGATAAATTCGGTGTCTTCTATATCAATCCCTTTGATCTCATCAATATCTTCATCGTGGATCAATTTTTCAAATTGCTCTTCATTTAGTTTTGCCACAATTAATTCATCACCTTTGAGATATGCCTCATTGAAATCCATTTCATCGATGAGTGTACACAATTGATCTGAAGGGAGTACCGCCCCATTGATCACCAAATTTTCCTCTCCGTAATCTATAGGAAACTTTTCTGACAGATAATCCTGGGTAATATAAGAGACCTTAGCATTCAACCATTTCTCCCATTTTTCACGAATGGTGAGAATGCCTACTCTTATTTCACACATAGGACGGGTAAATGTCAATGGAAGTAATTGATCACGTACTTCATTATCAAACAGGATGATGTTCATTGCTGTACTTTGAAAAAATTGGGATTAAAAAAGCGTGTTGCAACAAATATTATAAACAAGGCTGCATTTTCGCAGTATTTCTAAATAAACGAAATAGAGCGTCAAAAGCTTCGTTAAAATGCATAAAAAAATCCCAGCTTGTATAGACAAGGTGGGATTTTTTCGTTCTTTTTACGATTTCAAAGCAAAAACGATCAGCTTTTCTTTTTGAATTTTGCAAATTTCTTGTTGAATTTATCGATTCTACCGGCGGTATCGACAAACTTCATCTTGCCTGTGAAAAATGGATGAGAATAACTTGAAATTTCCATCTTTACTAGAGGGTATTCATTTCCATCTTCCCAAACGATCGTTTCTCTTGAAGGAGCACAAGATCTTGTCAAGAATGATTCATCTACTGATATATCTTTGAAAACTACCATTCTGTAATTCTCCGGATGTATTTCCTTTTTCATTTCGCTTAACCTTTTTTATTCGAGCTGCAAAAATACAATTTATTATTTCCCACACAAAAATTTATTCACTCTTCTTCCAGATTTCATACACCTTTTTTTGCGATATACGTTCTTCAGGTACCTGCCTGAGGGGTTCACAAGGTTTCAGACTTTGACGGCATTGCGCGGGTAGTTGCTGATACAATTGCGTACCTTTCGATTTCCATTCTACCATTTCATCGCTTACTGTTCTGATTTTTTTTCCAGGGCTGCCTACGATAAGACTTCGCGGCGGGAAAATATCCCCCGTTTTTACGAAAGTCAATGCTCCAACAATTGATCCTTCACCGATTTCAGCCTCATCCATGATCACGGCATTCATTCCTACCAAAACATTTTCACCTATTGTTGCACCGTGAATCACAGCTCCATGACCAATGTGAGCATCTTTCCGGAGGATAGTGGTCGTTCCTGGAAACATATGAATCGTACAACTCTCCTGAACGTTACAACCATCTTCAATGATAATTTGACCCCAGTCGCCCCGAATAGCGGCACCAGGACCAATATACACTTTCCGCCCTATTATTACATTCCCGGTTACCACTGCCTGGGGATGAACAAAGGACGATTCATCAATTACAGGCCGGTAGCCTTCAAATTCGTATATCATCTTTTAAAAATTGTTAAAATTTCATTTCAATTAGATATTTCAGCTAAACAATCTTATATTAAAAATTATTTAGCTAACTAACTACGCCCCTCAACATTTACTTATCAACGCCTTAGTACAAAACTGAGCGATTCGTTTGGTTTTACTGGATCATCAAGCAAAGAAATTCCCAAAGATTTTTAACCAACAAAGTTACTGCTTTGGCTCAATTTAATTGGACATACTTAAGCGACCAAGGACAAAGGTACAATGTCGGCATTTTTCATGGCCCCAGGACAGGACATGTATTGATCTATTGTAACCTAAAAGTACTTTTGATTGATTTTAGCGTATTAGATTCAAAGGACTACACCTTCTTCTTGGGAGAAGACCTTTGCATAGTGAAATTAGAACGAAGGGGGGATAAATTTTATTACGATCTCTCAATTGATCATACAACGGATACCCCTCGCAACCGGCAAAGGAAAGCACTTGCCAAAAAACATTGGAAACAATCTATTGCATTCTTTAGCGCCATGGCGTTATGTGTAATTTCCTTTACCAGTTTAATGATCTATAACCACCAACCGGAAGAACAAAACCAACTTCAATACCACGCCGGCTTGTTTCCTAATATTAAATCTCAACAAGTTACCGGTGTAGTCACCCAGGTTACATCCGATAAAATATATTATGATTTTGAGGTCAATAAAAAGGTTTATTCTGGCTCTATGGATTTGTCTGAATCGCCTCACTACAATTTAATGCCCATTGAAATTGGTGATGAATTTGCCATTTCCTATGCTTTAGCCGCTCCTAATCAGAATAGCCTCCACCTCGACGCTCCCACTAAGAAACAAATTCAAACTTATTTTTTAAGAGCTTATGAAAAGCATCAGGAAATTCATCCGGAATTCTCCACATCTAAAGTAAATTGTATGATCGAGATCGGATATCAGCTTAAAGGTTTAGAGGCTCTCGCCGATTTTTACTTCCAAGATCTGTCACCAGAGAAAAATACGGTGCATAACAACCTATCTTACAAAAGACTGGTGCGTGATGTTCCTTTTAAAAATATGATGGCGGAAAGATGTTGGTAATTTCAAGGATGCTTCATTGGATTTTGTTAGATTTACAGGAAAAAATTGGAATATCTGACACAAAATATAGAAAGCCTCATCTTCACAGCAGAAAGCCCTATTACTCTAAAAGAAATTAGATCCTGCCTCGAAACTCATTTTGAAACAACATTCAAAGAACAAACCATTTTGGATTGTATTGAATCGCTACAGCAAAGATATAGTGATGATCATTTTGCTCTCGAAATCATTGAGGTTTCCAACGGCTACCAATTTTGTACCAAAGGAGCTTATCATGATATTATTGGTCAACTACTCAAACTCAATTCCCAAAAACGGCTTTCCAAAGCTGCTCTGGAAACGCTGTCAATCATTGCATACCGGCAACCTACCACAAAAATGGATATCGAAAAGATCCGGGGTGTAAACTGTGATTACACTATTCAAAAACTATTGGAAAAAGAACTTGTTGCTATTATAGGTAGAAGTGATAGTCCCGGAAGACCTTTATTATACGGAACAAGTGATAAATTTATGGATTACTTTGGCCTCAAAAGCCTTAAAGATCTGCCTAAATTAAAAGATTTCACAGAACAAGAAAACGCCATTGGGGAACAAGCCCCGATTGAAGAAAATATTGAGCAGCAACCTAACAATCATGACATTAGTTAACAGAGTAGCCAAAAGTGGATTAATAACTATTAACCTGGAGGATTTTTACCCAAAAGATCAAATCGCTAGGTTTGATTTAAAAGATTTTCTTTTCAAAGGCTTAGTCCTCAAAGAAAAAGAGTTTCGCCAAGGTATTAAAGCCCACGATTGGACTCAATACCAAAGTAAGGTTCTCTTGGTTTTTTGCTCCACTGATGCCATTATTCCCGTATGGGCTTATATGTTAGCAGCTTCTAAAGCAGCTCCTTTTGCTTCTGATATTTTCCTGGGTAGCGAACCTGAATTTTTGAAAGCTCACTACAAAAAAATTATTGCAGACCTAGATCCATCTAATTTTCAGGATCAAAAAATTGTAATTAAGGGGTGTAGTGAAAAACCAGTACCTGCAGCTGCTTATCTAGAATTGACCAAATGGTTGCAACCATTGGCCAAGAGCATTATGTACGGTGAACCTTGCTCAACTGTTCCCATCTACAAAAAGCCCAAACAATAATTGTTTGTTTTAACCTAATAATCCTAAATTTTTTTTGGTATTATGTAATTTAGTAAGTCATTCTTGCTACTATTTCCTTATATTTACCAAAAAGCGAACTGAGATGAAGTTAGGCATTGATAAGATTCTAAAATGGTATGCTATTGTATTGACCAGCATTTTGGGGGTTATGGTTTTCTCTTCTCATTCGAGGAACGAACCCGTTGCGGTTGAGCGGCCTTCCGGAGTTGACGAAGACCGGTTACCTCAAATCATCAAAGGGATAGATCACAACAAAAAGTATACTTTTGCGGGAGAAAAAGTTCCGGTTGAGAATAGTGATGTGTTTGAAAGACTTGACCGTGAATTACTTGTCAACTCCTATTGGCATTCCAGCACAGTACTTAATATTAAAAGCGCCCACCGATATTTTCCAGTTATTGAGAAAATATTGGCTGAACAAGGTGTTCCCGACGATTTTAAATATCTAGCGGTTGCAGAAAGTAATTTAAGAAACGAAACCTCGCCTGCAGGGGCAAAAGGTGTGTGGCAATTTCTAAAAAGTATCGGCCAGCATTATGGTTTGGAAATTAACAATGAGGTAGATGAACGTTTCCATATAGAAAAGGCTACATTGGCAGCCTGTAAATACCTTAAAGAATACAATAGAAAATACGGAAACTGGACTTTGGCGGCTGCAGCATACAATATGGGCAGTACCAAGTTGAGCAGGGCTTTGAATGATCAAAAGGCAGAATCTTACTATGATTTAAATTTAAGTGCAGAAACAAACAGGTATTTATTTCGAATTATTGCCCTGAAAGAAATACTTACCCACCCGGAAGATTATGGTTTTTACATCCCTGAAAATGAAAGATATCAACCACAAAAGAACATAAGAGTGGTTGAAGTAGATGGTCCGATCAATAACCTTGGGGATTTTGCCAAAAAGAACGGTATTTCCTATCGTACATTAAAAGTGTATAACCCCTGGTTATTAACCCATCAACTCTCTAACCCCCACCGGAAAACTTATCAGATCCAATTGCCAGAATAAAAAAAGTCTGCCTCATTAGGTGAGGCAGACACATCAAAACAAAACGAAAAACCAACTTTAAACAAGTCTTTTATACAGCTATAAACTGCATTTAAATTCTTTTTGTTTCAGTTTACTTGTTAATAAAATCTTAAAAGATTGACTGAAATTATCCTTCAGGTTTAAGTACCACCGCAACTTCATAATAATTTCCTTTCCGATCAACTGTTATGGATAACTTTTCGCCTACTTTTGCAGTACCGACTACTTCCTGTAGATCGGGAATTCCACGAATTTTTTTACCATTTACCTTCACAATGACATCATTAGGTAAGAGGCCTGCAAGTGCTGCGGCACCACCTTCTGTTACCGTTTCTATCACCACGCCTTGAGTAGATCTTATTCCCAGCTCTTTTACATTTTCTCCTTCCAGTTCATAAATATGAACCCCCAAATATCCTCTTTGATAACTTCCATACTCGATGATGTCATCAACGATTCTAATGACTAAATCTACTGGAATAGCAAAAGAATAGCCGGAAAAAACTCCATTGTGGGTAGCAATAGCCGTGTTTATGCCAAGCAAATGACCTTCAACATTCACCAGGGCTCCTCCGCTGTTTCCAGGGTTTACCGCCGCATCGGTCTGGATAAAAGTTTCAATGGAAGAATGCTCTTTAAACACATTGATGCTTCTCCCCTTGGCGCTAATAATTCCAGCAGTGACCGTTGAAGTAAGATCGAAAGGATTTCCTACGGCCAAAACCCATTCACCTACCTGCGCTTGCGAAGAATTCGCGATTTGAAGCGTAGGTAATTCTTGCGCGTCAATTTTCAAAACAGCCAGGTCGGATGGATCATCGACTCCGATAATTTCAGCGTCAAAAGTGCGGTTATCAAAAAGGGTCACTTTAATCCGGGCTGCGAAATCCACTACGTGTTTATTGGTAATGATATAGCCGTCACTAGAATAAATAACACCTGACCCAGATCCCTTTCTGGGTTTTTTACTTTTAAAAGGATTAGAGAAATAGTCTTCATTCAGGAAAAAATCAAAAATATCACGGTTTTCATCATCAGCGACTCTTCCTGGCTGTTCAAAAGCTGAAATGTGTACAACAGCGGGCATTGCCATTGCTGCCGCGTGTGTAAACCTCAGAGGAGTGACCGAGGACGGAGATACATTGATATGGCTGACGCTTTTTGCAAATTGATTTTGAGGATTTGGATAAATCGCTTCCTGAAAATAAAATTGTGAAAACACTACTAATCCTCCACCTATTGCCCCAGCAAGCATATGCGAGAGTAACCTTTTCATTCTTCGAGTTTTTAAATTACATTTAATATAACCAATACGAATGAATTTTCAAATACAATGGTTGGGTTGGATGACAAATATTTTTTAGTAATGTTCGTTTTGAATT
Source organism: uncultured Saprospiraceae bacterium (assembly GCA_964533785.1). Taxonomy (GTDB): domain Bacteria; phylum Bacteroidota; class Bacteroidia; order Chitinophagales; family Saprospiraceae; genus JANQRV01. The sequence continues at coordinate 2,313 of CAZHNG010000076.1, read as the reverse complement.
AAAATTGCCTCCTGCAAAAATGGTTTTACATTTTTTGATTTTTCTGGAACTATTCCTTTCGAAGAAAAGTTATGTAATTGCTAAAAAGCGATAAAATTATCCCCAATACTTATTCCAATTGAACTTAGTGGTTATACAGCGTCAATAGCGTTTGAAGGCGACTAACACTTTATTATGCTATTATAAATTGTTGTATATTTATATGGTAATGACAGAAGAAAATAAAACACAGCATTATAACCGGGTCTTTGAGGAAGAATTCCTTCCCGAGATTGACGCTTTGTATACCTTTGCCTACCATCTTACTTATAATGAGGAAGATGCGAATGACCTCGTTCAGGAAACTTATTTAAAAGCTTATCGTTTTATTGACAAATACATTGAAGGCACAAATGCTAAAGCATGGCTTTTTAAAATATTAAAAAATGCCTTCATTAATCAATATCGTCGAAAGACCAAACAACCTACCAAAGTTGACTTCGAAGAAATCGCTAGTTTTCATGATGAAGAAGATAGTAGCTATTCCGGTTACTCTGACCTGAGAGAAGAAATGTTTCAACACATGATGGGAGACGAAGTTACCACTGCCATAAATTCTTTACCAGTGGACTTTCGGGTCGTTATCCTACTATGCGATATTGAAGGATTTACTTACGAAGAGATTTCTAAAATTGTAGACATCCCAATTGGTACCGTTCGTTCTCGTTTACACCGGGCAAGAAATATGCTTAAGGAAAAACTATACGAGTATGCCAACTCCTTGGGGTATGAAGATAAGAGAAACAAAAAATTTTAACAGAAAAATTAATTTGCCATGAGAGATCAGCATTATCAGGAACTGGTAAGAAAAGTCACGATGTATTTAGATAATGAGCTCAATGAAAGTGCGGCGAGAGAATTACTAAGCGAGATTCAAAATAATCCTTCCTATTTTAAGATTCTAAGCCAAGAAAAAGTTTTCCGCGAATTTATTAAGAGTAAAATTCACCGCCGCAAGCCCTCTCCTGCTCTCGTTGAATCGATTAAAGAAAAAATAAAAGTTTCCGTTACTGCATAGCTTTTTTCGTCCTGCGAAAATTACAATTTGACCAACAATAGTCATTTTACTACTACACTAAATAGATTTTAGTGCTTATCGTTGTATTATATCGCGTGGAAAGACATCGCTCCTAATAATAAAGAGGTATCATGAAATACTACCTGGTTTTTATTTGCGCATTTGTATCGTTCTATCAAATTAATGGCCAAATTGAATTATCTCCCTCTTTTCAAATCCTTCTACAGGAAGCTGATTTAGATTTTATATATCCTTTAGAAGGTAAGTATAAAGAACGGCGCGTTTCATCTGTTTCGGCAAAATATGAAAATTACGATTATGCCATTTTTTCGAGGAAAGAAAAAATAGAGATCAGGTATGCCATTCGGCCCTTCGATCAAAAAGATTTATCAAGTGTTGCTCCTCATGTAGCATCCATGAGAATAGTCACCCACCTTGCAACTAACGACATAAATGAGATCATTAGCGGCCTTTCTCTTGATCCAGAAGTTGTTAAAAAGGATTTCAATGCTGATTGGGGCAAAGTATTCATTTTCCAACCAAAATCGAGGTTTGCATTTTACAAACAATGCAAACTGTTAGCGCTGCATCGCGAAGGTAAGGGAACTGCATTTATTTATTTTTTATTTGACGAGCCTTCAAAAGAATTGGATAATCGCTTGGTCTCTTTGAGATTTAGACAGTTTCAGGAGAATAATTAAACTCCAACCCCATTATGAACTCTCCAAATCGAGAGTATCAATCTAAGCGGGAATAATACGGCACTAATTATACTACCTACACCAAAGAGCATCATTTCACTATAGATATATTTCATGATACTTAATTGATAATTGTAGGAGGCATTGCCGATAATAGCTTCAAGGCCTTGCTCATCCAGGAATGTTTGAAAGGTATTCAATTCTTGTGTCAAAAAGAAAATAAAAATAGGGCTTAGAAAAACCAATCCAAGTTTCAGATACTGTGATTTGGCGAGAAAAGTATGCTTTAATTGAAAGATATACCTTGTGAAGGTTATCAAAACGATAATGTACAAGGAATTAATAAGGTAAAAAGGGTAACCTAAGGTACCAAAATAGATAGGAAGCAAAATTGCTACAACGATAAAAAAAGTAATTACCCACCAGGTTATCTCTAACAAGAATAGAAAATTAGCCTTGCTTTTCTTTAACATATGGAGGAATTCACCAATCGTTTGTGCAATAAAAAAGTCCGACGAAGTCGGACAAGATTTATAAAAAGGGTTGGCAGCGACT
>CAZHNG010000075.1:0-22798 GCA_964533785.1 uncultured Saprospiraceae bacterium | reverse complement strand
CCCGCAGGAAAAGAGGCCGCGAAATGGGCCGGTTATTTAGTTCCCGAGGCACTAGTCTTGCTTAGCTCTTTCCAAATCAGCTACCCGCCCCACATCCATCCAGTGTGTGTCTGAGTGGTCGTAGCCCAGAATAGTATAGTTTTCAGCCGCTTTCAGGTAGACATCAATGATGGAAAAAACCTTTTTGTCCGGCATAAAATCGGCAATACTAGGGTCAACAACGTGGATACCGCTAAAAGCAAGATCCTGATATTTTTTTGTCTTCCTGCTGATCTCTTGGTCTCCGGTTCTGTAATTCCGCCAGCCACTTAATCGCATATAATTATCGAACATCAGATACCGGGAACTTTTTCGCCGGCGTACCGCAAGGGTTGCTAAGTTGTTGTGTTTAAGGTGAAAGCGATAAAAATCCTCAAGGTCCAGGTTGGTCAATACATCCGTGTTGAACAGTAAGAAGGGTTCGCTTCCCAGAAGAGGCAGGGCTCTTTTGAGACCACCGCCCGTGTCCAGCAACAAATCCCTCTCATCGGAAATTTGAATATCGGCACACAGTTTATGTTTTTCGTTCAAAAAATCAATGACCTGATCTGCGAAATGGTGAACATTGATCACCAGGTCGTTGAAGCCGAATTTTATCAAATAGCGGATAGCTAATTCCAAAAGCGGTTTACCATTGACTTCAACGAGAGCTTTGGGTTTATCATCAGTATACGGGCGCAACCTGGTTCCTAAACCTGCCGCGAAAATCATCGCTTTCATAATTAATTAACTGCTTTTTCTGCCGGATCTTCTTGTAGGGTAATAGTCCGTTCAACCGGATTAAGAGGAGTATTCACCGTATTACCATCAACATCCACCAAGGTTAGCTTGATGGCACTTTCACCCATCGGAAGACCTTCAATATAATAAGGCTGCCAAGTATCGATCATGTGTTCTTCCCCATTGATCTCTGCTTTTACCATATAATCATCTCCCAAGGTAAGATTGACGAGATAAAAATCTAACATCACCTTCTCGGTATTGGCCTTACCAACGTAAGTTCCTTTAGGGCGGCTGTAGAACATTACCGGTTCGGTGATGTCCTCCGAAGCTTTAATATTCCCATCTTCAATGGTTACTTTTTTAGCAACGTGAGCTGGCGCTGTTTTTATGCTCTCGTGGTAGGAACGCGACAGAAAAGCCAGCATATAGTGTTCTCCATTGCTTACCTCCTGTTCGAAAGAAGCTTCATATTTGGCAAGGTAAGGATCGCGATCAAAAATCAAGTGAATATGCTGGCCTTTAGCAGAATTAGCACACATTTTCTGATCAGCATCGGGTGTCTGGATACCTAATTCATAGGTGTCACCTCCGATCCCAAATGTAAAGGTTCCATCTTTGTAATCCATGGATTCGATAGCTGCATCGGGAAATTGGGCAGATTCCGTAAAAGGCGTAAGCGTATATTTTTCAGCCGAGGCTTCCATTTCTGTTTCTTCCTCAGTTGCTGCATCGGTTTCGGTAGACCCCGTATTATCACAGGCAGATAACCATAACGCAAACAAGAAAAGTAGGCTCAATGATCTCATAAGTACTTTATTTTAAAATATTTATTAATTAATATGGCTTGGATTCTTGTAAATAAGACGCTGATTCCAGACGTAAGGGGCCAGGGAATGGGGAGTTGAGTGTGCCGGCATCATCAATATTATTTACTTATTGTCGAAACGTGTTGATTATCTATTAGTTCAGGCTCATTTTGGGAAGCGGTTCCCATACGGACTCAAAGGTAAGAAATGAAGTGCATTTCCATAAATGAGTATTTAGAATTTATCCCAATGATTTTTTGAAATCATAACAAGCAAGTCAGAGGCCAGATTTAACCTGTCTGCCCAGTCCATGCGGGCCCCACGTGGCTGACTCTGGTCTGGGATACCAGATGCCAGAATGTGTGGGATCGATCTTGATTGCTATCGGCAGAGAGTAGGGAGTGTTAAAATTCAATTTATTATTGTCCCTCCATTTACCAGAGTAGAATTATTCTAAAGATTACCCAAACACAACATATTGATTTTCTGCCTATTGCAGTCTAACGTCTGGCATCTAGCGTCTTTAGGCTTACTTACCGGTATCAACCCACCTGCTTATTACCTTGTTATTTAACCATGATTCAAAACAAACTAGCAAGGTTCTTTCTTTTTCCCTTCACGCTTTTGTATGGATTAGGGGTCAGTATACACCACTTTCTTTACCGGAAAGGGGTTCTCAAAGCTATTAAGTTTGACATTCCCACCATTGTAGTTGGGAACTTAACAGTAGGTGGTGCCGGTAAAACGCCTCATATTGAATACCTCATCCGGTTTTTGAAAGACTATATCAATGTAAGCACGTTGAGCAGAGGCTATAAACGTAAGACTAAAGGCTTCCTGCTGGTATCTCCGAACATGAATGCGGAACAAGCCGGAGACGAGCCCCTCCAGTTCAAAAGGAAATTTCCTGATATTACGGTTGCGGTTGCCGAAAGCCGTTCTTTAGCTATTCCGGAAATGCTGGCTTCCCGACCTGACCTGCAGGTGATTTTGCTTGATGATGCGTACCAACACCTGGCCATTAAACCTGGCTTAAATATCCTGTTAACGGAGTTTGATACACCGTTTACAAGAGATCACCTATTACCTATGGGCCGATTAAGAGAGTGGCGTTCAGGCTACGAAAGAGCAGATTTGATTATCGTCTCCAAATGTCCGCCCGATATTAGCCAAGAGGAAAAAGATACACTTAGCCGGGAAATCAATCCCTTGTCACACCAGAAGGTTCTCTTCTCCTTTTATGAGTACGGATACCCCTACTACCTTTTCAATCCTGGTCAGCGGTTAAAATTTGATAAAGGCTTGCAGGTATTACTCGTTAGCGCGATCGCTAAAACCGACTATTTACTGGACTATATGGATAATGTCGTCGACCATGTTTATACCATGTCTTACGAAGACCATCACTATTTCTCCAGTACTGATCTGTCGAATATAAAGAAAACCTTCGCCCAAATAGAATCTGATAGAAAACTCATCGTTACTACTGAAAAGGACGCCATGCGGCTACAAATGCACCGATCATTTCTCTTAAAGCACCAATTGCCTATATTTGTTCTGCCGGTATCGGTCAAATTCCACTTCGATGGACAAGAGGAATTTAACGAAGCCGTTAAGAACTTCTTACTTAACTTTAAAGTATAGATTTGAATCCATTTCTATTTTGGCTGTACCAATTTCTCAAATTACTCGTTCGCCTGACCAGTTGGGTTCTTTATCCTGATGTGACCGTGGTCAACCGGAAGCAGCTTCGAATTAAAGGCCCGGCAATCATCATCTCCAATCACCCGAATACCATCATGGACCCTTTCAATGCCGTTTCGAGGATCTGGCAGCCCGTTTATTTCCTTGCTAATGCCGGCTTATTTGCCACGCGGTTCACCAATTGGTTCTTCACCACCTTTTACTGTATTCCCGTCCAACGAAAGGGAGATAAAAAAGGTAAATTTGTAGATAACCGATCCTCCTTTGAAAAATGCGATCAATTTCTTTCCAATAAAGGAATACTGTACATCGCCCCGGAAGGTGGCAGTTACGAAGGCCGCCAATTGGAAAGAATAAAAACCGGCACCGCCCGTATTGCGTTAAGCGCAGAAGCCAGAAATAATTTTAACCTGGGCTTGAAAATAATTCCCATAGGACTGGTATACGAAGACCCTACCCGGTTCAGAAGCCGGTTGATGATCAACGTCGGAGCTCCCATCACAATAACTGAATATCGAGAAGCATACCAGCAGGAAACCTTTGAAGCCGCAAAACAATTGACAAAAGTCATTGAAACTGCTTTATCTAATTTGATCATTAACCCCTTCGACAAAGAAGAAGACCAATTGCTGGGAAAAGCTGAAATATTATACCGATCTCATGATTCAAAATTCAATATTCAAAAACTAAACTGGACACAAAAACTGGCCGAAGGCTTCAGAAATATGGGATCCCCCCCTCAACGGGACCTCTTACATCATTTAAACACTTATTTTGAACAACTGAAAAAAATTCAAACCAACGATGCGGCGGTGGCAAAAGGGCGGAAAAATCATATTTTACGTTGGTTTGACCTAACACTTTATCTACTGGGCTTTCCTCTGTTCTGCTATGGTTTACTGAATCACTTTGTTCTCTTGTTAGCCATGCATGGTATTTGGAATAAATTAAACCTCTACCCTACCTACGAGTCAACTGTAAAGTTCGTGGTTATACTAATATTTTTACCCTTATCCTATTATGTTCAATCGGAAGTCATAGCAGCCATATTTGGAGTATCTTTTTCGTGGTGGTATTTGCTTACTTTGATTCCAAGTGGTGTTTTTGCCTCTTATTATTGGAAAAAGATCAACCAAAAATATAAAGACTGGAAATGGTTTTTCTGGTCAAAAAAGAACAAAGATGGAGCCGTAAAGCTAGAACATAAAAGAGCTGCCGTCTGGAAAGAACTTAACCGTTTAGTCAAATCTAATACTCAAGTTACTCTGGGAAAGGATAAGTGAGGCATCAGATACGTTGACTATTAGAACTTTGGAGTATTTGTTAATCCAGCACAATATTGAAAATTTGTTGTTCTCGCTCATCTATATTATTCTTCTAGCGGCCACCATCGTACAGGTTATTATATGGATAGGCCTTTTTGGATGGTTAGCACTGTACAAAGAACCTTTACTAGATGAGGAGAACCGGCAGCGAAATACACAAAAACCGGTTTCCGTCATTATTTGTGCACGTAATGAAGCAAAAAATTTAATAAATAATATCCCCCACTTCCTAAAGCAAAACTACCGTTCCTTTGAAATAATCGTAGTAAACGATGATTCTTTTGATGAAACTTTTCAAGTTTTATTTGAATTTCAACAAAAAAGTCCGATATTTCGCATTGTAAACGTCAATGGGACGAAAACCCTGCCGGGAAAAAAGGCAGCATTAACCAAGGGCATTGAAGCTGCTATCTACGAACAAATACTCTTAACAGACGCAGATTGCATACCATCTTCTCCTCACTGGATTGAAATAATGCAATCAAAACTCAGCCCTGAAATCTCTATTGTTCTAGGCTACAGCCCATATCTCGACATACCAAGTTTCCTTAATATTTTTATTCGCTTTGAGACCACCTATACAGCTATTCAATATATGGCAATGGCTTTAGCCGGCATGCCATATATGGGTGTTGGTAGGAATTTACTATATACTCGATCAACATTCTACAGGGGTGGAAAATTTGAGAAACATCAACATATAGCTTCCGGTGATGATGATCTTTTGATTAACACCGTAGCGAATCGTTCAAATACTGTAATCAATCTACACCCAAGTACATTTATTTTTTCACGTCCAAAACATACTTGGAGAGGCTATTACCGACAAAAATCAAGGCATTTATCAACCGGTATTGAATACCGAATGAAGCACAAATTAGTGCTGGGGATGATTTCAACAAGTCATTTTCTTCATTATGCTTGTGCATTTGTTCTGCTATTTGATGCTGGTTACCATGGACATATTATTTTCTCATACTTGGTGAGGATAGGTATAGTCATGACAGTGTACAGGTTGATACTAGTAAAACTTGGAGATACGAAACTATGGAAATGGCTTCCACTTCTCGACATACTGTTGGTGATCTATTATATCGTATTCGCGCCATCTTTAATTGGTAAAAAACAAAAATGGAAGTAGTAGCAAAGCCCAAGAACTCAGCGCGCATTAAGGCACGCAAAAAAAATGACGATTATCTATTGGTACAACGTGCGGTAGCAGGAGACCAACAAGCTTATGCATCGTTATTAAATCGTTATCGCGCTCCCGTTTATCATGCCATTTATAAAATGGTTAACAATCGCGACGATGCGGACGATCTAACAATTGAAGCATTTGGCAAGGCGTTTCACAAACTATCCAGTTACACACCTAAATATGCCTTCAGTACCTGGCTTTTTAAGATTGCCATTAATAATTGTATCGACCATATTCGGAAGAAACGATTGTATTTTCTCTCAATAGACGAACCTATCGAAGCGGGCGCTGAAGATGATTTCGCCTCTAACTTGAAGGCATCAACACCTACCCCCGAAGAGGAGATCATTCGCAACCAACAGATAAAGTTACTTCGTCATTTGATCACCAAGTTGAATACGAAGTACCGTCTCATGATAGAGATGCGATTTTTCGAAGATCTAAGCTACGATGAAATATCGAAAGAATTGGATATTCCGCTCGGTACGGTAAAAGCGCAATTGTTCAGAGCTAAAGAAATCCTATATAAGCAACTTCAACAGCCCGGCGCTAAAGTGTATTTTGAAAAAGTGGAACGAAGAAAGAAGAAAAAGAAGAGTACAAATCAGACAGCGGCCATGGCATGATCATATCTACACTTAATCACTGCTAAGCACAACCAAGAAACGCAAAGAAAAAGTAGAAAAAACTTTAGCGCTTCTTGGTGTCCTTGGCGGTGATAAGCCTAACTCCAAAGAGCACGAAGAAACGCCAAGAAAGCATATTAGACTTGGTAGCAAGATTCTTATTTTCTAATCTTTCCGCTCGGACAACCCGCCGCTGAAAGCATCCAATCCGCAGCGTAAGAAAGCTGCGTATTTTTCCTCATCGGGTGTATAGCCCACTGGATAGTTTAGTAATTTTCCGTCCGGCCCCATTAAGACATACCAGGGTTGTGAATTGGCTCCGAAATATTCCTGAAAATAGCCCCACTTATCCCCGTAATCCTTCAATTTTTCCACCTTACCGGATTTCCTTTCTACCCAATATTGCTCACTTTCCGGAAGCGTTTTCCTGTCATCCACATATAATGAGATCAGAACATAATCATCAGCCAGGTAATCGTAAACACTGGACTTTGGCCAAACATGCTCTTCCATTTTACGGCAATTGACACAGGCGTAACCCGTAAAGTCAACCATCACTGGTTTGTTAACGGATTTTGCGTACGCCATACCTTCTTTGTAGTCTTTAAAACAATTTAATCCTTGCGGACAGTCACAGGGGTAAGCAAAACTATAGCAGACCGGCGGAGCTATACCACTCAATAAGGTCAGAGGCTTATAAGTCTTTATTTCCTCATCGTAAGTAAAGCCCGTAGCCATGTAAACTGCGAAGGCAATCGATAGCACTCCCAATGCTATCTTAGGAACGTTGCGTTTTACCTGAGGCGAATCGTGCGGAAAGCGGATTATGCCCAACAGGTATAAGCCCAAACCCAGGGCGGATAAAATCCAGATAATTAAAAAGGGCTCTATCTTCAGAATGTTCCAATGATCAACCAGGTCGGCATTGGACAAGAACTTGAAGGCCAGGGCAAACTCTACGAACCCCAATGAAACTTTTACGGTGTTTAACCAACCGCCGGAACGAGGCAATGAATTCATCCAGCCCGGAAAAGCAGCAAAAGCAGCAAATGGTAAGGCCAAAGCCAGCCCAAAACCGCCCATTCCCGCCGTTAGTTGCCAGGCACCTCCATCAGAAGACAATGCACCTGCCAATAACGAACCCAAAATTGGTCCGGTACACGAAAAAGAGACCAACGCAAGCGTAAGCGCCATAAAGAAAATACCTACAAAACCGCCAACATTTTCGGCCGAACTCGATTTATTGGCCCAACTGCTGGGCAAGGTAATTTCATAAAATCCAAAAAAGGAAAAGGCAAAAAACATAAAGATCAGGAAGAACGACACATTCAACCAAACATTGGTTGAAATTTCATTGAGAATATCACTATTTACCGAATCCATTAAGTGGAAGGGAACACTCAATAAAAGGTATATAGCCAGAATAGAAAAACCATAGTAAGCAGCACTGGAAACACCTTTTTTCCGACTGATATTTTTTTTAGTGAAAAAACTTACGGTTAAAGGGATCATTGGAAAAACGCAAGGTGTTAGTAATGCAATGAACCCACCTAAGAAACCGAGAATAAATATCTTCCAATTATTTGCTCCCTTAAGATTGTTAGAGTTATTGCACTGACCAACCGGGTTATCCATATCGGGTGGATCCATGCCGAAAACAGTGGCAAAGTTTTCGGTCTCCCGTGGCTGTTGCATAGTATCAAGAGCACTAACGGCTGTTTCTGACAACAAGAATTGAAAGGGTTCTTCGGTAGGCGGCAGACATTTCGTGTCGTTACAGGTCATATATTCGATAGCCCCGGTAATAGGCTGCTGATCATCCAATAGCTTTATTCTTTGAGTAAAGATCCCCTCTTTGTACAACTTCTTCAGCTCCATTTCAAAAACCTGGTCATAAGCAGTCTTGATGTTGCCACTCTCGACATTATCGCCAATGAGTTCAAAATGGTCACCTTCATCAAAATAAAAGGAAGTTGGGATAGGACCATCGTCACCTTCCAAATATTGAGAGTAGATTACCCAACCTTCTTCAATTTTGGCCTTAAATACCAGATCATACTCTTCTTCATTAATTTTTGTGAAAGAAGTTTCCCAACTTACCGGATCATCGAATTGGGCCAACAGGCTCCAGCTGAAAAAAAATATGCTTATAAGCGCAAAAAGACTTTTATGGATCATTTTATTTTAGCGTTGAAGTAGACAGAAATAAGGATAATAATTTGATTAATTTACAGCAAGACTGAATTCTTGTTGCCGGGGAGGTAAGCATTGATGATCATCACAGGTCATAAACTCAATATAACCTTTTACTGTTTGAGGCGAGTCTTGTACTGTAATTTTTTGAACAAACTTCACTTCTTTAGCATATTTGACGATATTCATCCCAAATAGGTCATCATATCCTTCTTTCTTATCACCAAGCTCTTTGGTTTTATCAACTAATTCATATCCAATACCATCGTTAAAGTTTATGGAAGTCGGGATAGGACCGTCATCTGATTCCAGGTACTGAGAGTAAATATACCACCCAGGATTTAGTTTAGCCGTAAAAACCAGATGGTAAGCCTGGTCATCAACTTTTTCTACAGCATAATTCCAGGAAACGGGATTATTTTGCCCCATTAATATAGCGGAAGAGAAGAGTAGTAAAAATGCTGGAATGAGATTCTTCATTTGCCTAACTTTTTAAAGTTCAAAGATAAGGTGAAAGAAGTATCTACGTTGGATACGCTGCAAAGGATAGCAAAAGATTAACACAATTAACAAAAAAATAACGATTGGCCATTTGTTATCCTGATTTTCGCCTTTACCTCTTTCATTACTCGCCGTAAAATTCTGCATGAAGCTCTTTGGCGTAAATAGCGGCGCCAACGGTACCGGCACGGTTCCTTAACTCGGCAGGAACAACATTGAGGCTTTTGTCCAACATTGCTTCGAAACGGTCGAATTTACGACTTATCCCTCCGCCCAGGATGAAAAGATCGGGTGAAAACAAACGGTTGACATGCACCAGGTATTCATTAAAACGGGCTCCCCAGACATCATAATCGAGATTTTCACGCTTTTTAGCGGAACTGGAGGCATAATGTTCAGCAACCATATCGTTAAGATAAAGGTGCCCCAGTTCAGTATTAGGAATCAACTTTCCATCCATGAATAGCGAAGAACCTAATCCTGACCCAATAGTGATGATCATTACCAGTCCATTTTCTCCTTTTCCTGCACCGAAACGCATTTCAGCAATACCGGCAGCATCGGCATCATTCAGCGTAAGTACCGGCATCCCTGTTTTTTCCGAAAGAACCTCTTCAAAATTGGTACCGATACAAGAGGAATCGATATTGGCAGCGGACATAGCCACACCGTTCTTCATAATGGCGGGGAATCCACAACCAATAAGACCGTTCCATTTGTGTAGTTTAATCAGTTCATGGAAGGTTTCAGCAATTGCATCCGGCGTAGCGGGATGTGGGGTTTCCAGTTTAAGCCTTTCGGTCAGCATTTCGCCGGTTTTTGTATCAACGATGCCGCCTTTTATGCCTGAAGCTCCGACATCAATTCCCATGACTTGAATGTGATTATCCATTTTTTAGCTATATATTAGTGAAAGCACGATTTTCGTTGGCCATTAGATCTGCCTATTTTATAACAGAAACTTTCATTTTCACGTCTTCTTTCGGCCTATCCTGGCTATTGGTCGCCAAGTTAGCAATACTGTCAATGACTTCCATTCCCTCTATTACTTTACCGAAAACGGTATATTCACCATCTAACCAGGGAGTTCCACCCAAAGATAAATACTGATCACGTTGTTCTTTGGTATAACGAACGCCTCTTCGGGCTTCTACCTGGTTTAATTGCTCTTCATTTACCGGGCTGCCTTGGACGATGTAGAACTGTGACCCAGAAGATTTTTTTGCCGGATTGTTATTCCGTGCTGCTGCCAGTGCTCCTTTCGTATGAATAAGATCGTTATTGAATTCAGCAGGAACCTGGTAGCCGGGGCCTCCCGAACCAAGCCGTTGATTGGATGCCGCATCTTTGGATTCCGGATCCCCACCCTGGATCATAAATCCATCAATGACCCGGTGAAATAATAACCCATCGTAAAACCCTTCCTCTGCCAATTTGATGAAATTATTCTGATGTAGTGGCGTATCATCAAATAACTGAAGCAGCATATTGCCGTGATCCGTTTCTAATTGTACCAAACACTGATCTGGAGGGGAAATTTTAATATTCTGTTCTTTCATCCTTGATTTATTTTTTTTGCCGGCTTTCAATTTTACCGTATAATTACCAGACATCACGTACCGGTGAACGGGACTTATTTCTTCCGATGTAGTGCCGTCGCCAAAATCCCAAAGATAAAATTCCGAATTTTCCGACTGGTTCTCAAATTCCACTACTGCCGGCGCTTCCGTCTCCCCGCTATAGGTGAATTTAGCTAATGGTCGCGAACAAGATACTGCCATTACCGCAAATATGATGAGCCAATATAAATTTTGCCCGCTAATAATTCGATTTATTTCCATATTCACATTAGTTCAACATGAACAATAAGTATTGAAGCTAAGAAAAAAAAGCGATTTCCCTTTTGAGCATCAATCCCCAACACTCACTTTCATTTTTAAATCCTTTGTCGGACGATTGCTTCTACCTACTTCGACTGCCGCAATTTGATCAACGACATCCAAGCCCTCTACTACTTCACCAAATACGGTATAGTCATTATCCAGGATAGGGGTTCCACCCAATTCCTTATACATCGCTCTTTGTTCTTCCGTATATTGAATACCTTTTTGTTGTTCAATACGATCCAGAAAATTATCATCCACAGGTTTCCCATGCACGATGTAAAATTGAGAACCCGATGATCTTTTTTCAGGATTATTATTTCTGGCTGCGGCTAAAGCTCCTTTGAAATGGTAGTGAACGCCATCGATCTCCGCCGGGATTTCATAACCCGGGCCTCCAAAACCAAGCACTTTATCCGGTAAGGCATTTTTTGAATCCGGATCTCCACCCTGGATCATAAATCCATCGATCACCCGGTGAAACAGCAGGTCGTCATAAAAACCTTCATTAGCTAATTTGATAAAATTATCACGGTGTTGTGGGGTTGTGTTGTACAGTTTTACTTTTATTGTTCCCATTTCTGTTTCAATGGTCGCATAAGTGTGAGGGTCATTGTTGCACCCCGAAAAAAGTAGTAGTATCAATACTCCAAAAAGTAAAATGTGTTTCATGACAAAAAGTTATGTTTATTATTATTCTTCCTCTTCCAAGTAATTACTGATAAACGGCTCAAAATACTGGATAGCCTTTTCTTTCAGGTATTTTTCCTGGGTTTTCACACCACTAATATCCAATTTCTTGGTAGCTTCCCAGTGCGGCCATCCATCGGCATCACGACCTGCAAATTCATAATAACCGTCCTGGCTTAGCAATTGACAAACTGCGATGTGTATCAGATCCTGTTTTTCTTCTTTGGTGAATTCTTTTTTCCATCGGCCCAGTTCTTGCAATCCGATAGCAAAAAGTACTCCGTTCAAGTCAGGGAGTTCAGTTCTATTAAAAGCAGTTTTCACCAAGTGTTTTACCCGCAACCATTTAAAATCAAATTCCCAATCCTCCATTTTCCAGTTTGATTAAATTGTTTTGACCGGTTCCTCCCATTTAGCTTGTATTAAACAAATGATCTGCAACTATTGCTTAGACGGTGTAGGATCTTTATAAAAAACTGAGCAGCCGCAAAGATAAAAATTACGCAGTCAACGTTGATAAGTTCCTCATTTTGAATTAAATTTTTTAAGTTAAAGCAGTTTATTCTTCACGGATCAATGCTGGTATTTTCCTGGCTTTAAGAGAAGGAAGCACTGATGCCAGCAAGCCGATACTTAATACGGTAACCATAACCGTGAAAAAATCTACCACTCGAACACTCATCGGATAGGCATCGACGATCGAATTGCCCGGTAACGAAACAATGCCCACGGTTTTTTGAATAACATAAAGCACCATCGCCAATAAGATGCCCGATAACAAGCCCAATCCGGTGAGCAATAATCCTTCGGCAAGAAAAATATCCCTAATAGTATTATCCTTTGCCCCCATCGATTTGAGAATAGCGATATCACGCTTTTTGTCTAATACGATCATCCAAAGAGCGCCCACCATATTGAACGCAACTAACAGGGTCATCAGTCCTACTACGGCATAGCCCAGCCATTTTTCCATCTTCATTAATTTAAAAAAGGCTTCTTCTTGTTGATCCCGGTTCTTCAAAACGAATTCCTTTCCCATGATTTCCCGAATAGCTTTATAGGTCGATGGAATATTAAACCCCGGATACAACTTTATTTCGTAGGCAGTCACCTGTTTAGGCGCTTTTAGAATGCCCTGGGCAAAATCGAGAGAAGTTATCAAATATTCATTGTCATAATCCGGCTGAACACTAAATGTACCGCCGTAATACAAAGGTTCAACGTAAAATGGTTTTTCAAAAGGGGTTGTTTTTCTTCGTTTAGGCATGTACACTTTTATGGGGGAAAACAAAGAGTCTACCGGCGTAACCCTCAATCTGTTTTGCAGACCGATTCCGTAAATACCATACTCCCTGTTGCGATATTGCAATTTAAAACTGCCCATCCTGATCATCGAATCCATCCCAGTCACCAAAGGGAAGAATTCATCTACCCCTTTTAACGTACCAAAATGCTGGTTCTCCTTATGTTCAAAGAAGGCGACTTCTTCAAGTGTTTGCGAAACATACTGTACCCCGTCGAGGTTCCACAATTGTACCAGCGTAGTGGAGTCTACTTCAAATTTTTTGCCTTTGACGGGAATAACTTTGATGTCAGGATTAAAATCACTGTACATTCCTAAAATAAGGTCTTCGAAACCATTAAAAACGGAAAGAATGATCAATAAAGCTGCCGTACCGACCGAAATTCCAAAAACTGCAATACCGCTAATGATATTAATAGCATTAGTGGATTTTTTGGCAAACAAATATCTTCTGGCAATTTTTAATGGCAGATTCAATGAGGATGACTTTTAGTTTTACACAAAAAGGAGTCTAAATTTAACAACATCAGTGCCGTTAATGATCTTTGACAACAAAAAAACTTTATAAAGGATCATCTGGTTCACTATCCACTAAAGCACTGTAAATAGTACTATGAATTTTAAGCCGGGTATCCAGTTTTGAAATCCGGTAATTATACATTGAAGGATAGGTTCTGTTGGACAAAAAGACATAGACCAGGTCATGGTCAGGATCCGCCCATGCACAGGTTCCCGTAAACCCAAGGTGGCCGAAAGTATTCAAGGAGGCTTCCGGCGCCATATTGGGAGACAAGCTAGGGTTGGTTTCCAACATATCAAACCCGAGGCCGCGTCGGGTGCTTCTCGGGTGACGAGAGGTGAACTCCTGGATCACTTCCGGTGAGAAAAAATGTACGCCTCCGTATTGTCCTCCCTGTAGAATCATCTGTAAAATGACTGCGATTTCTTTGGCGTTCGAGAACAAGCCCGCATGTCCGCTTACTCCTCCCAACATAGCAGCTCCCATATCATGTACGTACCCATGCACTTTTTGGGCTCTGAAATACCGGTCAATTTCGGTAGGTACGATAATCTCCGGGCTAAACTTTTCCCATGGTTTGAAAGTTGTACGCTCCAGATGTAAAGGCTGATAGATCTGGTTGTTCGTATAAACGTCAAGCGGCTGTTGGGTGACATTTTCTACCAAACGGGCAATAATGTAAAATCCCAGATCACTATACCGGTAGCGTCCTACATTGGGCAGCTCAGAATCGATAATTTGTTGCCAGATGGTATCTACAAATTCATTTTGCATGAATAACCGTTCCGTGACTGGAATTGAAAACTGATCAGTGGGTCCGGTTTTGAAAAATTTCGGTGAAGGCCTTTTTCTGCGCCTCCTGCCGATAACCGTTTGCTTGTAAAAAGGTATCCAGGATTTCAAACCGGCGATATGAGCCAGTACTTCTCTTAACCGAAGCTCCTCCTTATTGGTGTTCTTTAACTCGGGAAGATACTTGCTAATGGGCGCATCCAGATCCACACGGCCTTCCGATACCAATTTCATTAAGGCGACGGTAGAAGCGGCAATTTTAGTGATAGAAGCCAAATCGAAAATATGTTCCTTCTCCAGTGCAATCTTCTTTTGGTAAGTGTGATGCCCGAATGCTTTTTGGTATACGATTTTACCCGATTTGGCGACCAAAACGACACAGCCGGGGGTTGCTCTTTTTTTGATGGCTTCATTGGCTAATTCATCAATGCGAATCAGCGAATCGGGATTGAGACCAACCTCCCAGGGGTCTGCGTATCCAAACCGGTAAGACTTTTTCGTCGTCACTCCGGTATTGAACCGGCTGATCAAAGAAGCAGTGACCGGCAACCGTCCCTGAATAGCAAAAGCACCAAACAAGGCTTGCGCAGCCAGATCTTCACTATCTGGATTTTCTTCGTAAGCAACCAGGACATTGCCTATACCATCAAAATGAACAAGACTGTAGGGGGTACCAAAAATGACCAGAAGTACCTGCTTTGTTTCGTCCAGTCGATGAACAAAGTCGATCACCGATTGATTCAAACCATAATTTCTACTCGCAAAACTGCTCAAATTATGCAAACTTACGATCACCAGGTTATTGTCTTTTGTTTGTTCAATGAGCTGTTTTTCCAGAGCAGGCGTGATATTTTTACTGACCTGGTAATGTTCGGATATAAAATAATCATCGATCCTTTTTTGGAATACATTCCTGGTATTCACACCAATGGCAATAGAAGCAATGTTTAGAGAATCCTCTCCCAGAAAGGGCACCAGTTGATCATTGTTCCTGACCAAAGTAATACTTTTCTCCACTAACATTCTTTTGGTGGCACGAGCTGCGGGAGCATTGAGCTTTTCTTCCAGGTTTTCGGTAGATAGCGGTTTGAAAGAGGTCAAGCCAAGCCGGTATTTTACTTTTAGTATCTTTCTAGTTTTCTCATAGATATCTTCCCAGGTTAACCTTCCTTCATCAATATATTCATTGATAGTCCTAAAAGAAGCATCGATATCTACGGGCAAAAGCAAAACGTCATTACCGGCTAAAAGTGCTTCTGCTTCTACTTCGCCTGGTTCATAATACTTCACTACCCCCTCCATTTCCAAAGCATCCGTAAAAATGAGCCCTTCAAATCCCATTTCTCTTTGCAGCACCTGAGTCACCGTACTATTAGAAAGGGTCGTTGGCCTGTTCTCCTCTTTGACCAGCGCAGGCACATCGAGGTGTGCGACCATAATACTTCCTACGCCGTGCTGGATCAAAGCTTTGAAAGGATACAATTCAATGCTGTCCAATCGTTGCCGGGAGTGGGGGATCAGGGGCAAGTCCTTGTGAGAGTCAACATCGGTATCGCCATGTCCCGGAAAATGTTTGGCACAAGCTAAAATGCCATTGTCTTGCATCCCTTTCATATACATATAACTCTTGGTAGCAACGTTGTAGCGGTTTTCCCCAAAAGAACGTGTATTGATTACTGGATTTTTAGGATTATTATTGACATCGACCACCGGTGCGAAATTAACATGCGTGCCAACAAGCTTCAACTGCCTTGCGATTTCAGCTCCCATCTTGTAGATCAACCGGTTATCGGAAATTGCTCCAAGAGTAAGTTGGCGAGGATAACTTATCGTAGTTCCCGGCATTCGCATCCCCAATCCCCACTCCGCATCCATTCCTATCATAAGGGGAATAGGACTTTGCAATTGATAGTTGTTAATAAGTTCTACCTGTTTTTCAGGTGTTCCCTGAAAGAAACACAAGCCGCCGACTCGGTACTTCTCGATCTGACGTTCTACTTCCTTTATATGATCTTCACCAAGGTCAGAATGTGCTCTGATCATAAATAATTGCCCCAGCCTCTCCTGGTCAGTCATGTTGTTGAATACAGAATCTACCCAATGTTCTTCGGGAGTGGAAGTTGGTGGTGGAGAGATATCGACTTTGGGCTTCATTTTAGCCCCAAGTAAAAGAAAAACTAATACCGGTAAAAACAATAATTTTGCTGACACATTCAAAGGTATTAATCGGTTAATGATTCACTAATAAACTATCAGCCAGAGTTTTTTAAAGAAAACTTTCCTGTCAATGGCTGAAGCGATTGTCGAATAATCCTTCCTTTTTTGTTACTAAAACGCCAGATTAAACCTGCAAGCCTGCCCTGAACTGGCAGGGATACTGATCCCGATCGCTAAAGAATAGTTGGGTTCCAATACATGATAGCTGTCGATATCGGAAAAGCATTGAGTGTGAGATAATTAAACCATATAATTGCCCACGCAATTACTTAGTTTAAGATAGTGGAACCTATTCGATTTCAGTAATGATGTAAATTTGTTTTTTTCACCATTTTATGGTAGACATGGTGTTTTACTATTTTCAGGTTTTTCTGATCCTATTCACAGAAGCACTAAAATTCATTTATACTTTTCTCTCAAGTAATACTATTTTGAGTTTATGATGTCGTATTTCTTTGCTCGCTTCCTAAATTCAAAATGGCATAATACTCATGAAATTATACGACAGTACAATTTTACATCAATATAAACCTATCCCTAATTTCCCACAATTTTTTATCAATCCCTTCCTTATTCCGGATTTCATACCGATAAAGCATTGAATTAAGTCTCTATTCACTCATACGAATGAAATATAAACGAAACCCGTTGTTTTCCAGGAGGACACAATACAAAAAAAATCTGAAAAATTTATTTTCAACAGCACAAGAATTAGTTCACATCCCATCCACTATTCCATAGTTTCAAACCACAACTCCGCAAAAAACTAATTATTGCCTGGCTGTCCTACACTCGGATCAATTTGCCTGGCTCTTAGGTGATATGCTGCCCCCTTTTCTTCATTTCCTGCAGCATAATGGGCTGTTCCCAGGTTAAAAAGTGCATCAGCATTTTCCGGCTCTAGTGCCAATGCTTTTTCAAAGAAACTAATTGCGTTATTGCTATTCCCGCGTATACCATTGGCAACGCCCAAAAGCCTCAAGGTTTCATAATCATTGGGGTTCAACTGATAGGCTTTTTCAAGGCTTTGGAGAGATGCCGCCAGGTTATTTTTTTCTTCTCCGTAGTACCTTCCCTGGTTTCTGTAAGTAACCGCTTTATTTTGTATGGCTTGCTGATAGTTGGGATCGAGCTCCAGCGCTTTGTCATAGTAAGCAATAGCTTGCTGATATTGCTCCAGGTAGCTGTGGGCATTCCCCAACAACAGATAAGCATTTTTATAAGTAGGATGGATCTTAACGGCTTCCTGAAGGTGGCCGATGGCTTCGGTAAGCATGGCCTCCCGTGTATTTTCATCGGCATTTATAGACTGTGCCGTCAATTCACCGCCTACAGCATTTCTTAATTTGGCGCTATTCGGTGATTTATGGATATCGGTGGTGAAAAGAGTGTAATTATCCTTCCAGGCAAAATTCCGGGCAAAAGTGATCCCGCTGAACAACAAGGTAATCACAACTACCAGACCAAGATAGGGAATGACTTGTTTAAAATCAGTTCGCTTTTTAAATTGACTTAAACGGTAAGTCAATACTGCAATGACAATACAGAAGCCCACAGAGGGCATAAATAAAAATCGCTCCGACATATTTGTTCCCACCGGAAAAACGACATTCGAAACAATAGACAACGTGATTAAAAAATACAGAATACCAAAACTTACCGGATCCTTTTTGGGGAACCTCAATACCGCATAGATCCCTAAACCTACGTATGCAAGCATACTAAGGAGCACCCGCCAGTCCATCCAACTCATCATCTCTATATGGCGGGGATAGTAATCATGAGTCAACGGATAAGGAACAAATAAGAGTTGTAAATATTTGCCTAAGGTGAACATAATGGTCGCCATTTTTTCACCGAAACTCATCAAAACATAACCGCTTCCTGTCCACTTCAGAAAAGGATTGTTCATTAATTCCAAAGAAGGATTTCCGGTCAAGCCGGCTCCTCCGAGAACGGACGAGCGAATGATCAAAAACACTATTGCAGAAAGGATGAACGGTACCGTTTGAAGAGCAATTTGTTTGGCCTTGCTTTTGGTGAAAAAATAGTACGCCAATGGAGTAACAGCCAAAAAGGTAATCGCATTTTCTTTAGATAACAGGGCGATAAAAAATAATATGGCCGCTCCTATGTTCCAGATCAATTTTTTCTTTTGAAAGGCTTTCAGAGAAAGATATAAGGCTGCCAGGCTGAAAAGCAAAGCGGCGATCTCATCTCTTCCCTTGATATTGGCTACGGCCTCAGTATGCAAGGGATGGGCAACAAAAATTACCGCTCCGGTTAATGCAATCCAATAAGCTTTTGCTTTGCTTTTGGGCGATGAAAAAAATTCCAGTAAAACCAGATACAACAGCACACCGGTTATACCGTAGAGAAGTGCATTCATTACGTGACCCACCGTCGGATTCTCCCCGAAGATCTGATATTCAATAGCGAAAAGAACCAAGGTAAAGGGACGATACCGCCCACCTGCTACCAGATTAGCTTTCCCTTCTTCTTTAAAAAAGCCGAAGAAGGTATCTTTACTAAGGATCCCAGGAATTCCATTGACCCCGGCCTCAGTGTACATATTGTCCGTTATAACGATAGCGTCATCCTGGGTATAATCATGTGTAAAAGTATTAGCGTACAACAAAAAACCAAAAAAGAAAACTATCCACAAGTGTAACCTGAAATTCGTATACCATCCCGGAAGCTTAACCTTTGGTTTTTTCTTTTTTACTCCTTTATTTGGTTGGGATTTAACTTTCGATCTCGCCATAAGATTCCTTTCGCCCGAAAATAGGGCAAATGGCGTAAATTCTTAAAAATTTAAACAGAAATTTCATATTAATTGCCATACAGCAAATTACCATTCTATCCTAAATTTATTGAGGCAAAACTTTAAATTGACTCCTCAAATAGTTAAGTGAGACTGATCAACAAATTAACAACACTGAATTAATTCCATATTTGTTCTCAAAATCTCGTTTTTCAAAATGACAAAGTAAGACTTATAAGCATTCTTCGAACTAACTACTTAAAAAATTGTTTATTAGAGTTTTAATTATTTTGACACAGCATGAATCGTTCCAAACCTAATATAAACCATTGACCATCAATTAATCAACAAGGTTATTTGAGCATTATTGTAATCAACAAAACTTTTAGCATAAATGCTCTAAAGTCTGGTAATTCAATAGAAACCAAACGGTTATTATTCCTTTTCAAGTTTGGTGATGATTCTTCATAGTCAATTATTTTTTTCACTTTCAACTATGGATTAAGTATGAAAAACTATTCTTTATTGAGCATGCTGGTTCTGTTAAGCATTAGTTTTTTCCCACAACTGTTACCCGGCCAGGGAAAAGATGATAAAATAAGACCAGTGACACAAACAGTTGCTCTTAGCAAGGTGATGATTGTTTCCGAACCTGGGAAGGAAGCCATCCTCGGCAATATTGTTATCCGGGATGGGTTGATCCAGTCGATCGGAAAAGATGTTTCGATTCCTGTGGATGCTAAAGTACTGGAAGGAGATTCGCTCTATGTCTATGCTGGTTTCATAGACGGCCTCTCAAATGCCGGAGTGCCGAAACCCAAAGAAAATAACAGAAGAAATCGAGGGCAACGACCGAATGATGTAGGGAACCCCACCTTCGAAGAAGCGGGTATCCAGCCCGACCGGCAGTTAATAGAGGTCCTTTCTCCCGAAGAAAAATCGATCGACGACATTCGTAAGCTAGGATTTACGATGAGCCATTCCGTGCCCTACGGTAACATGTTGCCGGGCAAAGGCGCTATTGTCTTATTGCACGGTGAGGATGCTAATGAAATGATCTATAAACACGATGCGGCTGTTTTTGCTCAATTGGAAGATGCGGACGGAGTATATCCGGGTACGGTGATCGGCGTAATGTCAAAATTTAGAGAATTGTACAAACAAGCAGAACAGTACCAGGCTTACGAAAAATCGTACGAGAGTGGTCCGGCAGGGATGGAAAGGTTGAATCCCAGTCACGTGCACCGGGCTCTGTATCCTGTACTCAATAAACAACAGCCCATCTTTTTTGCGGCTGAAGATGTCAAAAGTATACACCGGATATTAACTTTACAAAAAGACCTCGGCTTTCCATTAGTGCTCGGTGGCGTAAAACAGGGTTGGTATTTAGCAGAACAACTAAAAACAGCTAACATTCCCGTATTCCTTTCGATGGATCTGCCCGAAGATAAAACCGAAAAAGAAGATGCTTCAAAAGAGAAAAAAGACTCCCCCGCTGAAGAAGAAATGACCGAGAAAGGAGCCAAAGACCCGGAAAAGGAAAAGCTAAAACAACGTCAGGCAGCTGCATTGAAAGAATATTACGACCAAGCCGCCAACTTTGAAAAAATGAACATTACATTCGGATTTTCTACCATGGGCGCTAAAACTGCTAAGATCCAAGAGCATTTACGCAAGATGATCGAACATGGATTGAGTGAACAATCAGCACTGGCTGCCTTAACGACTCACCCCGCCAAAATGCTCGGACTCGAAGCGGTAGCCGGCACCGTTGAGAAAGGTAAACTTGGCAATTTGGTGATCACTGACAAACCCTATTTTCAAAAGGAAGCCAACGTCCGCTACGTCATCGTTGAAGGTGAAGTGTTCGAATACGAAGTGAAGAAAAAGAAAAAAGGAGATCCCAACGCCAAAGTCGATCCTTCCGGCGCATGGTCCTACTCTTTTAGTGCAATGGGAACCACCATGAGCGGTACGATCACCATTAAGGATGAAGATGGTGACTATACGGGAACGATCACCAATCCTACCACTGGACAAGAAGGAGAAGTAAACGATCTTTTCATCGACGGTAATGTTATCAGCTTCACCATTCCTTATTCACAAGGCGGGCAATCTATCACCGTCGAATACAATCTCTTAATTGATGGTGATAGTATTGAAGGAACCGTAACGGCGGGAACCTACGGCTCTTTTGATGTAGAAGGAAGAAGAAGCTCTACCCCCGAGTAGGGTTCCTATCATTTCATTTTTCAATCTAAGTAATGATAAAAACAATAAATCCATCATTACTAAAAATGCATTAACCATGAAAAATATCATATTAATCCTCATAAGTTGCTTGACACTATCATTAGGATTAGCACAGCCCCCTACCGGTGACATCATCATTAAAAACGGAACAGTATTAACTATCACCGATGGCACCCTTGAAGAAACGGACGTCTTAATTCAGGATGGCATCATTACGCGGATCGGTAAGAACCTCAGAACGCCTTCAGGTGTAGCGGAGATCGATGCTTCCGGCCAATATGTTATGCCTGGCATTATCGATGCTCATTCTCATATTGCCCTCGACGCCGTTAACGAAGCCATGCACACCGTAACTGCGGAAGTATTTGTCGGCGATGCTTTAGATCCCTTGGATGTTTCCATTTACCGGGCAGTAGCAGGGGGTACGACTACCTCTCACGCCATGCACGGTTCGGCCAATGCTATCGGTGGGCAGTGTGAAACAATAAAGCACCGCTACGGCACTTATAATCCTGATGATCTGAAAATGGAAGGTGCGCCACGCACCATTAAATTCGCACTGGGAGAGAATCCAATGCGCGTTCACGGAGAAGGCCGCGGTCTGGTCCCCCGAACGCGGATGGGTATAGAGCAGGTTTTTCGCCGTTCATTTTCAGAAGCGAAGGAATACATGGAAGCAAAAGCTAAGTACGAAAAAGAGAAGGCGACTAACCCAAAGGCAGTAGCCCCTATCTACGATCGCAGAATGGAAGCCCTGGCAGATATTCTGAAAGGTGACATCATCGTCCATTGCCATTCCTACCGCGCTGATGAAATTTTGATGCTGATGAATGTTTTTGAGGATTTCGGTATTGAAAAGTTGTGTTTTCAGCACGTCAATGAAGGGTTTAAAGTCGCACCGGAGTTGGCGGCGTTTGGCGCCGGAGCCTCTGTTTTTGCCGATTGGTGGGCCTATAAGTTCGAAGTATATTATTCTACCGCTTATAATGCAGCGATTTTAACCAAAAACGGCGTCGTAACCTCTATCAATTCAGATTCCGGTGAATTGATCCGCCATTTGTACCACGAAGCGGCCAAAGCACAACGCTACGGCGGATTATCCGACGATGAAGCGCTGGCACTCATTACCATCAATCCGGCTAAACAACTCGGTGTTGAAGATAGGATTGGTTCCATCGAAAAGGGTAAAGAGGGTGACATTGTTATTTTCAACGCTCATCCCCTTTCGGTATATGCCGTACCACAAACGACCATTATCGAC
>CAZHNG010000074.1:0-22835 GCA_964533785.1 uncultured Saprospiraceae bacterium | reverse complement strand
CTACTTATACAATGACTATTTACTCCAAAAGGAAAAGTTTTCTTATCTCGCTCTTAAGAGAAGAACGGTAGAGGTCAATTTACAAGAAGTCTCCAATGCGCTGGATAAAAGCTACATCGCCGAAAAACTTAAACAAGCCTGCCTGATGCTGGAGCATAGAACCCAATACAAAGTAGAATATAACCAGGGCATTCTGGATGCCGCTATTGATTATATTAAACGCGAGCATCTATTCGATGAACCTTCTATCTCAATCTACTACTACATCTATAAATCATTTACCGAGGCGGATACTGACGACCAAAACTTTTCCAACTTAAAGAATGCAATTTTGGAATATGGTCATTTTTTTTCGCAGAGTGAAGCAAATGATATTTTATTAATGGCCATTAATTATTGTATACACCAACAAAACCAGGGAAAATTCCAATTCGTCAGAGAATCTTTTGAATTGTACAAATACGGCATTAACAACAATATATTGATTAAGAATGACACCATTTCAAAATGGACTTTTATGAATATAGTCAGAATTGGTTCTCAGTTAAATACGGAATTTGAATGGGTTGAAAACTTCATTGAAAATTTCCATCCTAACCTAAATGAAAATAACAAGGATAACATCGTACATTTTTGCAAGGCGAAATTATTCTACGCCAAGGGCTTGTATGACCAAGCCATGAGAGAACTCATTAACGTAAAAGAGAGCGACATCTTACTTAACTTGAGTGCCCGGCATACACAGTTGAAGATCTATTATTTGGAAGATGAACTGGAATCTCTGGAGTCTTTACTGAGTAGCATGAGTAAATACATTCAAAGAAAAGACGTCCCTTCTAACTATAAAAAGGTATACGAAAGCATCATTCGTCTGATGAAAAAACTGGTCAGAGTAAATCCCTACAGCAAAGCGGACATTAAAAAATTGCGGGAAGAAATCGAAAAAGCGCCGACTTTACCTTATACGGAGAGGGAATGGTTGTTAGAACAGGTAGACGAACTCTAACTATACAGCTTCAGATCATACGCTATACCGAAAGAAAGCTAAAGATCACGAGTTGACTGGTCCTGAGTTACCAGGGCAAACAACTCGTGATAAAATTAATACCCAAAACTCTTTTAGGCAGCACCTAAATTTTCTCTGATCTTATTAAGAGCTGACCCCGACTTAACCCACTCAATTTGAGCTTGATTATAGGTATGTGCTACCTGAAAACTATCTTTAGTCCCATCAGAGTGGTGCAACAGGATTGTCATTGTTTTACCGGGAGCCATTTCCTCAAAACCTAATAAGTCTATGATATCATCCTGGCGTACTTTTTCGTAATCATCCGGATTGACAAAAGTCAATGCAAACATACCTTGTTTTTTAAGGTTCGTTTCGTGAATCCGGGCGAAAGATTTTACCACTACGGCTTTCACACCCAAATGCCTTGGCTCCATGGCAGCATGCTCGCGGGAAGAACCTTCCCCGTAATTATCTTCCCCGAAGACGATAGTGCTGATACCGGCAGCTTTATATTTACGTGCTGAATCAGGCACTGGCAAAAATTCTGCATCCGTATTGCTATCTACGTAGTTAGCCACCTTATTCATTTCATCGTTGAAGTAATTAACCGCTCCAATAAAACAGTTGTTGGAAATATTATCCAAATGGCCGCGGTATTTCAACCAGGGGCCGGCCATCGAAATATGGTCAGTGGTACACTTACCTTTGGTCTTTATTAACAATCGCATTCCTTTGAGCTGTTCAGGCGTAATTTTTTCGAAGGGTGTCAGCAATTGCAGACGGTCAGAGTCAGGTGCCACCTCAACTTCAATATTTTCTCCATCTGCGGCGGGTGATTCGAAACCGGCATCCTCTACATCAAAACCAGAAGTAGGCAACTCAATACCGGTTGGCGGATCCAATTTCACCGCTTCGCCTTCTTCATTCGTCAAGGTATCGGTCAGCGGATTAAAGGTCAGGTCACCAGCAATAGCCATAGCGGTTACTATCTCCGGCGAAGCGACAAAAGCACGGGTTTGCGGGTTTCCATCATTTCGTTTGGAAAAGTTCCGGTTAAAAGAAGTGATAATGGAGTTCGCCCGGTCCGGATCATCCGTATGACGAGCCCATTGCCCGATACATGGTCCGCAGGCATTTGCTAAAACGATACCGCCAATATCTTCGAAGGCCTTCAATTGGCCATCTCTTTCTACCGTAAACCGTATTTGTTCAGATCCGGGGGTAATGGTAAACTCTGATTTGACCTTGAGCTTTTTAGCAACGGCCTGTTTGGCCAGAGAAGCTGCGCGGTCAAGGTCTTCGTAGGAAGAATTGGTACAAGACCCGATCAACCCTACCTCTAACTTTTGCGGATAGTTGTTCTCTTTTACTGCCTCAGCAAATTTAGAAATGGGCCAGGCTAAATCCGGTGTGTAAGGACCATTAATATGCGGTTCTAATTCTGAAAGGTTAATTTCAACGACCTGGTCGAAATATTTTTCGGGATCGGCGTAGCATTCGGCATCACCGGTGAGATGTTCGGCCACGGCGTCAGCCAAATCTGCAATTTCAGCTCTTTCCGTAGCACGCAGGTAACGGCTCATGGCTTCATCGTAACCAAAAGTAGAAGTCGTAGCGCCTATTTCTGCTCCCATATTACAAATGGTACCTTTGCCGGTGCAAGAGATAGACTGGGCTCCCGTACCAAAATATTCCACAATGG
The DNA here is from genome assembly GCA_964533785.1 of uncultured Saprospiraceae bacterium. GTDB lineage: Bacteria > Bacteroidota > Bacteroidia > Chitinophagales > Saprospiraceae > JANQRV01. Next base: position 20,124 of record CAZHNG010000074.1, on the reverse strand, counting down.
CTCCCGTACCGCCTTTAACGGTTAAAATACCGGCAACCTTTAGAATTACGTCTTTCGAAGCTGTCCAACCGCTTAGCTCGCCAGTCAACTTAACACCGATTAATTTAGGCATTTTCAATTCCCAAGGCATACCTACCATCACATCAACGGCATCGGCTCCGCCAACACCGATGGCGACCATTCCCAATCCTCCGGCATTAGGCGTATGGGAATCTGTACCGATCATCATACCGCCCGGAAAAGCATAATTCTCCAAAACGATTTGGTGGATAATACCTGCACCTGGTTTCCAGAAACCTATCCCGTATTTATTGGAAACAGAAGACAAGAAATCAAATACTTCGGAATTATTATTCAGTGCTGCTTGCAGATCTTTACTGGCTCCAACTTCTGCCTGGATCAAGTGGTCACAATGTACAGTTGAAGGTACGGCAACATTATCGCGGCCAGCCATCATAAATTGCAAAAGGGCCATTTGTGCAGTTGCATCCTGCATTGCAACCCGGTCGGGAGCAAAGAAAACATAATCATCTCCGCGTTTATAGTTTTTTAATGGCGAATCTTCATGTAAATGAGTATAAAGAATTTTTTCCGCCAAAGTCAAGGGACGTCCAAGTTCTTTTTTTACAGCCGCAATCTTATCCGGTAAGGATGCATAGTGCGCTCTGATCATGTCAATATCAAATGGCATAGCTATAATGGTTGATTGTTTATTAAATAAAATCTCTTTTTCGAGGGGCAAAAATACAATTTTGCCCTGCAGAAAATAAAGCTTTACTTATAAAACATAGGCTAAAAAGGAAAGTTCTCTTTGGTAGTATATCCTGAACTACAATTCTTTCCATTTGTGGAGGGTAAGTTGCAAAGCAAGTTGGTCTTTATTAAAAGTAATTACGGCTTCCTCATAGGTGGGGCGTTTCCATTTAGGTTTTAAATCGTTGGAAAAGGCATAAGGTTCGGTTGGAATACCCAGAAAGTTTTTATCCAGTTTCCCATTATTGTTTTCATCGTGGTACACAGCAATGGCATATTCGCCAAACTTTAAATTATCGATAATGACCAATCGTTGATCAGCAGGCAACTGCTTCTTCATCAAAAACTGCCCTTCTTTCGGAAAGGATTCCGCATTATCGTAGATGGCAATATGCAATTTCCCTTTTGTAGAACGAACTCCTTCCAAGTTTATAGAGAGTGCTCCTAAATCACTTCTACCTGGTAGCCCTAATAATATGAAAACAAAAAACAAATGGTATATTAGCATTACGTTAATTTTGTGTAAACCTATTCTTTAACGTAAGCATTGGTTTTTTGTTGGGTAACAGTCGCTCTTAGTAAGTAAGATTTCAGATGGCGCCTCACTTACATACTGAATTAAACGGCTAATGTTACGACTTTTTTATTTTCCTTTGAAGGTTTGATCAAAGGCAGGCTTACCTTGAAATGATGATCATCCTCGAAAATGCTAACTTCCTTATCAACAAAATAAGCATACCGGTTCCGGATATTCTTAAGCCCAACCTGCGTAGAAGGGGCTGTGAGCACCTTCTTTTGCAGGTTGTTACTTACCATTAAGGTATTTGCGGTCGTAAAAACCGAAATGCTCAATGGTTTTTCTTTGGAAATGATATTGTGCTTGATCGCATTTTCAAACAGGATCTGTAGAGAAAGCGGAACGATATAATATTCTTTAAATCGCTCATCGATATTAATTGTAATGTCAATATTTTCGCCAAATCTTTCTCTTAGTAGAAAAATATAAGATTGGAGAAATTCCAGTTCTTCTATTAAAGTGATCAACTTCTTATCTCTTATCTCCAAAATGTAGCGGTACACCTTTGAGAGTTTTTGCACAAAGCATACGGCCTTATCCTGGTCTTCGGGAATCAGGTAGGCCAAAGTATTCAAACTATTGAAAAGGAAGTGAGGATTAACCTGGTTCTTTAAGCCTTCTAGTTGCGATTGAATATTTTCACGCCTCAACTTCTCTGCTTCCAACACGGATTCTTTCCACCGGTAAAAAAGAAAAATACTTTCGTATATCGTAGAAACGAGAATGATCATGACAAACGGCATAAGTACAAAATGATTATTCTCCAGTTCTTTCTGAACGATCGTTCCTTTGAACAAGCGATGGATATCGTTGCACCCCCATTCAATTATAGAATAAAGGATAACAATGGCGATGAAGTAGTAGAACAATCTTTTCCTGGTATCCCGGTAACTGGGAAACCTTCTGCGAAAGTAAATACAGGCTGCTCTGATGGAAACCCAATAAAGAGAGGTATAAAAAAGGGAAATAACAAATTTAGCCAAAAAAGCTTCCGGTGTCCTTATGTTGCCGCTTTCAATAAAAAGAAGTGGAAAGATAAAAGCCACAAAGGGAATACCGATCAGCATGAACAGCCGATCGTCGATACCCAGTACTTCCTTTGTTTTAGCTTTATTCCACATTATCCTTAGAACTGTATTCTGTACATAAAATCTGGGAAAAACCCAATCTGGTATACTTCGTTCACTTCATTAGTTTGCCGGTTATAACGACGTACAAATATATTCTGATTATTGGTAACATTCTGTATGTCAAAGTAAAAACGATGTGATATTTTACGTTTTGCACTATTTAGCTGGAAACCGAACTTCAAATCCCATCTAAAATAGGGTTCAAATCGCTCACTAAAGGCCTGATCTTCCAACCGTATTTCAAATCCTGCTGCTCTGGACGCTTCCAGGTTAACGGGGGTATAATACCGGCCGCCGGCGGTAGTCACTTTTGTATCGATAGAGAAAGTATTTCTCTTGGCTTTGCCGATCGGCCATTCTTTACCGGCCAGAAAGTTCAATACGTAACCATTGTTAAAAGCAGTATTCCGTTCAATCCCATCACTGCCTTTGTATTTAGAATCAAAAACAGAAACCGTCAACAGACCATAATAACTATTACTGAAAAACTTTTCTATCGTTAATTCTACACCAGTGTTGTAACCGGTACCTTCATTGACCAGAAAAAATTTGTCATCAGGGAATACAAAATCAGCCCCGGTGTTCAACATAGAAAAAGAACTTGGTGTGGGTTCAACCGGTGCATTTTGTAAAGCCTGGTAATACGTTTCCAATTTGGCCCGCCAGGAAGGAGCGAACTTGTAATCGTACCCCAATACAAAATGATGGCTCCTTGTGAAGCCTAAATCTTCGTTGGGCAATATGGTATTTCCCTCTTCATCGGTAGTTTCTAATTTCAAAATATTTAAGGGCTGGGATTGGTGGTGCAGTCCATATCCAAGATTAAGTTTTTGGTTGGGAAGAAAATCCCAATTCAGCGCAAACCGTGGTTCTGCGGCAAAAGTTTCGTTTAAAGTCAGGTATTGTGCATGTATCCCCAAGTTAAGGGTCCATTGGTCATTAAAGCGATATTGCGACTGTGCAAAGGGTTGTAACAGCGTAGTATTGTCATTAAAGCCAAAGACCCTAACCATTTCTCTAATCCCGTCATCATTAAGATCCGGTCCTTGTTCCGCATCACTTGTCGCTATATTGTAATTGAAAACCTCAGCTAATAACCCGGTACGTAAGGTAAACTTTGCACTAAATTTTTTATTGAAAAAACTGGAAATAGAATAGCGGCTCACCGTATTATCGGCTTCTGCATATCGCACCTTCAACTCTTCTTCCGTACCCAAGTTGAAATACCGATCTTGTTTAAATTGATTTTGGGAAACCGAACCGGCTACAATGGTCCGGACGTAAGCACCGTCTCCTACAATAATATTGTGCCTTAAACCCGCCACTCCGAACCTCGACTCTGCAAAAGCGTCTTCATCAGGTGCGGCGAAAAGGTCTCCTTCGTTAGTTTCATCCCCAAGAAATTCAATGTCGCTATTACCTCCAACACCAAACAAGGTAAATTTACCCGCTTTACCGTTCCCAAAATCCAGTTTAAAGGCAATATCCTGATAATTGGGCAAAGCAGCAGTACCAATATTCAGCCCCAACTGGGAACCAAGCGCGATAAAAGAATACCGTCCTGCCACTAAATAAGAGCCATTATTTTTGCTATTAAGCGGCCCTTCCGCCATTGCTTCTACACCACTTACGGCCCCTAACTGCACCATAAATTCGTGTTTGTCGCGGTTGCCACTGCGAAAACCAAGATCAAAAACACCACTTAAAGCATCACCGTATTCGGCGGGAAAAGCACTGGTTAAAAAATCTGAATTCTTCAAAACGTTGGGATTTAGGGCACTAACTGGGCCACCGGTAGTTCCCAGGGTTGCAAAGTGGTTGGGATTTGGAATCGGTATACCTTCCAATCTCCACAATAAACCGGTAGGTGAATTTCCCCGGATAACGATGTCGTTTCTTGAATCATTGGCCGTCGCCACACCCGCAAAGTTTGACGCTAATCTTGCCACATCACTTCGACCGCCGGAATACCGGTTTACTTCTTCAACACTAAAGGTCCTGGCTGAAATTGTCGCAAGTTCATTCTGAGCCTGGTCTTTTTGGGCTTCTGCATTCACGACTACCTCTGCCAACTGCTCCACGGATTCTTCCAGCGCAACATCAATAATGACCTCCTTTCCGGCGGTAACCACGACATTGGGCAATGTCACCGGTTGATACCCCAGATAGCTGATCCGGAAAACCTGCCGGCCAATGGGTACCTCTTCTAACCTGAAGTATCCGTCAGCATCGGTAACCGTGCCAACTGTGCTGCCTTCCCTAAATAGCTCAACAGTTGCGCCGATCAATGGCTCTTCGGACTGTTTGTCCGTAATGATTCCTTTAACTACCTGGGTATTTTGAGCCCATAATGAAATATTTAAAGCCAATAAACAGAATACAAGAGTCAATCGTAATTTCATAATAACAAATGTGTTTTAAGTGCTCAACAGCGATATAAGATTCGGTTATCGATCCTAAAATTGCGGCGAAAAAGGTGAGTTTACCATCGAAAAAGATTGAATCGTCGAATATATCGGGGTGAATCGTAGAAAAAAGTAGTTCAAGTTTTAAAAGGTTTGTTAAGTTCAAGCTGCAACCATTTATATCTGTGTTTGTCTATTGCATTAGTTAACTTTGTAAACCCTATTTGTTGGATTACGCGAGTACTCACCGAAGTTTAGTGGAGAATTGTAAGCGAGGGAATCGCCGGGCGCAATTCGAGCTGTACCGTCTTTATTCCAAGGCGATGTACAATACCTGTTTGCGTATGGTAAAGAATGAACTGGACGCTGAGGATCTACTACAGGAATCTTTTATGGATGTCTTTAGTAAATTGTATACTTTTCAATACCAATCTTCTGTCGGTGCTTGGATCAAACGAATCGTAATCAACAACTGCATTAATCACCTAAAGCAAAAAAGGCTACTGACCGAACAATTGAACGAATGGCACTTCGGTCAGCTCGTTGAAGAGAAAGAAGAATCAACGTATCTGTCTGAACAATACGATGTTGCTACTGTTCGTAAAGCTATATTCAAATTGCCAAACGGATACCGGGTGGTTTTTTCTCTTTATGCCCTTGAAGGTTATGATCACAAGGAAATAGCCCAGGTATTGGATATTTCGGAGGCTACTTCGAAGTCGCAGTACAGCCGGGCTAAGAAAAAGTTAAAAGAAATTTTGCATCACAAATACAGGCAAGAACATGCAGTACGATGAATTAGAAGATTTTATTAGGGCCAATCGTGATGAATTTGACGATCAATTACCCTCTGCTGAGGTTTGGGATAATATTGCAAAGTATACGCAGCCCCGCAAAAGCAAGATGGTGGCTTTCCGCAAGTTCTTCTCCATGGCAGCGACCATTGCCGTTCTTTTGGTTTGTGGGATACTTTTCGGCCAAAACGTCTTAAATAGATTTGAGCAACACAACAACAAAAGACTGCCTAAAGATTTTTCCAAAATTGAACAAAATTATCTGCAAAAAATTACATTAAAGTATAAGGAATTAGCTGAGTTTGAAGCTACCGAATTGGTTGATGAAGATTTAATAAAAATTGATGAACTGATCGTCGAATTGAAAAAAGAGTTACTCTACGCTCCGCAAGGTACTGAAGACCTGATCATGAACCATATTTTGAAAAGTTATCAAATGAAGCTAAAGATTTTAGAGAGGGTCTTAAACCGGGTTCAGGTACAAGAACCTCAACCGATCAATGTAGTCGATGATGAAACTATTCTTTAGCACTTCTTTATTTAGCTTTTTCTTATTTATTTCTCTTGATCTTCCTTTCATTCCAGACCTAGAATACACTAAAATTATAAAAAGAGAATTTCCGGCTTCCAAGTTTGCAATGGTAAAGGTCTTACATAAATTTGGCCGGGTTGAAGTCAAAAACTGGGATGAAAATAAGGTCAAAATAGATATCCGCATTGCGGTAGAAGCAGCAAGTGAAGCCATAGCCACTCAAATTTTTGACCGGATCAATATAGGTTTTATCCCCGAAAATGAAATTCTGAAAGTTTTAACAAACATCTCTCCGGAACGAGGTTTTAGATCCCTTAAAAGAGATCCCGAACAAGAAGATTTTTCTATCCAATGTAAAGTTTTCCTTCCTACAGGCTTTAACGTCGACTTGGATGTGCAACACGGTGAAATTGCATTAACCAACGTAAAAGGACGCGCTGATATCATCCTCAAAAATGGTAAACTAAGTGTAGATAAATTAAGGGATGCACGGTTAGACCTTTCCTTTGTGACTGGTTTCGTCGGCTATGCCAATGATTTAAACATGTCGGTAGATAATTCTAATCTGACGATTCTTCAGGCAAGAGAAGTAGAAATAAAAAGCAACAATTCCCAGCTCAAATTAGATAAGACCGAATCACTCAGGCTGCATTCAAAATACGACGATGTTACCATCGGCTACGTCAAGTTATTAAAAAATGTCGGCTATTTCGACAATATTACTATTGGCAGTGCTAAAACAATTATTGCTGACACACAAAACAGCCGCTTTAATATTGGGATGCTCTATCAAAAACTTAATCTTGACATGGTGGATGGAAGTGCTTATATCGAAAAGGTTTCTGAGGAGTTACAAGCCATTAATATTGTAGGAGATGATACGCAATTCAAAATAAGCCTTTCTCCACGCACGAACTATACCCTGGATGCCAAAGCCTATCTCGCAGGTATCAACTACCCTAAAGATCTCGAAATCATCAATGAAACGATTGAAAGCAATCAACACACCGTTAAGGGACAAAAAAAAGGGGCGGTATATAGCTACGCCAACAGCAATATTAAAGCTAATCTCACCAAAGGAGGGCTGCGCATTAATTATGAATAAGTAAGTTTTCTGTAGTAACCCAAATTCCAAAAGTCGCATTCTGTTCGTTATATTTGACAATTGACCAACGTAATTGATATTATGACGATTAAATTTTGCGGTGCAGCCAGAGATGTTACGGGAAGTTGCCACCTTATCATACTAGAAAACGGATTCTCCATTCTTCTTGACTGCGGCCTTTACCAAGGATCTTCGGAAGAGATGAAGCATTTTAATGAAAAATGGTTATTTGACCCTGTTTCTATTGATTGTTTGATCCTTTCTCATGCTCATATTGACCATTCGGGCAGGATACCCAAACTGGTTAAAGATGGTTTTCGTAATACGATTTACGCTACGCATGCTACCCGCAGCCTCTGTTCTTTAATGCTTTTAGATAGTGCCAATATTCAGGAGCACGACGCACGGTACCGTAACAAACACTTAAGAGGAAGGAAAACTTCACCGGAGGACCCCGATCATAGCATGGTCGAGCCGTTATATACTAAAAAGCATGTAGAGGAGACCATGAAGTTATTTGAGGGACATCCCTATGACCGTTGGTTTCGCATACATGAACAGGTAGAGGTCCTTTTCAGAGATGCCGGGCATATACTGGGGAGTGCCAGTGTTACTTTAAAAATTACGGAAAACGGGAAAACTACGATGTTTGGATTCTCCGGTGATGTGGGCAGGCCTAACCGCCCAATTCTTAGAGATCCCGTACCGATGCCACCATTGGATTATCTGATCTGCGAATCTACATACGGCGACCGGCAACACATCGACAATCCTGCTGAAAAGAAAAAATTCTTATCGATCATAAAAGATACTTGCGTAGAGCGCAAGGGCAAATTATTGATCCCGGCTTTCAGTATAGGCAGAACGCAGGAAATCATCTATCTCCTGGATCAGCTGGAAAGTGAGGGGCTATTACCTAAGATCCCAGTTTATGTAGATAGTCCTTTATCGGTCAACGCGACAGTCGTTTTCGGCACTCATCCTGAATGTTTTGACAATGAACTCAATGAGTACATGCTGGTAGATGACAATCCTTTTGGTTTCAACAATTTACAGTATATCCGAAAACGGGAAAAATCCAAGAAGCTAAATGATTTGAAGGATCCGTGTATTATTATTAGCTCTTCGGGTATGATGAATGCGGGCAGGGTCAAGCATCATCTCTACCGCATTATTGACCAACCCGAAAACACTATTTTGATCGTAGGGTATTGTTCACCGAGTACGCCCGGAGGAAGGCTTATGGCTGGTGCCCAACAAATTTCTATTCTTGGTAAACTAAAGCTGGTGAGAGCAGAAATTGTTGTTATGGATTCATTTTCTGCCCATGCCGACTACCTGGAAATGCTGGATTTCCTCGCAGATCAACGGCAGAGTATTAAAAACCTCTTTTTAGTACACGGGATGCCCGAACCACAAGAAGCTTTCCGTGAGGTGTTGATAAAATTCGGTTTCGAAAAAGTGACTATTCCTGCTTTAGGAGAGGAGTACACTATTAACCACCAAACCATTCATAGTTTTACTGAAAAGTAAATTGATCGTTCTACTTTAACAGTCATGCGAATACGAAAAGATCCTCAACAGACCTAAGATGTCGTTTGGTGCGTATTTTGAATCTTATTCAATAATAGAGCACCTTTCATCAAGAAGTCATCATGATGCTCGGTATATTCGTTGTACACCATCATTAAACGGGCAGCATCGTAAGCTGCAGATTTGGGTGTTATTTGCCGTGCGGCAATAGGATGTAACCAATATTCGAGATTGTTAGACCTTAGATAGGACCGATCATAGTCGAAATTGATCACAACGGCCAGTTTATTCAAAGAGAACAAATAGTCAGTCTCCTTATTGAGATCTTTTTGAATATCTATTATATTAACCCTGGAGAAGTTAGCCCCGGATCTTTCGCACAAGAAAACATCCCTTCTACCATCAAAAACTACCATGTCTCTGAACCGGTATTTTTTGAGATTTTTAATTAAAAAGCTTTTAATGGGGGCTTTAGTTGGCCGTAACATTTTAAAAGCATTGGCCATATCTCTTTCTTCGAGCCTAAAATCCTCCCTGAAGGGTTTACGTCTTCTAGTCCGTAAATTCACGACCTCTTTTACCCTTCCAATGGTATGCCCCAGTTGGTCTACTTTAGAGTATACGCTTACAATATCTACGTTAGCACTGTTGATCCAACTTTCAAGAAAAATTTTATTACTTCCTTGTTCAAAGACCAGTAGAGCGATTTCACTTATTGCGTAGAAGTTGGGGTAACCGCCGTAAATGTTTCCATATTTCAGTTCCAAGAATGCGATGTTATTGTTCACGGTCTGCGGATGTTATTTTATTTGTTTTGGTAATTGAATTAAAATTTTCATTTGATTAGTCATTATTTTCAATGAATCAGGGTCAATTTAGTTCTTAAGATCATGGTTTTTTTTGGGATCATCGCTAACCTATTAAAAATTGTCCGTTTTCGTAAATCTTTTCATCATCTGCCCAGATCATCCCTCCGTTTTTCATATCAGTGATCATATCCCAATGAATAGAAGAATGATTTTTACCTCCTGTTTGCAGATATGACTGCCCAATAGCCATATGTACAGTCCCTCCGATCTTTTCGTCAAAAAGCATATTTTTCGTAAACTGATCAATATCGTAATTAGTGCCAATTGCTACTTCGCCAAAATACCTTGCTCCCTCTAATTTAAAGACCGCATCCAGCGCGTCCTTACCCTTTTCGGCCTCCCATTTTTCAATCCGGCCGTCTTTTACCCAAAGGGTAACACCTTTTATCTCCAGCCCGTTATGAATGGCCGGATAGGAAAAATGAATAACTCCGTTAACGGAATTTTCTACCGGCGAAGTATAAACTTCTCCGGAAGGCATATTTGTTTGTCCATCAGAATTAATCCAGATTCTTCCTTTGGTCGAAAAAATGATATCTGTACCTTTACATTGATACCTAAAATATTCCTTTTTGTTTAGATAATTTACAATTTTTTGCTGATTTTTTCTAACCTCCAACCAGCTTGCTTTCGGATTTTCGTCAAATAACTTACAAGCATTATATACAAAATGCTGATAACTTTCAAGTGTCATGTCAGCAATTTTTGCATTTGCCGGTGTTGGAAACAAGCAAAGATTTCTTTTCAAAGACCTTGATGCAGTCCTTTGCGAATAAATTTTCCGGGTATCGGCGAAAGCACGCTGCCTAGTGGCCAGGCGTTCTCCTTTTTTCTTTATCGATTCTTTTTCTATTGTCTCAAATGGCGCAATAATGTGTAAATATGCATCAAATTCTTCCATTGCTTTTTTATAGAGCAAAGGTATATAGCTCAACTGCTTTTCGTTTGCTTTTTCAAACAATACCTTTTTATACTCGCGAAATATTAAATTGGTTTCAACAATTGCGCCTGCTTTTAATGCAGATTCAAAAACTTGGCTTACTAATGGCTCCGCCAGTGTTGTTGTTTCGACAAACAACTTTTCATTTGGCTGTAGCTCTAAACAATACCCCACCAGCAGATCTGCGTATTTTTTGAGTATATTACTATTCATTTTAAACCCATTGTCTTGCCTGGTAAGGATATCGTTCTTCGTATAATTCCTTTACCATTTTGATCAAACGCTCCCGCAATAAATTGATATTCTCGCCACTTAGCGCGGAAACCAATATATTATCGTGTTGAAATTGATATTTCAAGCTTCCGCTCAGTCCCTCTTCAATTTCCTGCATTGCTTCTTCATCAACGAAAGGATCGTAAGTTTTTTTGCGAAATAAATCGATTTTGTTGAAAACAAACAATGTCGGCTTATCCAATGCACCTATATCTTTTAAAGTTTCATTAACCGTGTGGATGTGTTCTTCGTGCCGGGGATGGGAAATATCTACCACGTGTAAAAGAATATCACTCTCGATAACTTCATCCAGCGTTGACTTAAAACTTTCGATCAAATGATGCGGCAATTTTCTGATAAAACCGACTGTATCAGAAAGCAAAAAGGGCACCCTCTCGTAAACAACTTTTCTAACCGTGGTATCCAAGGTCGCAAATAGTTTATTTTCGGCGAAAACATCCGATTTGCTGAGCAAATTCATTAACGTAGATTTCCCTACATTGGTATAGCCCACCAGTGCAACACGTACGAGTTGCCCCCGGCTCTTTCGCCTGGTAACATTTTGACGATCGATCTTCTCCAGCTTCTTTTTTAGAAGAGATATTTTATCCCTGACGATCCGCCGGTCTGTTTCGATTTCCTGCTCCCCCGGACCACGCATACCAATACCCCCGCGCTGTCTCTCGAGGTGAGTCCAAAGACCTCTTAATCGCGGCAGTAAATATTGCATTTGGGCAAGTTCTACTTGAGTCTTTGCCTGCGCCGTTTGAGCTCGATTGGCGAAAATATCTAAAATTAAAGTACTACGATCAATTATTTTTACCTTGAGTGCTTCTTCCAGAATATTGACTTGCTTGCCGGAAAGATCATCATCGAAAATGACCATATTTATACTATCATCATTTTCGATATAAGTCTGGATTTCTTCTAACTTACCCTTTCCCACGAAGGTACGGGAATCAGGATGTGGCAGTTTTTGAATAAAGCGTTTTTTACTAAGAGCTCCGGCCGTCAATGCCAGAAACTCCAGCTCATTTAAATATTCCTGAACTTGCTCTTCCGTCTGATTGCGCTGCACTAAACCAACAAGAATAGCGTACTCGGTTTCTTTTGCAAGCCCTTTTTTTTGTTCTTTTCCTACATTCCAGTCCGTTGCCATATAGCTTTCAATTTTCCTGCCTCATCAATCCTTAAGTCTTTAGTTGATTTGGTTAGTAATTGTAATGTTTTATTCTAATTTGTTCAGCCTTCGCACCGGGATTATTCCAGCCAAAGGACAGGGTTCAATTTATTTTTTTGTTCCCATAATTCAAAGTGAAAGCTGTTATTCGTTAAAGGGATCTTACCTATTCTGACTCCTTCTTCGACCATTTCCCCTCTTTTGGTAAAAACCTCTTCAAGATTCGAATACACGGAATAAAAAATGCCATGCTTAATGATTACCGTGAATTTAAATCCCGGAATATATTGTACGCTTAACACTTCTCCTTCAAAGATACTCTTAACTGTTGCTCCTTTCCTCGTTTTGACATCTATTCCATTATTATTAATTTGAATGGACTTTAAAACGGGATGGTTTTGTTTGCCAAAGCCGCGGATCAATCCTTCGTTTGGAACAGGCCACTTTAACTTTCCTTTTGCACTGTAAAAGGCAGCACTTTCTCCCCTTAATTTGAGGTTTGCGATGCGAGCGGATCCTGCATCGCTGTTCACTGCACTGTTTCTAGCTATTTCAGCATTAATAAGTGCCTCGATAGCCGATTTTATCTTTTCTTGTGCCTTTCTTTGCTCTTCTAAACTCTTGGCTAATTTTTTCTCACTGGCACTTAATTGTTCGACCAGTTCGTTTTTTTTATCTAATTCTGATTTTAACAACTGATTTTGTTCCTGTTCACTTTCAAATAAAAGATTTTTTTCATTCTTTTCAAGCCCCAGTTCTTGTTTTTTAACCTCCAGAGCAACCAGTTTATCTTGCAATAACTTGATCTGTTTTTTTCGAAATTGTTCAAACTGCCGGATGTATTGCCACCTCATGTAAGCATTATTAATACTCTTTGCAGAGAGGAGAAAGACAAACCAGTTGTCGTTTAACTTCAAGCGGTAGGCATGGCGCATCAGAAGGCCGTATTCTTGCTCGAGTAGATCCAGGTCGTCTTGCAACCTGATTATTTCATTTGAAATCGTATCGATCCGGAGCGCAATGATAGCAATGGAGGTTTGAATGTTTTCTACTAATTCTTTACGGTTTCCTACTTGTTTTTCCAAAAAGAGGAATTCATTCAGCGCATCTTCTTTGTTTTTTTGGGTGCGTTGCAGTGCTTTTTCTGTTTTTTGAATTTCGCCGATGATGACTTTACGCTGTTGTTCTAATTGTTGCCGGGACTGGCAGAAGGAAGAAGAAAAGGAAAAAACAAACAGCAACAGCATTGCAACACCACCAACCAAGCTGCTATTGAACTCTTTCATATTTTCCTGGAATATCAAATCTTATGCGATTAGGTTTTTGGAATTCTACCTTGGAAAAGTCAATCTCCATGATGACCCAACCGGTGGTGTTACTTAATATATTAATTGCCCGAAAATACGAAAATTTCTGGTTTTCTGATACTGGTTGGTATTCCTTCATTTTAATATTCAAGGCTCTGCCGGTATTATCCTGGTCTTTATAAAGTAACTGATTGAGCCACAAATTATTTTTATCCACCCAAAGTTCAGTACCAATGCCTTTATTCCCTCCGTTGAACAATTTAAAATCAGCCTCATCCGAATTGTCAAGTGCAAAACGGTTATCCCCAATAAAAAAGGGGTTTCCCAAAACCACAGACTCTAAAGCCTTATAGTCTGCCGGTAAATGATATTGATCTTTGATGTAAGATAAGGGCCAAACAGCGTATTCCCTGTTTAAACGATCAAGAATGTAAATGGAATCTTTAGTGATTTGAGCACGAACCCCTTCAAAACCGAATTTTCGAATGCTTAACCAGATCAAACTGTCCTTTCTCACTTTTAGTAGCAAAGTACCGCTGGCCGATTGATATTCGTCCTCGTATTTTACATTCGCTCTGGCCTCCAATCCTTCAGGTGCAAGCTGATTCAGCAACAAGTGATTGATGATCAATTCCGGACTTGGGTTTTTCCTGATTTTATCCGGTTTTAACAGCTTTCTTTTTCCCGAACAACTGGCGAGAAAAACAAACAAGGTAATGATTAAGAACAGTTTTGATTTTAACATACACTTTGTATAAAGGCTTATCCGCCGTCTTGATTACTTTATTCAAACAGTTTTCCTTCACTAACTTTGCGTTTCAGCAGTTCATTGCGTTCATCCAATTCAAGTGCTTTTTTCCAATACTCAACAGCTTTATCGGTTTCGTTTAATTGAAAAAGTACATCTCCTATGCCTTCCAAAGTAAAAGGATCATCGTTATTGCCTTCATTTAAAGCCCTTTCGTAAATCGTTTTAGCTTTATTTAAGTCCCCTCTTTTATAAAAAACATAGGCCCGGGTAGCTTCGATATGAGCTGATTTAGGAGCGTATTTTTCGGCGTTTTTCAAAGCCGCAAGAGCATCTTCAAAAGCCCCCGTTTTTGCCAACAAACGGCTGTAGTCATTTAATAATTTTGGCGATTGGTTATTGATGGCAATACCTTTTTCAAAAGTCTTTTGGGCAGATTCCAGTTGACCTGCTCTTTGATATGCAAGTGCTAAGGTATTGTAAACCTGGCTTTTCAGCAGCTGGTTTTTACCGGTCATAAATATTGCCTCATTGAGAATGTCGATCGCTTTATTTGTATTGCCTAATTGCGTTTCAGCTAATCCGTACATTTCGTAGGCTTTTGCTTTATTAGGATACAGATCCATAGCTTCCTTAGCGACTTTACCGAGTGCCGGATAGTCTCGTAACTGTAATTGTGCATACATCAATTGTTCCCAAACGGAAAAAACAGTATCGTCTAGTTCTAAAGTCCGTTCGTATTTAGCAATAGCTTCCCTTATTTTACCACGGTAAAATAAAAGATCACCTGCTGCAGAAAAGACTTTCGCTTCATCGGGATGAACTTTTTCCAACAAACCCGTCAGGTTCAGTAAAGCGTCGGAAAGCTGAATATCCTGAGTTTCTACTACCTGTTGGATCAATGGAAGGATCTTACCGATTTTCAGGTCAATGTCTACATTAGGACGTTCAAAAAGCGGCTGTAAAGAATTAACGTATTCAATAGCGTTGTGCCCCGTACCTTTAGATTCATCGATAAGGGCAGCCTGTGCTTTACCATCATCCGGATTGATTTTTAGAATTTCACGGTAAAGGGACTCTGCAGACGCTTTCTCCCCAATTTGTTCGTAAAAACCAGCCAACTTGTGTTTAAAACGGATATTTAGCGGATCTGACTCTACCAGTTGCTGCAATTCTTTTTCGGCACTCTTGTAATCTCCCACGCCTAAAAATAAAGTGTATTTACGGAGGGACAACTCCTCATTAATGCCTCTAATATCCTCCAGTTCATCGTATACTTTAACTGCCTCTTTGATATCCTGGTCCTTTACCAGCAATAAGGCCCGTTGCATGTAGTATTCTACAACGTTGGGGTGGTCTTTGATCAGGTCTTTATAGATAACGGCAGCTTCCCGGTACTGCCCTTCTTTTTCGTAAAGCGTACTTAACAGCCTGGAGAACCAGACATTGCCAGGTTCCAACTCCACGGCTTCCCTCGCATGCTTAAGTGCCTGATCGTATTCTTCCTTAGCTTCGTAAAGCACAGACAGCTCAAAAGAAGCGGCTGCTAAGCTCCGATCAGCTTTTTTTATTTCCTTGAAGAGTTCAATCGCTTTATCCAGGTTCCCTAGCACTTTCTCGCGGTGGGCTTCAATAAATTGTTTTTGTAAATTTATTTCCGATTCTGATACGCGTTCTTGTGCCAGCGTACTTTGAACAATAAAAAGAAAAAGGATTATTCCTATACCGTAATATTTCATGGATCAAAAATTTATGTCGTATGCATATTAACGTCTATTTTTCCAGGTAGTTGTGAGATGGCAACTTAATTCAAAGGCGATTTCAAAGTTTCAATCAAAAACAAATATGAAAATTTTCAGCTCATTTGTCCATATTTTGTTCATTACTGCGATGCAAATAACGGTGCTTTCCGCACAACAATTTATCTTTTTCGATGACGTGCTGGTTCAAGATTCTACGGGCATTCCGGCATTGAACCGGTTAGGGCCATACGACCTTTCCGCTCCGGTTGATTATACCCGGGGCAATCTGTACGTCAGACTCGAAATTATTGAAAAACCCAGTGATTTAACGTTAAGGCCGGCTTTTTTTATCTGGCAGGATGAAGATATTTATCCGGAGATGGGACATATGGGCGTCAACCGGGCGGATATTCCGGATATTACTAAAGAAGGAGTCTACTACCTGAATTTTAAAAACCCAAACGAATGGTGGCATGGTGATTACCCTGTTCCTGACTGGGGCCGGCCCTTCGACAAAATGGCGCTTGTCCCCTGGACTGGTGATAAGGACGAACAATATTACACTGTAGATTGCCGGGCAAATTGTTTTAAGAGCGGAGATATTGCGGACCACACTCCGATCGTATACCGGGCTACGGGGATCTGGGTCGCTCCGGAGCATACCTTAGTCCCGCCCAAGGATTGGGATTGCCCAGCCGATTGGCAGATAAACACCACCCAAACTTTTGACATTACAAAGGCTGATAACCCGGATCAATCAACCAAGGAACTCCTGTTAATCGACGAGATCATTGTCCATGAGCAAGATACTTCAATGGTAAAAAAAATGGGGTTTTCCGAATTCATGCTGCCCGAAAAAGCACCTTCGGATTGGACAAGCCCGATCGCTTATAAAGATGGGACGGTTTATTTTCGAGCGACTATTTTAACCAAACCTAGTAATACGCCCATTCATTATCAATTAGGATTTCAATGGGAGGGCGGCTGTAACGGCCATTATTTCAAAGAAAAATTTCCGAATAACCGCTTGGTTACGATCAAAAAGCCCGGCACTTACACCTGGCAGCAGGATATTCCCAGCTGGTGGGAACAGGATTGCCAGGAGCAGGATCCTATCGATTGGACGAAAAGAATAAGCCGTCTTCTGGCAGTTGTCTGGGATGAGACCCCCAGAGTTATGGATGACCGGTGGGGCTTCCAGCGGGAGGATATGAATTTTGATCTTTATTATCCAATGGTAACCCACCTCCAAGCTGTACTTGTAGCGCCCGGAGAAACTTTTTCCGGTTGGGGTAATTACTCAATTACGGCTGCTCCCAACCGCCTGCGATTTCACCGTAAAAGGGTATTCGATGAGAACGAAGAGGCCTATATGGGCTTTGGAATAGGAGATATTAGCGGCGACGGCCTTCCCGATCTTGCCATTCAGGAAGGCGGTTATGGCGGTGAACTCGTTTGGTACGAACAGATCACCGAAGAAAGATGGAAAAAACACGTGATCGCAGAAAAAAATGCTTCCGGTGTCCACTTTTCCTCCGCAGATACGGAAGTCGGGGATATCGACGGCGATGGGGATATCGACGTGCTGGGCTTTGAACACATTGGGGAATGGCAAAACGATTACAGGGGTGATAGGCAACCTTCCATCCTACACTGGTTCGAAAATCTCGGAGAAGGAAAAAGCTGGCAACAACATACGATTGGTAAAGTACCGGATTTTGTTAAAGATGCCGAACTCCGGGATTTTAACCAGGACGGGAAACTTGATCTCGTAACGATCACCTACCGGGATAAAAACACCCTTTCTATTTTCCGGCAACATAAAAAGGGATTGTGGTTTAAAGTACAAGACTTTCCCATCCGCGGATTACACGAAGGTATGGATTGCGGAGATATCGACGGCGACGGTGACGTGGATATTGCCGCTAATGGCTATTGGATAGAGAATCCTGGAGGGAACCTACGAAAACCCTGGACGGTAAGGACGGTTAATGACCGTTGGTTTACCCAAAATGAAAAGCATTGGCGAAAGAACGCCACCAAAGTTACCTGTCAGGATATCAATGCGGATGGCCGGTCGGAGATTTTTATTGCCCATTCTGAAAAAGCCGGTTATCCCATTGCCTGGTACGAAAATGCTAACCCGCTCGATAGTACCTGGACTGAACATATAATCGCCGAAGGTTTTAAAGGAGTACATACGCTACAAACAGGCGACCTGGACAACGATGGAGACTTTGATGTGCTCATCGGAGAAAATGGCGACCATTTCATTGAAGCAGATGATCAAAAAAGAGAAGCCAGAATTTTCATCAACAATGGAGATAACAAAACCTGGACGACCCTCAGGTTAAAAGATGATGGCTTGTATAACGGATTACTGTATGATATTAACCAGGACGGTTTATTAGACATTTGCGGTCCTTCCGGTCATCAGGGAGATCCGTATCTCATTTTCTTTAACAAAAAATAATGTGCATAGCCGCCAAAAAGAAGGCAAGCGCTCGAAGGGGGCTTACCAACTCCATATTTTGGCATCTGGCATCTAATTTCTAAAATCTAATACTCCTCCACAAGTTCCAATTCCGGTTCTTCCACCTCAGGATCTTTAGTATGGATAGGTGGGGCGATAATAGGTAGGTCTGGCAGCGGTTGGTTACCTCCCTGATCATCGTTATCGGTATGTTCATCATCCGGCCTTTCTGACAATACCCGGTAAATAACGTAAATCACAGCGGACAAACAAATTCCAAAAATCAACAAATAATCAATAGTAACTGCGTCAAGAAAAGCGTTCATATTTCTTTATCTTAAAAAAGTAATCAAAAACTTGAAGTGGACAATCTCTAAGGTATTAAGATCAGGTTTTGGTTTTCTTTGTTATCTACGAATTATATGTCAATACGTTGCTTTTGCACCAAAAATTGCATTGGTTTGATATTTCTGACTTTATTTTCTATTGTTTGTCGAATAATACCTGACATTCATCAAACGAAACTTGCATCGCCCCACAATATCCTGCTTCTTTGTAATGACCATATTACTTAACAGCCTGTATTTCAACACATCAAAGGCTGAAGTAAATTCGACTGTTATTTTTTCACATTTAAACCCGTTACTTATTATGAAGAAGTTTATTTTTTCTATGATCGCCCTATTTGCCATTGCCCTAACAACCACCTACGCTAACAACCCAAGTATTGACCCGGAAAACATTATCGTGGAGGTTGAGAAAGTAGACGCTAAAACCATCAAGCTGTTTATGGCTAACCTGCAAAAAGAAACTACTGCCGTTACCATTGAGGATCAAGAAGGCAAAAGTTACTTTAGCCAATATGTTAACAATCACAACGGTTATCACCAAAACTTAAACTTGAAAAAATTACCGAAGGGACGTTACATTCTGAAAATATCCAAAAAGGGTCAGGACATCCTCTACGTACTGGTGGTTAAACAAGATGATATCATGCTTTCAGACCCCGTTAAGAAATAACTGATTTTGCTGTAAGTTCTACTAACTCTGAGTTGGCAACTTTGTTTCCAACTCAGTTTTTTTACCATTCAAATTGAATCTGCAAACCGGCGTAATAATTCCTGGGAAGTCCCGGATAAAAATACCGTGGAGCATTGCCGCCAAAACTGGCCGCATTGATCAAAAACATTGAAGCATAGTTTTTATCCAATAGATTGTCAATTCCACCGTAAGCATCTATTTTCCAACTCTTCCCTACTGCTAGGCGGTAGCCCGCTCTTAGATCAACTAATTGATAAGCATCTGAATAAATGCTGTTGTCATCCCGCAAAGGCATGGCATCTACAAAGCGGTAAGTGATATTTCCATAAAAACCATCCAAAGGTCTGTAATCTATCCCTGCCCTGAAAAGATGCGGCGCTGTGCCCGTCAGTTCATTACCAGAAAAATCATTTTCTCCATCCACAAATTCATCAAATTTATAATCCGCGTAAGTATAGCTTATATAGGCCGATAAATGTTGAATATTGGCGATCTCCTCCCGTTGTAGAAACAGTTCCATACCGTTGTGAACAGTCTTTCCGGCATTGATGCCCAGAAATTGATCCAGCCCGGTGCGCCTGGCAACCAACAGATCTCGAATTTGCATCGTATAGAAGGTCAGATCCCAGGTCCACCTTTTCCAGTTCAGGGCCCGCATACCCAATTCATAATTCCAGCCCTTCTCCGGCTGAATGTCCGGATTGCGACTACCGTCGGGTAAC
>CAZHNG010000073.1:0-22874 GCA_964533785.1 uncultured Saprospiraceae bacterium | reverse complement strand
GATATCCATTGAGTATCAGCGGTTTGTTGTGTAAAATCTAGCGTCTAGTGTCTAGCGTCAAAAGTCCAAATAAATTGATGATGCATTGAAATATTGCCTTTCATACATAATGATAATTGGATTTGCTTTTGCGGCATGTGAACGTCCTTTAGAGCTGGATATTGCTGAAACGAGCGAGCGACTGGTCGTAATAGCTCCTTTTTCAGATGAAGAACGTATAGCAATGCAAATATCATTAGGCAGATCTGTTGAGGATACCGTATTCAATTTTAATTTACGGCCAACCGTACAGTTGTACGAAAATGGCAATCTGAAGGACCGCTTTGAAGCTGTTTTTGACCCTGAGCTCGGTATCCCGGTCTACCGTTCCTCCATTATACCATCCCGCGGGGTGAATTATGAAATCGAAGTGAGCAATGCTGGATATGAAACCGTTAGAAGCCAAAGTTATATTCCCGGTCATGCTCCGGATGGAGTACTTGATATAAAGTCAATAGAACAGTTTGCCATTGCGCCAGATTCCATCCTGTTTACCGTACAAGCTGTATTGTTTTTTGAAGATTCGCTTGGATTGGAAGAATTTTACCATTTAAAACTCTTTCAGAAAATTGAAAGTTACCGGGTATTGCCAGGGGGGGATACCATCGTTCCGCTTGTAAAAACATTTGAGTTAAGTCCCAGCATTGCGGATAACGATAATAATATGGTTCGTAGTTTTGATGGAGGCATGTTGTTCAACGATGAGGATTTCGATGGCAACCCCTACTCATTACGATTTGCATTTAGCCGGTCAATTGATGTATCACAGGAAAGATTGGGGAAATTAGAAGCTGAATTGAGAACGACGTCGAAGGATTATTTTCTGTATTATACCTCCTTGAGCCGGCAACTCACCAGTCAGGGGCCGCCATTTAGCGAACCGGTTATTCTTTATAATAATATCGAAAGCGGTCTGGGCTTTTTTGGTGGCTACGCCGTAGCCAGAGATTCAATTTTTGTAGACCGTTAGCATTTGATTCCTATCGAAAATCTTAGTAATTTTATAATGTTCCTACAATCTGATTCCATCCCTCTTTTCCTCCCGCATTGATCGTTTTGGATATGTTCTAAATTTAAGCCTGAATTGGATTTACCAAATTTTGGAGACTATGAAACAAATTCCGGTTATTAGTATTTTTTGGGGATTGCTTTTCCCTTGTTTGCTTGCAGGGCAAACTTTATATGAAGATGCACGATTTAAACGTTGGAAATCTTACTATGAGGAAGGTAATTATGAAATGCTTATTTCAGTGTTACAAGCCGATTTATTAAAAGAAGATTTCCATCCCCTCGCTCCGGATCTGTGGATAGTCGTACACGAAAAGAAGGAAGGCAATGAAAATATCCTGGCTCAAGCACCAACCAACTTGAAAAAAAAACTGGTGCTTGCTACCGATGCCCGCAACCTCGAGGGATATGAATTACTGAGAAGATATTCAATAGCAGAAATTCAAAATACCGGAGGCTTGACTGCTAAACTGAACTATATCCAGGCCTCTATTCATGTTTCCCCTTCTAACAGTCTGGCGCTCACCCGTCATGTGATCAAGCAATACGGCACTCCCTTCTTGGTGCTGGCTTCCATTACCGAGGGCGTAAAAAAGTCGAGCATTTACCGTCAATTTTTACAAAGGGAAATACAAACAGGTGCTTTTGATCAATATCCCGTTGCAAAAAAATACCTTACCGTCCTCTTCGAGCATTCCATGATCACGCGAACCATTTTGCTTAAATCAATCGGACAGTATCTGGAGACTTATGCTAACGACCCAGTTGCCCTTTATCATCAGGGTCAGCTTTTAGCAGAAATAAATCGCTTCCGGGAAGCCGTTCAATATTTGAAAAGCTCCTATACTTCCGATCCTTTTTTCCTGGGCGGAGAAGCTGTCGTAAAACAAGCAGCCTGTCATCTGCAGCTCAACCAAAATGAAGAAGCACAAAAGAATATTACTGTTTTAGCCGCCGGATATGCCGCTACTCAACGAACCAAAGCAGAAAAATTAGCCCTTGCCCGTGCCTATTTACAAGCTAGCCTGCGTAAACAGGCCAGGGAGCTTTTGTGGGAAATAAACCCCCAATATCCCAGCGATCCATTTATTCAATACCAGCTTGGTATGGTAGAGTTTAAAAGTGGTCGTTTCGATATCGCAGCTTCTCACTTTGCTAAAGCCATAAAACTGGATCCTTCCGTAGTTGATTATTATTTGAACGTTTGTGAAGCGTCGCGAAAAGCAGAGGATTTTCAGCAGATTGTCGCTCTGGTGGAGGACTTTTCGAACAGAACCCGATACCTGCCGGAGCGACTCTATGTGGAAAAGATCAATGCGCTGCTTCAACTCGAAGCATTTGCAAAAGCCGAGTCCGTACTAAATGAGGCTACCCGATTGTATCCATACTCCGGTATTTTGTTACAACAGGAAGCGCTAGCCTATTCTTTAAAGGATGATTATAACCAAGCCATCAATCTCCTGGAACAGTCTTTTCAGTATACCGTCCCTGATGAAGCTATGCTGGAAAAGTATTATCAGGTGTCCGTTAAACTTTTTGGCGGAGATGAGCTGCAAATAGGAGAACAGCTACGCGCTCTTGTCAATCAGTTTCCGGAGCAGGAATATTTATGGTTTTTGATGACCCAATTAAAAAACTCTACGGCTCAGAAATGGGCCATTTGGGAAGAGGCCGCAAAGGCCAATCCACAAAAATCCTTTCCTTATCGACGGATAAGAGATCTTTTTATTAAAGATGGGCAATGGGATAAGGCTTTGAAAATTATGGATATTGCCATCAACGATCTCAGCAAAGGGGCACCTCCCGGCGAACAGGCAAAAGTCTATTTAAACCGGGCAGAAATATGTTTGCTCCGGTATCAAAAGGAGCAAATGGATGATCCGACTTTTTCCCAAACCATTGCTGACCTAGAGCAATACCTGGCCCTATCGGGGGCTGCCCATACTTATCATTTCAACCTCGCCAAGTTGAATTTTATTTTCCATAACCCCAGTAAAGGGATCGAGCAATTAGGGCTCGCTTTGAAAATGGCCCCCGACCAGCAGGAATATCTTCTGTGGGCACAAGAACACCTTTCTGACCCGACCGCTCTTTTTCCCATCTTACATAATTGGTGGATGCGCGATCCTTACGAACCGGATAGAGCCAGGCGCTTCGTAGCTTTTCATCTTTACAAGGGAGGGAGTAGTATCGTTGCCTTATCCGTTATGTACCGGTACGGTTACGAATGGCCCGACCTTAAAAATCTGGCCTACGATAAATTGGGGGACCAGGATGGATATTATTTGGAAAACTACGCCAAAGCTACTGCGATCCCTCCCAATACCCATTCTATTCAACAGTACCATACAGCAAGGCAAAAGAGTTGGAACGGAAAAGTGGATGTTACCATCGATTTCAATAATTTTCAAGCGCAAATCATATTGGAAAATGGAACGAAAATATTGCGGGAAGATGATCCAATGACCGGTAAACCAAAGCAATTGAGATTTGTAAATCAAGAAATTAGCTTTTTTTATGGAATAACTGGTTTACTAAAGAAAGTACAGGAGGCCAAAGGCAGGCAGATCGAATTTTTCTACGATGAACGCGGGTTGATCACACAAATTGATCAATCGGATGAAAAAATGATTCAGCTCACCTATGATCAATCCGGTAGACCAGTACGAATACAAAAAGGAAAAGAAGTGGCCCTACAAGTCAAATATGATGCTTACGGTAAAATAATCAGTGTACAATCGAATGATAATGGAAATGCGTTATTACAATTTCAGCAAATTGAACAATTATTAGCCATTCCCAAGGTGGTTTCGGATCTCCAATCCTATCTGCTGAAAGGGGAATTGCCGGTTATTTTTCCTGCTGACCCCAAACTACTGGAATTACAAAATGCCTATCAGCAAATGCTTGATCATAATCTATCTTCCAGCGAAACACTCCCGTTGATCGAAACCGGCCTGGCTTACATCCATTACATTTTAACTAAAGGAGAACAAGGGGGCGCTTTTTCACAACAGGCACTACAAATTGCGGGTGACCTGTTTACGCGAATTAATGCCGGCACATCTACCCAAATGATTGGTAAGGGAGCGGCCTTGATCGACAAATATTACGAATTGTGCCGCATTGCTTACCCGGAAGGACTTGCCTTAGCCAATTGGACAACCTGGGTTGAAATGCAGGACTGGCTTCAACAAGCAACAATGGCCACGGGATATCCCAAAAACCTAAAAAAAGAAATAGAAAGTACTTTCCAAAAGGTCACTTCCAATCCATTGTACATAAACCCGGATGAAAAACTGATGGCCGGACCGGAAATACAAAATCCATCTTTTTGGCAGAATCTCTATTTCCAGGGTTTTAGTGGTGGTACTACTATTCAGGCCGTTCAGATGTTGGAGGAAGACCAAGTATTGGTAGGGACTAATAAGGGATTGTATATTTACCAATATGGCTATTGGCAATTAGCGGAATTCGATCCTTCGGAAAAATCTTTGATCCAAACATTTGATGCCCCTAAAGCAGATGATTATAATGACATCAAAGCCATAACCACTGATGCTGCCGGTAATATTTACCTGGGTACTTCCGAAGGGGTTATCGCGCTGAATTCAGAAATATACGGGTCTGTCCGTACCATTATTGACGAAAGTGCCGGGCTGTTTTCAAATGCTATTACCAGCCTGGCCTATCAGAAAGGAACGCTTTATATCGGTACGGCCAAAGGGCTGATAAAGAATAATGCGGATGGATCACTGGAATCGATCGCCTTGCCCAGTGTCAATAACCTGTCGAAGATCACTTTTTTGAAGGCTTGTAGCTTTAGTCAAAACAACCGCCCGGTCAATGAACAACTTTTGGTAGGAACGGCCAAAGGGCTTTTCGTAATCGAGCAAGGTACGGTCAAACCGGTTGATGAAGAAGTCGACGATGCGGTTGTTGATTCAAAGGGCCGTCTGTTTTTGCTGAAAGACCAAAAAGTTTTTCGGGCCTTCCCACAAAAAGAAAAGTACCGATTTTTTGAATTGAGTACGGAATATTTGTCCGGAGGAGTCAAAAAGATCAATGGATTGTCGTTGTTCCCCTATGAAGATGGTGTCAATGGTCTTTCGTTATTGACTAATCAAGGATTGGTGGTTTATCGCTATAACTATTTCAATCCAATAAAAATAGCAGGTGCCTCCGGTCCGGGTGCCGATCTGCAATATTGCTATCCTTTCGGAAAAAAGGTAATACTCGGAGGAAAAGAGGACTTACAGGGATATCGACTAAGACAACCAACCATCCACACCGGGAAAGTGCTGGATTTGGTAACGATCAATGCCTTAAAAATGACCTTCGTTGCCGATGGACGCAACCTCAAATACCTACAACACGATGATCCCTTGTACGCTTTAAAACCAATAGTCGAGGCTTATGCGGGAAATATAAACGCTTTAGCCGTATATGGCGAAGATCAACTTCTGTTCAATAATGGGCCGGCGATTTACAGCGCAACCTACGATCCCACCGCCGACCGTTTTACTACGAAGGCCCTTTTTAGCCTGAAACAGTTTGAAACCGGGCAACGGTCCGGCAAAACCGAAAATCAGGTTCAAAATATATTAGCGGCTAAGGATGGGCGCATTTGGGTTTGCACTTCGACCACTCTTTATCATTACGATAATGGTCAGGTGTCGGATTTTAATTATCTGAAGGATCCCGTTGTTTTTCCGGCGCGTTCCAATTCACTGTACCGGGTTTTCGAAACGATCGATCACCAGATCCGCGTAGTCTGTGCTGATGAGACGCCGGCCGCATATAATGGAGAGCCCCTAACCGGCGGGCTATTGGAGTGGAAGCCTCAAATGAAGCGTTTTGTTCGGCTGGAAACCAGGAATGATCAAAGATCGGCTTCCTGGTTTGTAAGTGCTTACACACCGATCGGTGAAGGACAGGCAATCCTGAGTACTGCCGAAGGATTTCAATACGAACGTTATGGCGTTTTGCATTCTTTTAGCAGCCCAGGGCATTCATCCTATTTAGGTTTGCGCAAAGCTCATCCTTCCTTGTTTTTGGGGACAAAAGGAGTAGCTTATGGAAAATTGCGGCTGTTTGGTTGTGCGGCGGGTGTGGTGATTTACGATGGCGAAAGCTGGTCTTATCCAGAAATTCTCAATGGGTTATTGCCTGACGACTCTTCGCTGGGCGAATATGGCAGTAGACACGTGAATACCCTGGAAGCTGATGAGTACGGTAAAATATACGTGGGAACAGATCGGGGATTGTTGGTCTATCCTCCTCCGGGAAAAAATGCAATAGCGTGGCTAGCTACTGAATTTGGTGGTGCCAAAGCATTTCAGTGGTATAACCGGCAACTGGTCAAACAAAATCAGGAGAAACTACTACAACCATTTTACAAAAAGCCTCAGAGCAGACAATTGCTGGACCAGATCGCTGCAACTGAAAGCCGGCAAAAAAATATTCTGCAACAAATAGCAAAATGGACTTTTGCCAATGTCACTGGAAAAATAGACCAGCTGGATTCCCTCAATGGGGTTTTAACGATCAACAACACTAAATTAGATGCGCTTCTATTGGATCTAAAGAATAAATATCCCCATGCTCATCTTTTTTTAACGGGCAGTAGCATTAACCTGAAAGCCTTGCAACAACAATTGGGCAAAGAAGAGATCTTGATTCAATACGCATTGATGGAAGAACAATTAATAGCTTTTTGTATTTCCAATCGATCAGCAGCTGTTTTTTACCGTAATGTCAACCAGAGGGAGCTGAGGCAATTATTTTCCGATGCCAAAAGATTACCCAAATCAGAGGTAAAAGGAAACGTTTTGGCAAAGAAAGGTGGAGCAGAGGAATATACGAATCCCTGGATAGGGCTTTACGACGTGTTCGTACGTCCCCTTGAACCTCATTTACTTCCCTACAAAAAGGCTTACGTTCTAATGGACCCAAATGAGTCTGTTTTTTCCATGGCCAGCTTGATCCAGGTCACTCAAAAAAGTAAGGCCATTGAAGTGCCGAAACAATTAAACTTCCAAATGATCCAGCTTAAAGATCTTTACCAGCCGGTGTCGGAGTGGCGGCAACAAAAAGATCCTCGATAGCCTTGCTTTACGGATAATTTGTGTATTTTTAGTTAGAATAGAGACACGTAAGTCTGAATGTAATTCGTAAAAGAAGCTATGAGAAAATGGCTAATCTTGTTGGTCTCGATTGTTATTCTTTTTATTGTGATTAAGTTCATTGGTACGGAGTTTGCTTCCCAGGCTTTTAATGAGCGGATCAAGGAGCAACTACTCCCTAATTATAACTTCACTTATGGTAAGCTGGACCTGGATTTTTGGCAAAAGAAATTAAACGTCGAAGACTTTGTGTTAATTCCGGATTCTGCGCTCCAAGCCAATCCTGCCCGGAGATTGTACGAATTCAAGGTAGCTTCTTTTGAAATTGAGCTGGCTTCCGTTTATCCCATTCTATTCGAAAAAAGACTAAGTATTGAGGGAGTGACTATTGCAGACCCTGAGCTGGTTATTAAAGACTATGTCACGGAAGACAGCCGGCACTTCACCACCGAATCATTTAGTATACTTGACCTGATCACCCAGTACGTAGCCTTGTTTGAGGTAAAGGCATTAGAAGTAGAAAGTGCCAGCTTCCAGCACCAAAGTGAAGGTTTCCAGTTGATCAATGATTTTACTTTAGAGGATATCAATTTTTTTATCCGTCATTTCTTTGTAGACTCCACGTTCACCAAGCAAAATTTTTTGAATGCTCAGTCTATCGAATTGGTAATCAATGAGGAGACTCTCTTTCTCAATGACCAGATCCACCAAATCAATTTTGATCAGATTCGATTGTCGACAAAAGACTCTCTGCTTACCTTTAAAGGTTTGGCCCTCCGGCCGGTGGATGAAAATGTGTTAACCGACCGAAGTGTAATCGAAAAGCATTACATCTATCATATTGCTGTTCCTGAAATCAACCTTTTAGGCATTGATTACGAAGCGAGTTATTTGAAAGGGGAATTCGATATCGCCCAGGTAGTACTGAAGAATCCGCTGGTCCACGCACAGGAAAAATTTCAAAAAGAACCTAAAACTTCAACAAAAAATAGCGCTATCCTGGCTATTCTGGAACGCTTCGCACCCAGCCTGAGCATCGGAGAAGTTTTACTCGAAAATGGTAAAATAGATTTGGACATCCACCGGTTCAGCGGGTTTGACCTCAATTTAAATGTTGATACTTTTCGTATTTACGATCTAAAGGTTGACACAGTGGATTGGTATTTCGATCACCAGAATCCTCCTTTTTCCGGGCTTAGTATTCAATTGAGCGATATTAATGAGGTATTTCTCGGGCAAGAACGAGGCTTTCATTTGGATAACTTTTATATCAGTTCCTTGGATTCTACTTTATTCATCAATAATTTGGTGTTACAGGCAAAATCCGAACAACTGGAATTTTTGCAAAAGGTGCCGGAATTAGAAGTAA
This sequence comes from uncultured Saprospiraceae bacterium, assembly GCA_964533785.1. GTDB lineage: Bacteria > Bacteroidota > Bacteroidia > Chitinophagales > Saprospiraceae > JANQRV01. The sequence goes on along the minus strand of CAZHNG010000073.1, from coordinate 14,333 downwards.
GAGGGATCAATTATTTGGAGGCTATGTTTGGAGAACCCGTGAAATTGTCGCAACTGATTGTTCGTCAGCCGTCTACTATATTGAAAAAAAAGGGGGGAAGCACAAAAAAAGATCAATCGAATGGCGGGCCGCCTTTGGAATCATTCACCCGTTTTCTACGCCGGTCAAAATTTCCCGTTGTCGAAGCCAAAAATGTTTTAGTGGAGGAGGGAAAATTTGAGCTGGATCAGACCGTAGCGGTCGATCAATATCAGTTGGAAGCCGAAGGGTTATACGTCCGCGAGTCTTTAAAATCCTGGAAAAACCTTGTCGATACTTTTGGCATCAGAATAAAGAATATTGGCTATACTACCGATAGTCTCAAATTGCAACTCGATGGGCTTAGCTCAAACGGTACTGACCATCAACTCGAGCGTATTCGACTTTCTACGGTTTTTAAAGAAGGAGAACTGGATTCGGAAATTGAGAGGATCAATGTTTTCAATACGGATCTGGATAGTCTGATCGCCATGCAGGTCGAATTTGATTCTACGGTGGTCTTCAGGCCTGATGTAAACCTGAAATTATCGGTTGATCCTTCCAATCAGGACAAGGTTGCTGGCCCGCATTTTCCGTTTCAAACGGATAATATTCGCGTTCAGAATGCCTGGGCAACCGTAGATTTTGGTAATGGCACTTTTTTCAACGTACAAAAACTGGATACCAATATCGATTTAGATACGGCTACTTATGATATTTGGAGTATTCAGACCGGCCCCGCCTTTTTTTCGAGTGAAGACCTTTCCCACCGCATTCAAATTGAGGGATTAGCGCAAATTGGTACCAGCTCTTATCAATTTGATAATCTCCAATTGTTGCCACAATACGACACCCTGGAAGTGTTACATCCTATTGTTGTGCCCCAATTGAAGGTTTTTAACCTGGATCGCAGCACTTTGCTCAAAGACAAAACTATTATCGCGGATAAAATCACGATCAACCGTCCGGAAAGCAAGATCAGTATTCGAAAAAAGGATCCAAAAGTTTCAAAATCTCATGATCCGGCAGGCGACCTGCCAATGGTGCAAGTGGATACCTTGTTGATTAACGACGCTGCGGTGACCTGGGAGCAAGGAGATACTTTCTCCCTGGTAGTGCCAAGTTTTGACCTGATGGTAAACGGAGTTGAAAACCACCGTGATGTTTTTGAAATAACCAAGCTTACGGAATATTACCGAACCCTTCAGTTTAAGGCAAAAGACAGTATTCGTGTTCGACAGCCTGGTTGGAATTCATTCTTTACCGCTTTCAACCTGGAAGCAGACACTTTATGTTCTTTTGGGTTGGATGAGCTGAATTTTACGTTAACCCCCCAAAAAGAAAAGGTGCGTTCTACGCTTTTTGGCCTGCGGGCTGAAGGTTTAAAAATCGAACCACTGTTCAGCCAAAATGCCTTGTTGTTGGATGACTTTCGGATAAAGCAAATGGATCTGGCCGTGACCATTCCCCAATTGGACAGCACCGCTTCGAAAAAATCAAAGCATTACATCGATACTCATTTTGATCGGCTGGCGGTGAATGACTTTAACATCGAAACGATTGACTTGCGCCTGCAATTAGAGCGGTTGATCAATATTCACGGTTTGAGTATTGGGATAGAAGAGTTAAACCTGGATTCAACAGTCAGGTGGAACCAGATGGACGATACTTACGGCCGGCTTTCCCTGAATTTGAAGGAAATGGCTTTTCAATTTGGCCGATATGATGAATATAACCTTTGTCAATCGCTTCATTACGAATCAGCTGAGAAAAGGCTGGTTAACAAATACATACAAGTGCAACCCCGTTATACCAATATGGAGTATTCCGCTATGCTGGATCATCGGCAAGATTACTTTACGGTAATAACGGATAGCATGGTGGTTCATGATTTTAGTCCGCAACAGTTATTTGAAAAACCTTTAGATATCAGTAAGGTATCGTTCCATAAGGCCAGGGTCTTCATTTTTAATGATGAAAATAATTTGCCTGAGGAGCGTTATCAACCTTTGGTACAGGAAGAGATAAAAGCAATCCCTTATCCTTTTTCTTTAGATTCTCTCACTTTTGATGGGCAGGTTATTTTTCGGGCATTACCACAGGGATCGGATGAAATTTCCAAAGTTGAAATAAACGATATAAATGCTACTGTCCGGGGGCTTTCCAATCAACCGGAAACTTTCGAAAGTCCGGTTTTATTGAATGGCACGGGGAGCTTGTACGATGAAGCTAATTTTGCCATTCAGGCTATATTTGATATGAATGATACGCTGAATAGCTACGAAGTGAAAGGTCTGGTCAGGGAGTTCGAACTGCCGGTCCTTAACCAGGTACTAACACCGGCTGCCAGGATACAGGTTAATGAAGGAGAGAGTCAATTGATTGAGTTCGATATGGTGGCGAATGAAGATTACGCTATCGGCAATATGTTCTTTAAATACAAGAAGCTCCGGTTCCAGATCCTTCCCAAAAATGACCAGAACAAAGGTAACCTCGGTAACACCATTCTTACCTTTTGGGCTAATCGTTTGGTGAAATCCCGAAATCCGAGCTTCTTAACCAAGGAAGTAGGTACCATATACTTTGAGCGTGACAAGAGGAAAGCGTTTGTCAATTTAACAGTCAAAGGATTATTGAGTGGTTTGGTAAGTAGTGTTGGAATGAAAAACAACCGCAGAGAATTGAAGAAAATGGGGATCGATGATCTGGAAGCGTTGGATTATTCAAAGTTGTTTGGGGAGAAAGGGGAAAAGTGAGTTTTTAGAGAAACTGTAACGTGTAAACTAATCTTTCAAATACAATAGTTTTTATTATATTGCATAAGACAATACCAAACAATTTTGATAGGTTTACTCTACAAATACAAAGTCATAGTATTAAATGAAGCGGTTATTCCAATTTGATTTTTCGTATATAAAAGGAGATTTTTTCGGAGGACTTACGGCGGGAATAGTGGCTTTACCCTTAGCCTTGGCCTTTGGATTGAGTTCTGGCTTAGGGCCGGATGCCGGGCTGTACGGTGCTATTTTTACAGCATTCTTTGCTGCTCTTTTTGGAGGAACCCCTACTCAGATCTCCGGGCCTACTGCCCCGATGACGGCGGTGAGTATGCTCATTGTCGCGAGTACCCTTCAAACAAATAACGGAGATATTAACCAGGCACTTCCTGCTATTTTAACCGTTTTTCTTATGGCCGGTATCATGTTGGTCATTCTGGGGGTTACTGGAATTGGGCAGTATATCCGGTATATTCCCTATCCGGTAGTGTCTGGTTTTATGACTGCTATTGGCGTTATCATTATCATCACCCAGCTTTTACCTTCTTTAGGTTATTACCCCGGAGAGGATACCGAGCTGATAGATCAATTTAAACCACAAGCGGAGGATGTCTTGTTGGAAAAGATCTTAAGAGATGAAGCAGAAGAAGGGATATTGGTGTTGGAGGATTTTAGAGAAACGATTAGAAGAGCGGAACAAATAACGGAAGAAGAAATTTTAATCGAAGCGAAGGTCTTGGCCTCTAAAGATGCTTCAGGTGTCATGGGAGCTATCCGGTATTTAAGAAAAGCCGTAATGAATATCAACTGGACGGAGTTTATCCTCGCTATATTAACGATCACGATCATTTACGGATTTAAAAGAATTACAAGGGCTATTCCCAGTACTTTAGTGGCCTTGTTAAATGGTATCGGCAGGCGCTTACCTGCTGAGTGTACAAGGGGTCATTAACTATCGTCCAATCCCGGAAATACCTGCTGGTTTTCCGGTTTTAAGGTTAGAGATCTTTACCGATTTTAGTCTTTCCCAGGTTTCGCCTTATTTGTTTTCAGCCTTTTCTTTGGCATTACTGGGGGCTATTGATTCGTTGCTGACTTCGATCGTAGCGGATAACATGACAAGGACGAAACACGACCCGAATCAGGAATTGATCGGACAGGGGCTAGGAAACAGTATATCCGCTGTTTTTGGCGGTATTCCCGGAGCTGGGGCTACCATCAGAACGGTTGTGAACATCAATTCCGGCGGGAAAACCCGTATATCCGGAATGATTGCTGGTCTGCTTTTATTGTTCATTTTACTGGCGCTCGGCCCCATAGCTTCCCAGATACCGGCAGCTGTATTAGCAGGTATTCTGATCACCGTAGGTATTGGAGTGATGGATTACAAGGGACTGAAGGCCATACCAAAAACTTCTAATCAAGAGATATTTATTATGTTCGGCGTGATGTTGCTGGCGACCTTCTGGAACCTCGTTTTTGCCGTTGGAATAGGAATGATCGCAGCAGCCTTGTTCTTTATGAAGAGGGTTGGTGATATAGCAGCGGAAAACTCTAAAATAAGAACCCTCGAGAAGGTTGAAGAAATACCAGGCATGCAATGGAGTGATGAATTAGAATTGCCATCCAACTTAAAAGAAGAAGTTTACATTAAACATTTGTACGGCCCCCTTTTCTTCGGTAGTACGAATAACTTTCAGGAATTGGCTAAACAGATTCCTACCACTGCTACTCACCTGATCATACGTATGGATAAAGTAGCCTACGTTGATCAGTCAGGGGTTTATGCATTGGAAGACGTGTTGATCGATATGGTGAAAAATGGGATCATCATTCTCATAGTTGGGTTAAGGGAACAACCACAACTCAGAATGGAAGCTATTGATATCATTCCTAATTTGGTTCCCCCTGAACACCTATTTGCAAACTTTTCCGAATGTCTTCAATACCTAAAAGCAAATGTCGAAGATGTCGTACAATCCTAAGCATGAAAAAGATAGCCTTACTACTTTTCAAGATAGGCGCTATATTTGTCGAATAAAGGTAAATGATTTAATATGGCCGTATCTATCCAAATAACCGTCAATGAAGGTCTTTATTTAAGAGATCCTAAGGAAACCAAATTAGGGAAAAAGATTATCGAACACGGTATTCTCTTGATCGATGAAATAGGGTTGGAGGATTTCACCTTCAAAAAATTAGCCGACCGCATCAGTTCTACTGAAGCTTCCATCTATCGTTATTTTGAAAATAAGCACATTTTTTTGGTGTATTTATTGTCCTGGTATTGGGAATGGATGAAATTTCGTATCGATTTCAACGCCATGAACATCACTGATCCCAAAGAAAAGTTAAGCATCGTTTTAAAAACTATTATGGACAGTATTCGCTTGAGTACGCCGGCGGAATACATTGACCGGGATGCTTTACACCGCATTGTATTGAGCGAAGGTACCAAAGCGTACCACATTAAGCAGGTGGACGAAGAAAACAAAAAAGGCTATTTCTTAACCTATAAATCCCTCAGCAAAAAAATTGCAGCTATTATCCTTGAAGCCAACCCTGAATTCCCTTACCCGAGTGCCTTAGCCAGTACACTGCTGGAGATGAGCAACAATCATATTTATTTTGCTCAACATCTTCCCTCTCTTACTGATGTCAGTTGCAAAAGCGATGACCTCGAAGGAGACGTAGTGAAAATGATGGAGTTCTTTGCCTTTAAGTTGATCGAGAAATAGTCAACTTTTCTTTTTCAACATCTTCCATTTACCATTCATTTATTCCTAATGTTTCTCATATTTGTGAACTTATTCGCAAGAAAGTATTTTATATATCCTTTGTTGTGGTCTTTATTTTGATTCACGTGAAGGGTATCGGTAGAAGTTTTTATTTATTAAAGTGACCAGGACTAAGGTCCATTTTCAAACGGGCAAAAAGCAATGAAAATAATTATTGCCGGAGCGGGCGCTATTGGCTTTCATTTAGCGGAATTGCTGACTAAAGAGAACCAGGATATCACCCTTATCGATACTGACGAGAGGGTACTTTCTCATGTTAACCGGCATTTAGATGTACTGACGGTTAGGGGGGATGCGACTTCTTTCCAGGTCTTGGAACAAGCGAATATTAAGAAGGCCAAACTCTTTATCGCTGTTACGACTACCGAAAAGACGAATCTGCTGGCCGCTATTTTAGCCAAGCAACAGGGCGCGAAAAATACCATTGCCAGGATATCCAATCCCGAACACCTGGAAGAAAATCATAAAGAAAAATTCAAACAACTGGGGGTTGATGTGCTCATCTCTCCTCAAAAGCTGGCCGCACTGGAGATTGAGCGACTATTACAACGCGCTTCTTTCACTGACCTTTTCGAATTTGAGGACGGAAAAATATCCGTTGTTGGTTTTACGCTCGATACCACTTGTCCTTTGATCAACCATTCTATCGCTTATATTGATTCACTGGCGGAAGACTTTAACTTCAGAGGCATCGCATTATTACGTGCAAACGATACCATTATTCCGAGTGGCGATACCATCCTAAGAAAAGGTGATCATCTTTATATATCCACCCATAGCTGCTCTTTGGAAGTGGCTATGAAATTTGTCGGTAAACAATTGAAAACCATCAAGAATGTTATGATCATTGGTGGTACTCCGTTGGCGTTGAGAACTGCGCAACAATTAGAGCGTAAATACTCCGTTACGGTCGTAATGGAAGACGAACAGAGGGCAAAGAGATTCGTGGAGCAGCTCAACAAGAGCCTGGTTATCCATGCCGATCCAAGTAATGTCGATGCCCTTAAAGAAGAAGGGTTGGAAAAAATGGATGCTTTTATCGCATTGACACCAAACTCCGAGACTAACATTATCACTAGTCTGATGGCGGAAGAAATAGGCGTTTACAAGACCATTGCTTTGGTCGAAAATGTCAACTACACCCGTATTTCGCAAAATATTGGTATAGATACCATCATCAACAAAAAGTTGATCGCTGCTAATAATATATTTCGTTTTGTAAGAAAAGGAAAAGTGGAGGCCATTGCGAGTTTGCACGGCGTTGATGCCGAAATTATCGAATTCGAAATTCACAAAAAAAACCGGTTGCTGAACCATCCCATTAAAGATCTGCATTTTCCCCAAAAATCGATCATTGCTGGGATAATAAGAGGGGAAAAGAGCTTTGTTCCCGATGGGGATTTTTACTTTGAAATTAACGATAAGGTCATTGTGCTGGCCTTACCCGAGGCCATTCATCAAGTAGAAGAAATATTTAAATAGTGGTAAAGCCAGGAATTGTTCTTAATGTAATCGGTGCATTATTGGTTATTTTAGGTGGTGTAATGTGTAGCACCCTTCCATTTTCACTCTATTACAGAAGCAGTGATGCAAGACCTATTCTCTTTGCCGCGGCAATAACCATGCTGACAGGAGCCATTGTTTGGTTCTTAAGTCGTAATACCGATAAAAAAATAGGGAAAAGAGAAGGGTTTTTGATCGTCGCAGTGGGCTGGCTTACGGTTGCCGTTTTCAGCACCTTACCTTACTTGCTTAGTGGCGTATTACCTGATATGTCGGATGCCCTTTTTGAAAGCGTATCCGGTTTGACAACAACGGGTGCTTCGGTGATCAACGATATAGAAGCCGTGCCGAAGGGTATCTTGTTTTGGCGTAGTTTAACGCAGTGGCTCGGAGGTATGGGGATCATCGTGTTAACCGTAGCCATTTTTCCTTTATTAGGTATCGGAGGTGTAGAACTGTTCGTTGCTGAGGCACCGGGCCCTACTTCAGATAAAATCCACCCGCGGATCAAGGAAACCGCCAAAAGGTTGTGGTTCATTTATCTGGGGCTTACTGCACTGCTGACGGTTATCTTGCTATTATGCGGAATGAGTTTTTACGATGCTATTAACCATGCTTTGACTACGATGGCCACCGGAGGTTTTTCTACTAAGAATGCCAGTATTGCTCACTTTGCAAATCCGGCCATTCATTATGTAATTGCTCTGTTTATGTTTGTTGCAGGTATCAATTATACGGTGACCTATTATGGTTTGAAAGGTAATTTTAAAAAGGTATGGGGTAGCGATGAATTCAAGACCTATCTTTATCTGGTGCTATTTTTGATCATTGTGGTATCGGTAGCCGTATTTCAAGCAACTGAAAATACTTTCGAAAGATCTTTTCGCGAGGCGGTTTTTCAAATTGTTTCCATTATTACGACAACGGGTTTCGTTTCGGCGGATTACACTTCCTGGTATCCTGCCTTGACCTTGCTTTTTTTCATTTTGTTATTTAGTGGTGCCTGCGCCGGATCGACCAGTGGAGGTATAAAAATTATTCGCCATCTCGTCTTTTTTAAGAATTCATTTTTGGAGCTAAAAAGATTGCTGCACCCCAAAGCCATCATTCGTACGAAAATCGATAAAAATGTGGTTGCCCCCCGCATTCTGACCCATATCCTGGTCTTTTTGCTGTTTTACCTCATGCTATTCGTTCTGGGCTCGATCATCATGACGATCGTATTGAAGGATTTTGAGCAACCTTTAATCGCCTCTGTTGGGGCAGTCGCTACTTCCCTGGGGAATGTAGGGCCTTCTATTGGTGAACTGGGGCCGATGGATAATTTTGCTGCTGTTCCCGGAGTGGGAAAATGGGTATTGGTGTTTTTGATGCTTTTGGGGCGTTTGGAATTATTTACGATCTTGATTTTGTTTTCACCGTATTTCTGGCACCGAAATTAATAAAGTAAATATGAATCCCGATCTTTCCCGAACCTTCTCCTCATCAATTCAAAGTGAAATACTGGAATTTGCCCAAGCGCTGGTGCGCATTCAAAGTTATTCCAGCCAGGAAGAAGAAGCGATTCGTTTTGTTGCACAAAAAATGAAAGCACTGGGCTACGACGAAGTCCGCATCGACGCAATGGGCAATGTCTTGGGCCGGATTGGCAAAGGAAAAAAGACCTTGCTTTTTGATGCACACGTAGATACGGTGGCCGTTCATGATGAAAAAGAATGGTCTTTTCCGCCTTTTGGTGGACAGATCGTAAGCGGTTGGTTGCAGGGTAGGGGAGCGGTCGATATGAAATCTGCCGTAGCAGCCTCCGTTTATGCCGGTGCCATTGCAAAACAAAAGAACTATACTACCGACAAAACGCTCCTGGTTTCAACAACCGTTAACGAGGAAGACTGCGACGGTGAAAATTTGAAACACCTTTTTAAGGAATTCAGTATAACGCCGGACTACGTCGTGATTTGCGAGCCTTCGAACAATAACATTACTCTCGGCCACAAGGGGAAAGCACAGGTGGCTATTACTACCCAAGGGGTCTCTGCGCACGGCGCTGCCCCGGAAAAAGGCAGGAATGCCGTTTACGAAATGGCCAAAATCATTCAGGAGGTAGAAAAACTTAATACCGAATTGCCGGAAAAGAATAATATGAAGGGTACCTTGGTTTTATCGAAGATCAGTAGCCAAAGCGCTTCTTTAAATGCGGTACCCACACAATGTGAAATTTACCTGGACCGGAGGATGATCCTCGGGGAGACGAAAGCGGATATCCAACGAGAGATGGAGAAATTGATCCAGGACAAGCACGCCGAATGGAAAATTGGTACGCTTAAAACGAAAAGCTGGAAGGGATTGGAAATCCACTATAAGCCTTTTCACCCGGCCTGGAAAATTGACCGGGAATGTGAATTAACTCAAGCCTGTATCATAGCTTATCAAAAATGCTTCGGCAAAGAGCCTTCACAATTCGATTATTGGGACTTCAGCACTAACGCCGTAACTCCCGTGAGTATGGGAATACCTACCATTGGTTTTGGCCCGGGAGATTACCGGCAGGCCCATATGCGGGATGAGCAATGTCCGGTCGGACAAATAATAAGGGCTTGTGAATTTTATGTGGACTTGAGTGGGGTGATTTTTTCAATGGCATGATACCATGGCTATTAGCAGAGGCAATCCTCAAATTAAACAGACTACAGCATCTTTTTAAATTCTTTCAAATCTTTTTCTTCTTGTATATAACTATTATTGGAGAACCAAGGAATCTTCTTCAAGGTTTTTTTCGTGAACGCTTTCACGAACGTTGGGCAAAATCATCATTTTGCTGCAAAGTTTCATTTCTTGCAAGCAATATTAAAACTTAATTTTCCTGAAGTTTGCCTTGATATTCGGGATGTATTTCTTACTTTTACAATAGTAAGACTATCGTATTTCTAAATAACACCATCGAATGCACAAGTTTTCATTCAGAGTCAGTATTCAGGTTGATGAGGATATTTATTTAAAAAATCCCGAATCGAGCGAGCTTGGCCAAAAGATCATTGAAAAGAGTATTGATTTAATTGATGAAAAAGGTTTTGACAGCTTTTCTTTTGGCAAGTTGAGCAAAGCCATAACCTCTACGGAAGCTTCGATCTATAGGTATTTCGACGGCAAGTACAAACTGTTACTCTATTTGGTATCCTGGTATTGGAATTGGATGGCATACCAAATGATGTTGCGTTTGACAAACATTCAATGTCCGAAAGAACGGTTGCGCAGAGCTATGGCCCTGTTAACCCAACCAGTGGAAAATGAAGTGAACTATACCGACCTTGATGTTTGCAAATTGTACAACATCGTGGTAAATGATTCTTCCAAAATCAAGTATGCCAAGAAATTCGCTAAGGACAACAAAGGATTGGTTGTCTCAGGGTATAAGCATATTGTAGAATTACTGGAGGAAATCGTATTAGAAATACATCCGGAGTATGCCTATCCGAGAATGTTGGCCTCCTCAATCATTGAGGGAGCCTTATGTCAACGTTATTTTTCGGAATACCTACCGGAATTGACCAATACATCTGAAGGGGAAGATACGGTTAGTGAATTTTATGAGGGGTTAACGCTAAGTCTTTTGGGAGAAAAAGTTTACACAACTGCAAATCATGTCAATTAGAATGAAACAGGTTGAATCTATCAATATAACGTCAATGTTGTTATGTCTTTTGATACTAGGTTCTTCAGGTATCTTGTTTGATTTATTTGACAGTAATGCTATTGACCAGATAGAAATAACCGAGTGTGGTGAAAAAGACGGCGAAGCAGAAAAAAAAGAAGTTAACGAAGAAGTTAATATGGATGACTTTCTTCATAATAAAATTGGTCCGTTGCTGAGTGACACCAAGTCTACGGATCGGTTTACTCCTTTCTCATTTAAGTCTATGAATACTTATCACGACATAAAAACGCCACCACCCGAGGTCGTTTAATTTCCATTTTATACAATAGTTGAGTCAACGAATACAGTCTTGCAGTGCTTCTGTCAAGGGGAATGTCCAGTTATTGCATGTATATCTAACGCAATATATTATACACTATCAATTACCAATTATATAATTAAGCCTGAATCTTAAAAAAAATGAACGCAGTAAAAAAAGAAGGATTTTTTGCGAATTTACGCAGTGATTTTCCGGCGAGTATCGTCGTATTTTTAGTGGCTTTACCACTTTGTTTAGGAATTGCATTAGCCTCCGGGGCGCCGCTTTTTTCTGGTATTATTGCCGGAATAGTAGGGGGTACGGTGGTTGCCTTATTAAGTGGCTCTCCACTAGGGGTGAGCGGGCCGGCAGCGGGACTTGCCGTTATTGTATTGACGGCTATTCAAGAATTAGGAGCTTTTGAGACTTTTCTATTAGCGGTAGTACTTGCCGGTGTTGTTCAATTGATCCTGGGGTTTGTCAAGGCAGGGGTCATTGGATATTATTTCCCATCCTCTGTAATTAAAGGGATGCTATCGGGTATTGGGATCATTATTGTGTTAAAACAAATCCCGCATGCTTTCGGCTATGATAAAGATCCGGAAGGAGATTTTGCCTTCATGCAGATCGATGGTCAGACCACTTTTTCTGAGGTTGGTAATATGCTGAATTTTATCAGTCCCGGAGCATTGATTATCGCAGCCGTTTCCCTGGGAGTATTGATTCTGTGGGAACAATCTTTTATGAAAAAGCTCTCTTTTACTAAAATCATTCAAGGGCCATTAGTGGCCGTAGTACTGGGAATTATTTTAAACATAGTTTTTGCCAATGACTCAGGATTGGCATTGAAAGGTGATCAGACGGTTAACATTCCGGTAGCAGATTCTTTTATGGGATTCCTAGGGTTATTTACTCTACCTGACTTCAGTCAATTGGCTAACCCACATGTTTATACGGTGGCTTTAACCATTGCCGTAGTAGCCAGTCTGGAGACCCTGCTCTGTGTAGAAGCAACGGATAAATTAGATCCCCAAAAGCGGGTAACCCCTACTAACCTTGAATTAAAAGCACAAGGAATAGGTAACATGATCTCCGGTTTGATCGGAGGTTTACCCGTGACGCAGGTGATCGTCCGTAGTTCGGCGAATATCCAATCTGGTGGTAAAACCAAAGCTTCCGCTTTTATCCACGGTATTTTGTTATTGGTGAGTGCTATGTCTATTCCAATGTTGTTGAATTTAATACCTCTGGCTAGTCTTGCCGCCATTCTTTTCCTGGTAGGTTATAAATTAGCCAAGCCAGTTCTCTTCAAAGAAATGTACTTCAAGGGTGCATCAGAGTTCGTTCCATTCATAGTAACTATTCTAGGCATTGTATTTACAGATCTGTTGATCGGCATTGGTTTGGGTATGGTAGTTGCAATCATGTACATTCTTTGGAACAACTACAAAGTCCCTTACCACTTCAACCCTGAAGACTATGTAGAAGGAGAACCAATTAGAATAGAATTGTCTGAGGATGTGAGCTTTCTGAATAAAGTAAGCATCCTGAGAACCTTGGATCATATGCCCGAAGGTTCTACTGTAATCATTGATGCTCACAAAGCCAAAAATATCCATCCGGACATCCTGGAGATCATTGATAACTTTGGTGAAAATGCGAAAACAAAAGATATTCAATTGGAGTTAATCGGACTAAACCACAAAGGAAAATACGATCCGGTTCAGCAATTCAGTATTGCAGTTCCTTCAGGGTCTGCTTCCATGAAAAAGAATGGATTAAAACTGAATCGTCAATAAAAAGTTATCCTGGTCATAGCTCCCTTCGCTGCTTCTTTGGTGGAGGGGAGCTACTTAATTTCGGCAATTACCTATGTGATTACAAGTAAAATACTCTTCTCCGCACTAAACCGATAGCTATCGACTCAAAAGCACTGAACCCACACTAAATTTCGGGGAATTTTGTGCTTTTGTGTTTTAGTGGCTATACATGCACACTCTACATGAGAAATTGCTGTTGGGCTTCCCTGAAAATGAGTGGAATGCTAATAGACTTGTGAGAAACCTGCTTCTCAAAACTTACCTGTCTACCAGAGGAACTTAACCTACGGCTTCTCACTATTCCCCAGCGCGATCATATTGGCAAACAACCGGTAAGCACCCGCAACGCCGGCAGGAAATTCCCGGAAAAAAGAATAACCGGTATACACGTAATGCCCTTCCCCGTATTCAGCAACCAGCAAACCTCCGTCTCTGCCCGGTTCGGTGGGGTCATTTGCCGAAAGGATGGCCGTATATTGATCATCCCATTCATTAGGGAAATACAATCCACGCTCTTGTACCCAGTCGTCGAAATCTTCGGTCGTAATTTTATTTGGAAAATTTAACACCGGATGGTCGGGACTCAAAAAGCGGACTTCCGCTTCCTCCTTGGTCACCCGGTCGCGGGAGATCGTCAAGGGATAAGGACCAATTTCCTCCATTGATATTTTCAAGCCGCGGTTGGTATTGTATTGTACGATCATTGTACCGCCTTCTTTAACGTAATCCATCAATACCGGCTGGTAGAATTTCATGCGGTCAATGGTATTGTAAGCTCTTACCCCCATGATGATGGCATCAAAGGATTTCAGATTGTCCAGGTTAATTTCATTTTCTTCTAAAACAGTGACCTGGTATCCTACCTGGCGTAAATTTTCCGGAAGAGCATCACCCGCTCCCATGATGTATCCGATATTTTCTCCTTTGCGTTTCAGATCTACTCTTACCACTTTGGCCTTACTTTCCATCAAAATCGTTTGGGTAGGAATGTGGTCGTAAGAGATCGTAACCAATTCCTGGTGGTACGCATGGCCGTTGATGGTGGCGAATGCCTTCATGTATCCTTCACTTTGAGTAGCGGGAGGCGTGATCTGGAAACCTACTCTTTCTTCTTCCCCTTTGAAAGTCAATTCTACTACTTGTTGCTGAGGTTCCATTTCCCATCCTGCGGGTAGTTCAATACTGACGGTTGTCTTAACATTATCCTTGCCGGCTTTAACGACAAGGTGTGCTTCTTTGGTGATGTTGTCACCGAATAATAATACTTTCTCTTCCAGGTTGACCACTACCGGCGGTAATACTTCAAATGGGCGGTATACTTCACCATCGACCGGATCATTGCGTTTGAAAACGACTTCTCTGCTCAGGTCGAATGTTTCTCCCATGATATCTATGCTAAAGTGCACGACAAGTGGTTTTTTGGCTACCGGTAAGCCACGCAGTTTTTGGTCTTTTACTGTATAGATA
>CAZHNG010000072.1:0-23112 GCA_964533785.1 uncultured Saprospiraceae bacterium | reverse complement strand
CTCTAGAAGTTAGACTAAAAATTCTAACTAATTGACAATCAACGGAAATTTATTGATTCTGAAAAATTGATATCCATTGAATATCAGCGTTTTGTTGTCTAGAATCTAGTGTCTAGCGTCAAAAGTCCAATTAAGTTAGGCTCCTGAATTGTATGATTGCAAATAGACCAAAAAAGCAGCCTCTTTTCTATGAAAACAACTAATAAACGGCACCTTTAAGGTTTGAGTGCGCAAAGGTAGGATATTTTGGGTTGAGAATTTAGCAATGAAGAACGAGAAATTGGAAGTATTGACGCTCCCAACCCCTACTTTTCAATTCTCAAAATCAGGTTTCAAACCGAATGATCTTAACCGTTGTTCCCCACATCTCTATCGAAAAATCATCATGGATCTCTTCCACCGTGATAATGACCGGTTTACCTTCTGTCTTTAATTGTTCCGGCATGTTAACGGGGCGCCATTTTTTACCGTCGTTGCCGATGATGCCCCAGAAACCGGTACCTAAATTTTGGTAAGCTACTTTGCCGGATACTTTTATTTTTTCCATGTTTAAGATTGTGTAGTGAATACATTTATAACTCCAGATCTATATTGGTTTTTTCGTGCCAGGGTAGCCCGCCTTGTTTTAATTCTTCCAAAAAAGGGTCAGGATCGAATTCTTCGACGTTAAAAACTCCTTGCCCCTTCCATTTTCCCGTTAGCATCATCATGGCACCGATCATGGCGGGAACCCCCGTAGTGTAAGAAACACCTTGCGCACCGGTTTCGCTGTAGGCTTCTTCGTGGCTGCAATTATTCCAGATATAGTAAGTGCGTTCAATACCATCTTTCAGTCCCTTGATGCGACAACCGATGGAGGTTTGGCCTTCGTAGTTCTCTCCCAGCTCACCAGGGTCGGGAAGAACTGCTTTCAGGAACTGCAAAGGGATAATTTCAACACCTTTGTACATAACCGGATCGATCCGGGCCATGCCAATATTTTGAATAACGCGTAAGTGTGTAAGGTATTCATCACTGAAGGTCATCCAAAACCGGGCTCTTTTAATAGAGGGGAAGTTCTTGACCAATGACTCCAATTCTTCGTGGTAGATCAAGAAAGACTTTTTAGGACCAATTTCCGGGTAGGTCAGCATAGCGGAGATGGCGTGCGGTTCAGTTTCTATCCATTCCCCGTTTTCGTAGTATTTGCCCTTTTGGGTCACTTCCCGGATGTTGATTTCCGGGTTAAAGTTGGTAGCGAATGCTTTACCGTGATCTCCGGCATTGCAATCGACAATGTCGAGGTAGTGGATCTCATCAAAGAAATGTTTGGCGGCCCGTGCGGTAAACACACCGGTCACACCGGGATCAAATCCACAACCTAATAAAGCCATGAGGCCTTTGGCTTTGAAGCGATCGTGGTAGGCCCATTGCCAGCTGTATTCGAATTTGGCTTCGTCTTTGGGTTCATAGTTGGCGGTATCGAGATAATGGACGCCCGTTTCCAGGCAGGCATCCATGATGGTCAGGTCCTGATAGGGAAGTGCTACGTGAATTACCATTTTCGGGCCAAAAGAACGGATCAAAGCGACCAATTCCGGTACATTTTCTGCATCTACTGCTGCTGTCTGGATTTTGGTAAAGCCAGTATCCCGCATTACATCATCAGCAATTTGCTGGCACTTTGATTCGGTACGGCTAGCCAGTAAAATTTCAGAAAACACTTCCGGGTGCTGGGCGCATTTATAAGTAACTACCCTGCCAACTCCACCGGCTCCAATGATCAATACTTTTGACATGTTTTTTATTTTGAACAACAAAAGTAACTAAATTTACCTTTTTAGAACAACAATGAAAGCAAATGAGCCAGTCAACTTTTGATCCCAATGGAGTAGGGCTAAAAAATGACCATTTTATTGGATTGCCCTTTCAGGAGACTGATGCCAACATCGTATTAGTTTCAGTTCCCTGGGATGTAACCACTTCCTACCGGCCTGGTACTGCTTCCGGCCCACAGAATGTCCTGGAGGCATCTTCTCAGTTGGATTTAGCCGATTTAGACCTTCCGGATGCCTGGAAAAAGGGGATATTTTTACGCCCTTCACCGGTAGCCTGGTTAGAAAGAAACGAACAGCTTCGCCCCAAGGCCAGGCAATACATTGAGTTCTTGGAAGGGGGAGGCAGGGTGGAAGATCGTTCGGAAATGCAGGCTATCCTTGCAGAAGTTAATGATACTTCCGCAAAATTAAAAGGGTGGGTGAGGCAGGAAACCGGGCAATTGCTCGACAAAGGTAAAATGGTAGGAATAGTTGGAGGGGAGCACAGCGTTCCCTTAGGTTTCCTGGAAGCTTTAGCCGAACGTCACGAACAATTCTCCATACTACAGATCGATGCGCATATGGATTTGCGTCAAGCTTACGAAGGGTTTGTCTATTCTCATGCCTCCATATTCTACAATGCAATGGCAATCGACCCTATCGATCATTTGGTGCAGGTAGGCATTCGGGATTGGTGCGATGCGGAACAACAACTGGCGGAAAGGGAAGATTCCATTACCGTGTATTTTGATCAGGATCTACGGGAACAGCAGTATCAAGGAGTACCTTTTGATGTACTTTGCCAGAATGTAATCGCTCCCTTGTCCCCGAAAGTATATGTCAGTTTTGATATTGATGGATTGGACCCGGCATTGTGTCCGAATACAGGCACCCCGGTTCCGGGAGGTTTGCAGTTTCAGGAAGCGATGTATTTGATCAAAAAACTAGTGGGTAGCGGTCGTGAGATCATTGGTTTTGATCTATGCGAAGTGGCTGGTCTGGGCAATGAGTGGGATGGCAATGTAGGCGCCAGGGTGCTGTATAAACTGGCGAGCTGGATGAGCGCTTCGAGGTGACACCTACAAGCTAACGGCAAAACTCAATAGCAACAAACCACTGTAAAAAACAAACCACTTCAGGTGTAAATACTGTTGGATAGCGATTCCCTGGGTCCACCACAAATAACAGACTTGTAAAACTTTCTCCATGGTAAAAGCAATTACCGAGCCCATAGCAATCCCCCACAAGCCGTAATATTCTACCAACCATAAACTGGCGATCACATTGATGGCCAGTTCAATCAGAGAAACATATACCATGACCTGACTTTTTCCTATTCCGATCAGGATGGTATGGGTGAAGATCAACCGGCTGATCGTAATCAGGATAAGTACATTAAAAATGACAGCACTGGCTGCAAAAACGGGATTGAAAACGACCGGGAATAACCACCGGCTAGTTAACATCAGCATTATACTGACCGGAAACAACAAATGCATAAGTTTAATGGAGCGCTGTTTGATCGTCCGCATACCTTTAGTGAGATTCTCCGCAACCACCGGAATAAGTGCATTGCTGAACGTACTGGTCAACGTAATAGCTAATGGCAGTTCTCTTGCGCCGTAGCGAAAAATAGCAAATATCTCTTCGTCGCCGGGGTATTTGAAGTTGACGAGCCAGTTGTCAAATGCCTGCGTAGCTCCTCCCATAAAGGCATACAAAAGAAGTGGAAAAGAAAGGAGGAGCCATTCGCGGACAAGCGGGAAACTTATCTTTAATTGAGCATTTAGGAGTAGAAACCCCAAGAGGATCATATGCTTAAGTCCGGCGAGAACAATAAGCCCGATAAAACTATATTTAAAACCGAATCCCAGGAAAATCGGACCAACTATTACCATCACCTGAACGCCAAAAGTCAGCATTCCGAAGAAAAGAATCAGCTTCGGCCAATTCTTCAATAAAAAAAAATATTCCAGCAGCAGCGTAGGTAAATTGAAGAAAAGGTAGATAACAAATAGAGAGAAATAGGGTAAACTTTCTTGCCGGGTAAAAAAAGTGAGTACTGCCGGTTCAAATGCTAAACAAATGCCCGTAAGAAAGGCGGAGATCACTAAAAAAGTAATGTAGGCATTAAAGAAAAAGGCAGCTTGTTGGTTGGGCGGCTGTTTGGGGAAATGAGAAAGGAAACCTTGGATGAGACCCGTCGTCCAGAAAAAGCTGATCGTATATCCAATGTAAAGGAGTATTTCGTAAACGCCAATTTGTTGGGGATCCAGCCTGCTTTTCGCCAGTAAAACGGCCGTAAGGATGGTTGCTCCTTGTCTGAAGACCTGGAATAGCTGCAAGGCATTTACGTTGCTGATGGTCATAGCAGATGATTGGTTGGCTTTGTACTGTTCTAAGCTCTACAAGCCCAATACATCATTCATCGTATAAAAACCTTGTTTACCGATCAGCCACTTGGCCGCTAATAGGGCTCCGCCGGCAAATCCGTCTCGCGAATGGGCTTTGTGTTGAATAGTAATCTGGTCAATAACAGATTGGTAGGTCACGGTGTGAGTACCGGGCACCTGGTCGATCCTTTTGGAGGTAATGGGCAGTAGTTGAGGGTTGGTAGTCCCTTCATTGATCCAATTTGTCTTGTCAGGGTAGGCGTCAATTATGCCTTCGGCCAGGGTGATAGCCGTACCGCTTGGAGCATCCAGTTTTTGGGTGTGGTGGATTTCTTCCAATGCCACCTGGTATTGATCAAACTGCTGCATGATAGCCGCCAGTTTTTTATTTAAGGCAAAAAAGACGTTCACGCCCAGGCTGAAATTGGAAGCATAGATCATGGCTCCCTGGTATTGTTGACAGATGGCTTTCACCTCTGCTAATCGATCTAACCAGCCCGTAGTTCCTGAAACAACCGGCAAACCAGCTTCCAGGCATAGCTTTAGGTTTGCAAAAGCACTTTCGGGGTTGGTAAATTCAATGACTACATCTCCGGCCTGCAAATCCTGTGGCTGCAGGTTCTCCCGATTGTCGATATCTACTTTGAGCACAATTTCATCTCCCTGGGCCTTGGCAAGTCGTTCTATGGTTTTACCCATTTTGCCGTAGCCGAACAATATGATTTTCATAAAAATTTCGCTTTAAGGATCAATTTGTGACCTGGCGGCCAAACTACCGTCATAAGAACAAATATACCAATAGTCAACCCAACAATTAAACACGTGTAGGGCACTCCGTAAGGGGTGCCTTTTTTTGCGGAATAAATTCCGCCCTACCATTATCCCAGGCCATAAGCTTCTACCTCTTCCTGGATCGTTTCCCACTCTTCCATTGCACTTTCCAATTCTGCTTTGGTGTCTTGATATTTTTGGGTTTGCTGATCCGCATCGGGTTGTTGATAAAATTCAGGATCGGCCATCGAAGTTTCCATGGTTTCAATTTGCGATTCCAGCCGCTCGATACGTTTTTCCACATTACTGAGGGAACGCATGATCTTTTTTCTTTCTTCGTAGCTTAGGGTAGCCCCGTTTTGCCTGGTTTGATCTTTATTGTTGTCAGCTTTGGCGGTACGTTCGACTTCTCGCATATTGTCAAGCTGTCGCTTTTGCAGGAAGTAGTTGATGTCGCCCAGGTAGTTGTGCAATTGTTTATCCCGGAATTCGATGGTACGATTGGTCAGATCACTGAGGAAATCCCGGTCGTGCGAGACGATGATCAAAGTACCATCGTAATCCTGTAGCGCTTGTTTGAGCACATCTTTGGAGATAATGTCGAGGTGGTTAGTAGGCTCGTCGAGCACCAGCAGGTTGAAAGGCCTTAGCAGCATACAGGCCAGGGCCAATCTGGCTCGCTCGCCTCCCGAAAGAACGGATACTTTTTTGTCGATATCTTCGCCGCTGAAAAGGAAAGCTCCTAAAATAGCGCGTAGTTTTGTGCGCATTTCAGGTGGAGAAGCCTGTTCCATAGTTTCCAGCAGGGTTAAATTGGGGTGTAAGTTATCTGCTTGATTTTGTGCGTAGTAGCCGATTTGTACGTTATGGCCGAGATTGACTTCTCCCGCAGTATGGTCTAATTGGCCAATAAGTATTTTGGCCAATGTCGTTTTTCCTTGTCCATTCTGACCGACGAAAGAGACCCGGTCACCGCGATCGAGTTTAATGTCAACTCCATCCAGCACTAGGAGGTCGCCATATTTTTTGACGATATTTTTGCCCTGAATAACGACCTGTCCGGATCTTGGAGCCGGCGGAAATTGAATATTCATGGCACTGGCGTCTTCCATATCCACTTCGATACGCTCTATTTTGTCCAACTGCTTTTTCATTGACTGAGCCATTTTGGTTTTGGTGGCTTTGGCCATGAAGCGATTGATCGTTTTCTCTTTCTGGGCGATCGCTTTTTGTTGATTGGAATATGCCGCCAATTGTTTTGCTCTGCGGTCGGCCCGGAGTTCCAGGTATTTCAAATAAGGCGCTTTATAATCGTGGATCTTACCCAGTTCAATTTCAATGGTTCTTTTGGTCGTATTATTCAGGAACTGTTTATCGTGAGAAATTATGATGACGGATCCGTGATAATTCTCCAGGAAGCTTTCCAGCCAGAGGATGGATTCGATATCGAGGTGGTTGGTAGGCTCGTCGAGTAGCAAATAATCAGGTTTTTGGAGCAGCATTTTTGCCAGTTCGATCCGCATTTGCCAACCACCGCTGAATTCATCGGTAAGACGGTTAAAATCGGATTGCTTGAATCCCAATCCTTTTAATACTTTTTCGGCTTCTCCTTCCGCTGCTTCTCCTCCCAGCAATTGATAGCGTTCATTGAGGTCGGAAAATTCATTCAGTAATTTGGCGTAGTCCTCACTTTCGTAGTCCGTTCGGGTAGCAATAGCCTCGTTTAATTGTTGGATTTTTGCTTCTAAAGCTTTGACGGTGGCGAAGGCGGTCATCGTTTCTGCGATCACGGTCTTCCCCATAGGAATGACCATGTCCTGATGAAGGAATCCCAGGGTAGTATCCGACGGTCGGCTGATGGTACCGGAATCTGGCCTTTGATGATCAGCAATGATCTTTAGGATTGTGGATTTGCCGGCACCATTACGCCCTACCAATCCTACTTTCTCTTTTGGACCAATGATCAGGTTGATGTGATCTAAAAGAATTCTATCACCGTATTGAACAAAAATATCATTCGCTGTCAGCATTGCAATACTTAATTTCTAGCTTTTTCCAGGCTAAACCCAAATGTCGACCCTAAATTTAATGTGCTTCGGACGTTAATAGTTTGATTATGTGCTTCGACAATGTGTTTAACGATCGAAAGCCCTAATCCGGAACCGCCTTGTTCCCGCGAGCGACTTGTATCCACCCGGTAGAAACGGTCAAAAACGTGTTTTAAGTGTTTTTTGGGGATGCCGATGCCATTATCCGCTATTTCCACCAGGATATTGATATCCATATCGTAGAAAGAAACTTTGGTTCGTCCATTTTCCTTTCCGTATTTAATGGAATTGTCGATTAAATTGATCAAAACCTGGCGGATATAATCGCGATCCGCCCGCACTCGGTAGTTTTGGGCCGTTCCTTCTTTAAAATACAAATCAATATTTTTGGACTCAGCTTTGATCGCCAAATCACCAAAGACTTCGTGAGCAAGTTCTTTGATGTCGAAGTTCCTCATGTCCAATATCAACTCCCCGGACTCTAAACGGGAAATGGACTCCAGGTCATCAACGATCGTTTGCAGGCGATCTATATTAGAAGCTGCTTTTTGTAAAAATGCACTGTTAACGTTCTGGTCGAAAAGTGCTCCGTCCAATAAAGTATGAATATATCCTTGTGCATTGAAAATGGGGGTTTTCAGTTCATGAGAAACATCTCCGATATATTTTCTGCGGTACTCCGCCCATGATTTTAAACGCTCTAATTCCGCTTCCTGATTTTGCGCCCATTCTTCTACTTCATTTTCTACATTTTCGATGATGTTGGTTCGAAAATCAAAGCTGCTTACCTGCTTTTTCTCTTCACTATTGAGCTTGCGCATGTGGATCCGTTTGTAGATCAATTTGATCTTGCGCAGAATATACTTTTTCAAATAATAGCGGATGAAAAAATAAGCCATCAGGAAAGCGAATCCTGTTATGATTAACCCGAAAACAACAGGGTTCAAAAAATTAAAGTACAATAAAAAAACGGACATCAGAGCGATCACCAATGCAATGCGAAACGAAGAACGCAATGCAATCTGATGCGGAGTAGGGTTTTTTAATGACATTAAAATTCAAATTTATAGCCGATACCTTTGATAGTCTTAATATAAGAATCACCAATTTTTTCCCGCAATTTGCGGATGTGTACATCAATGGTACGATTACCTACTATTACGTCGGTACCCCAAACTTTGTTAAAAATTTCTTCTCTGGAAAAAACTTTACCGGGTTTGGAAACTAACAAGTGTAATAGTTCAAATTCCTTCTTGGCCAATTCTATATTGTCCTCTCCTTTTTGGACACAAACCCTTTCTTTATCAATAGTCAGTTCACCTACCTTGATGAGGATATCATTTTCAGTATCTTCATTTTGATTGAGCCTGCGCAGTAGTGCTTTGACCCGGCTGATGAAGACTCTGGGTTTGATCGGTTTGGTGATATAATCATCACCTCCCACATCCAATGCGGCAATTTGGGAATAATCCTCTTCTCTGGCGGTTAAAAAGGCAATGATCGTGGAGTTGAATTCAGGTTTGTTACGCAACTGGCGGCAAACTTCCACACCGTCCAATTTGGGCATCATAATGTCTAAGACGATTAATTGGGGGATTTCGGCTTCGGCTATTTTTAGGGCATCCTCTCCGTTATTGGCCAAGAGGACTTCGTAGCCTTCTTTTGCAAGATTGTAACGTAGAAACTCCAGAATGTCAGGTTCATCATCTACGATTAAGATCTTAACTGATTTCATCGATTGGAAAATTGTTGTTGTGTAAATTAACAAAAAAAGTAATAGCTATGCTGAAATATTAAAGGCTAATTTTTCTCCATTCTCAAACTTATGGTATCCAAAACTGCGGTATATAGATCAGATAAAATATAAGGATCTTCTCTCAATTGTTCCATTGTTGATTCAAATTGCTGTTGATCGATATTATGCATGGCATAAATTTGGTCATAATAAGCATTGGTCAAACTATCTGTTAGTTCCTCATGGGTGATGGTTTGCATGGCTCCTTCAGCCAGGTGAATGTCTACCAGCACCTTGATTAATTGTTCTTTGGGAATGGGCAATTCTTTTTTTTTGCCGCAATTGGAGATGGATAGTGCAGTAGTCAATACTAGTAGTTTTATTATAGAATCTGTCATAGGATCACTGTTTTATCAGGACTGCTTATTGAAATTGTTTGGGATAATAGAAAGCAGTTACTTCCCCGACCAAGAATGAAAAATTTTTCCAATCATCGATGTCAGCCTCAATCTTAACGATCCCACAAGTAGGAAAGTTGTCGATGTGTGTTTTAGAAAACCGGTTAGCAAGGGAGGTAAATGTCGGATTATGTCCAAAGACGGCGACCTGATTAAGCTTATTGTCAATGGATTGGATCAATTGCAGCATGTCGGTTTCCCAGGCGTCGTATATTTTTTCTTCCGTAATGGGCGTTAAGCCAAAAGCTTTTCCAAAATAAGCAGCCGTAGTAGCTGCCCTGACGGCAGGACTGGTAATAATAGCATCTAATTGGCCCTGGGTTTTATGGGCTAACATCTCGGCCATGAAAGGGGCGTCGCGCAGGCCTCTCTTATTTAGCGGGCGATCAATGTCCTTTAGTTCAGGATCTTTCCAACTGGATTTTGCGTGCCGTATCAAGTATAAGGTCTTCATCTCTTAGTTTTAAAATGGTATCTTGTCAGGTAAAACGAAAATCAGCTTTTATGTTAGTTGACAACAAAGTCGTCTGGATAACGGGAGCTTCTTCGGGAATCGGAGAACATTTATCTTACGCTTTAGCCGACAAAAATGCAAAATTAGTGCTTTCCAGCCGAAATGAAACAGCTTTGCGGAAAGTAAAAGAAAATTGTAACACGGAAACCCTGGTTTTACCGTTGGATATTACGGATTTTGCTTCCTTCGAAGCCGCAGAGCAAAAAGTGATCGACGAATTTGGAAGCGTCGATATCCTGATCAATAATGCGGGCATTTCTCAACGCTCACAGGTAAAAGACACTGATTTTTCGGTGGTCAGGCGCATCATGGAAGTCAATTTTTTCGGCACCGTCGCTTTGACGGATGCGGTTTTGCCGGGTATGCTCGCGAGAAAATCCGGACAAATCGTGATCATCAGCAGTGTCGTCGGTAAAGTAGGGGTAAAGGGCCGTTCCTCCTATTCCGCTTCCAAGCACGCGCTACAGGGCTATTTCGATTCATTACGTGCCGAAGTTCACCAAGACAACATCACCGTGACCATCATTTGCCCAGGTTACGTCCGAACGCAGATGACCATTAACGCGCTAAAAGGGGACGGCTCACCGAATAACAAAATGGCGAAAACTACGGCCGGTGGCCTGGCGCCTGATGTCTTTGCTGCAAAAGCGATACGCGCTATCGAAAGAGACCGGGAAGAGGTCTATATTGGGAAGAAGGAGGTAGCCGCAATTTATTTGAAGCGGTTTTTTCCGGGTATTTATTCGAGGGTATTGAATAATATACGAATTCGCGAATGAATCAATTTACTGGGAAACTTTCAATGTATATTTTTGGTTTTCAAAGAAAACACTTTGATTATGGATCAATTTCCAAATATTTCTTCAAACCCCCAAATTTTAAATGGAAAGCCTTGTATCAAAGGCACAAGGATAAGTGTCGAGCTGATTATGGAATGGTTAGGAAGTGGAGGGACACCGGATGAGATTGTTGATAAACATCCCTTATTGACTAAGGAATTAGTTTTAGAAGCGATACGGTATGCTGCAAGATTTGCAAAAAATGAAATCGTAATTGAAGTTAGGGCTTAGATGGATGTTGAAACACTAAAATTTATTACTGATGAAAATGTTGATGCCGAATTGGTTGCCTTTTTAAGACATTCCGAATTCGATGTTTTTGATATAAAAGAAGAAGGGCTATTTGGGATGGATGATGAGGCAATTTTAAACTTATCTGTTAAGGCGGAAAGAGTTGTTATTAGTCAAGATAGTGATTTTGGCACTTTAATTTTTAAAGAGAATAGACCTTTTTACGGAGTGTTCTATTTACGGCCGGGGCATTTTGACCCAATTTTCCATGTACGTACCTTTGAAGCGATTATGGAATCAAAGTTGGATTACAATATACCTTTCATACTTATTGAGGAAAATAAAGGGAACTTTGTGAAACTAAGGCTAAGAAATATTGATTAAAAAAATCAGAAATTCACGAAGAGGCTCGATGATCGCCTAAACCATTTTAAATTTCTGATATAGGATTCAATAAATTACCAATTCCCCCCTGATCATTTCTACAAAATTTTTTATCTCCTTTTCAAGATTCTCCCCGGCATTTTTTAATGTTCTGATAAAAGCACTGCCGATAATAGCTCCGTTAGCGTATGCACAAGCGGTACTAAAAGTTTCGTGATTCGAAATGCCAAAACCGATTAACCTGGGATTGCGCAATTCCATGGCGTTGATGCGTTTGAAATATTCGATTTGTTGGGAGGAAATACTGTTTTTAGCCCCCGTAATACTGGCGTTAGAAACCATGTAGATAAAGCCATTGCTGAGTTCATCTACTTTTTTGATGCGCTCGTCGCTGGTCTGTGGAGTAATGAGAAAACTGATATTCAGGCCTGCATCTTCAAATTGCTTTTGGTAATAGTTTTCGTATTCATAAATGGGCAAGTCGGGCAAAATCAGCCCATCGATGCCACAAGCCTGGCAATCCTCAAGGAATTTGGCTTCACCGTACTGCATCACCTGGTTGAAATAGCCCATCAATACGAGCGGTATATCCGTCTGTTGCCGGACCTCATGTAATTGCTCAAACAGCAGCGGTAAAGTCATACCATTTTTTAACGCAACCTGGCCGCTTTGCTGGATCGTAGGCCCGTCGGCTAAAGGATCAGAGTAGGGCATGCCAACTTCGATCAGATCGACTCCGGCCTTTTCCAGCGCTAATATGATCCTATCGGTGTCATTTAGACCCGGATAACCGGCGGTGAAATAAATATTGAGGATATTTTCCGGTTTGTAGTTGAAAAGCTTAATTATTCTATTCATCGGAGAGATCTTTTAGATGTTCTATGTCGCTCAGGTCTTTATATCTTTTTACGGCCATTTTTGCCTTTATCAAATCTTCTTTGTGAATTAATTTTACAAAAGTATCTTCTATCTGATTAATTATTTTCCTTTGATAAGCATCGTCGAAAGTTAGTCCTTTTACTTCTGTCATTAAGTCGATACGAATTGGTGGGACCCCAAACGAGAAGACATCCATTTCCGGATTGTTTAAAAAATTCTCTAAAGTCATGTCAAAAACCGGCATTTTAAACTCTTCGAAGGCAAGGACAATTCTACGATAATTTTCTTCACTTTTCTTTACCCAAATATCCATATCGCCGGTAGTGCGATTATAACCATGTAAAATGACTGCATACCCCCCGACTAAAATGTATTCAACATCATGATTATTTAGTGCTTTTAAGAAATCCTTAAAATCTTTTCCAAAAAGGTTAGTCATTAGTTTGGATGTTTACGAGCCACGAATTTGGTTCGGTCAAGATGAGGAGGATTTTCTAGATTAAAGCCATAACTTTTGCATATCATATAATAAGCGGCTTGAATTCGTTCAGTCGGTGTTTTTGATAACCAAAATTTCAATTGGTTATCTGCCTCCTCAAATGTATGTGCCCTAAAAGCAGTGCGATCTAACCGGAATGATTTACCGTTATTTTCCATTGATGGAAATTATTTTATTGAAAATCTTCAAAATGTTTGATAAAAGTATTGAGGTCTTTATCTCCTCGTCCCGACAAATTGATAACAATAACGTCCGAATCCTTATATTCCATATAATCCAACGCTGCAAAAGCGTGGGCTGTTTCCAAAGCGGGAATGATCCCTTCCATCCGGGATAATAAATAGGCCGCTTTCAAGGCTTCTTCATCGGTAATGCTGATGGCTTCAGCGCGGCCGCTGGATATTAGATGGGCATGCATGGGGCCAATGCCCGGGTAGTCTAGTCCGGCAGAAATGGAATAAGGTTCAACGATCTGGCCGTCTGCCGTTTGCATCAACAAGGTGCGGCTGCCGTGGATAATCCCTTTGGTGCCGAGTACACTGGTCGCGGCAGAATGACCGCTATTTACACCCATTCCCGAGGCTTCTACTGCGATCAAACGCACATTGCGTTCATTCAGGTAATGGTAATAAGAACCCGCGGCATTGCTTCCTCCACCCACACAAGCAATAATGGCATCAGGTTTAGGGCTACCCGTTTTTTCCTTCAACTGCCAACGCATTTCCGCGCTAATGACCGATTGGAAACGGGCTACCATATCAGGATAGGGGTGGGGCCCTACGACCGAACCGATGATATAATGAGTGTCTACCGGATTGTTGATCCAGTCGCGGATGGCTTCATTGGTAGCATCCTTTAAGGTTTTGCTGCCGCTGGTCGCTGGCCGGACTTCTGCGCCCAGCATTTTCATGCGCTGTACGTTGGGGGCCTGCCGCTCGATATCCTTTTCTCCCATATAAACGATGCATTCTATTCCTTTCAGGGCACATACCGTGGCAGTCGCTACCCCGTGCTGGCCCGCCCCCGTTTCAGCGATGATCCGCTTTTTGCCCAACCGCTCGGCCAGTAGAATCTGCCCAACGGTATTGTTGACTTTGTGCGCGCCGGTATGGTTGAGATCTTCCCGTTTTAAATATAAGTTGGTTTGATAATGTTCGGAAAGTCTTTCGGCGTAATAGAGTGGGGTAGGGCGGCCTACGTAATCCTGGAGTAATTGCTGGAATTCTTTTTGAAATTCGGGGGAATACATGATCTTCAAATATTGCTCCTTAAGCTCTTCAACGTTAGGGTGAAGCATTTCTGGAATGTACGCTCCTCCAAATTCACCGTAATAACCGTGCTCGTCTACTTTTATGGTTTGATTTACTGTCATGATATTGGTTGTTGATGTTGATGAATAGGCCAAGGCTATCACCTTGAAGCTACAGCTTTTATCTCTTTTTTCGTATCTGCCGAAATATTATTGCTGGTGTCGATCCGTACTAAAACTCCTTCCCAGTCTATACCCCTATTTCAACCCTTCGACAAACTCCTTCACTTTTTTGATATCCTTCACACCCGGTTCTATTTCAAACTTACTATTAATATCCACGCCGATTAATTGGGGGTAATTCAGTTGGCGAATCTCTTTTTCCATACCACTGTCGATACCACCACTGAGTAAAAATGGCGTATTGCCTTTGTACTTTTCCAGTATTTGCCAGTCGAAGGTAATGCCATTACCGCCGGCTTTGCTCCCTTTAGTGTCAAATAAAAAGAGGTCGCATTTTCCCTCGTAATCGGGAATAATGTTGAAATCAAAGGATTCATCGATGGGAAATGCCTTGATAATCCTGGCTTTTCGCATGCTGCTCATCATCCAGAAGGAGCGTAACTCTACGCAATACTGCGGGCTTTCGTGGCCATGCAGTTGAATATAATCCAATTTATAATCATGTAGATGGTTCAATACGAAATCCATCTCGGCATTGACAAAAACTCCGGTTCGGCTTATGTTTCCAAATGCCGATTCGTTATTTTCAATCCAGTGTTGAAGCACTTCACTTTCTGCGGACCTGGGGGATTTATCGTAGAAAATAAAGCCGATCCAATCGATGGGTAAGGATAAAAGCGCATTGATGTTCCCGGGATCTTTCATCCCGCATACTTTTATTTGCATGTGCTAAGTCTTTTTTATTGATTGTTGGATTTCTTTCACAAATGTTTCAAATTTTCGTTCCGGCTCTTTGGCGGTCATAAAATATTCACCGATCAAAAATCCTTGAAATCCTACCTTTTTCAAATATACGATTGTCTCAGGCTTACTGATTCCGCTTTCAGAAATTTTGACAAATTCATTAGGTATTTTAGCAAATAGTTGGACGGAAGTATCGATGCTCACGGAAAAATCTTTGAGATTGCGGTTGTTCACGCCGATAATATCGAGGTATTCGTTGCATTTCTCCAGTTGATCTTCGGAATGAATTTCCATTAAAACTTCGAGGCCTAACGATTTCGCCATTTTTGCCAGATGCTGAACTTCCGTTTTCGTTAAACATTCGGCGATCAATAATATCACATCCGCTCCGATTGATTTGGCTTCAATGACCTGGTACTCATCGATAATGAATTCTTTTCGCAAGATGGGAATGGAAGTATGTGGCCTTGCCTGTTCAATATACTGATCTTTTCCGCCGAAAAAATTTTCGTCGGTCAGAATGGATAGACCAGAAGCTCCTGCCTTTGCGTAACCACTTGTAACTTTAACCAGGTCAGCTTCAGGATTGATATCCCCTTTAGAGGGGGACCGGCGTTTGAATTCTGCAATGATCCCCGAAAGGCCGGGCTTGAGCAAAGATTCGCTCAGGGAATACGATGCCCGGTTGAAATACGGTTGTTTTTCCAATGAAGCTACGGGAACGCTATTTTTGCGGTCAAGCACTTCTTTTCGTTTATGCGCAATGATTTTATCAAGTATGGTGCTCATGTTTTAGAATGCAAAATGATTATCAGAATTGAAATTGAATAATTCCTGAGATTGAACGGGTGGAGATTCGATCATTGAACCAATTTTTTCAATGTTTCGTAAGCTTTCCCGCTTTTAATACTTTCTTCGGCCTCTGCTATACAATCACTCATGGCTTGTTCGGGTTTGATGACGTGGATAGCCATACCGGCATTAGCACTAACCACTTCAAATTGTGCGGACGTGCATTCATTTTTGAGTACATTCAGAAATATCTCAGCAGCCTCTTCGGGGGTTTCACCACCGTAAAGGTCTTTTTGTGTCCAGGTGTTTTTGCCCAATACTTTAGGGGAAAGGGTTTGGTCGGTATTTTCAGTACGCCAGATGAAGTCTCCGGTGAGTGATATTTCATCGTACCCATCGAGGGCATAGACTATTGCAAAGGCGCGGTTAGTCTGCTGCATAAGGTACTGATATAGGCGCGACAATTCCATGTTAAAAGTACCAAAAACCTGGTATTGTGGTTGAGCGGGGTTGACCAAAGGGCCCAGCATATTAAAGAAACTTTTCATTCCCAATTGTTTTCGAATGGGAACCACTTCTTTCAGGGCCGGATGAAACAGTGGCGCATGAAAAAAACAAATATTGGCCCGGTCGAGCTGGCGGTTCAACTCATCGGTGTCGTTGGTGAACTCATAACCTAAGGCCATGAGCACATTGGAAGAACCAACGGATGAAGATACGCCGTAGCTGCCGTGTTTGGTGACCGGATAGCCGGCACCGGCGATCACCATTGCGGAGGTAGTAGAAACGTTAAAGGTGTTTTTTCCATCTCCTCCCGTACCTACGATATCCAGGGTTTCGCGGCCCTTAAGATCTACGGGAATACATAATTCCAGGAGGGCGTCCCGGAATCCTTCCAGCTCATTGACGGTGATGGGGCGCATATTGTAGACGGTTATAAAACTTGCAACGTGCACAGCATTATGTCTGCCTTTGGCAATTTCCAGTAATACGGACTTTGCTTCGGCTTTGGTGAGCTTTTGGTGATCGAAGAGTTTGGCAAGTGTTTTTTTCATGATAGAATCGAAAGATTAGATAGTGAAACCAGTCTTAATATTTAAGTTTTAGGGGTTATTGGGTTATTGGGTTATGGGGTTATAAAGTTATAAAGTTATGTGGGGATAAATTTGGCAGTATTTTGTATTACCATAGCCCCAAAGCTATACTTAACGCGAAGTGGTTTGGGATTTCCCAAACCTACTTCAACGTCGGTATATTAAATGTTAAATCGAGTAAAACTATAACCCTAGTTAAAGGGGCAGTACATCTAGTGTCCCCGCCTGCCGTTACCGCTCATAGCCGCCTGGGCAAACGTTTGAGAGCATGGAGCCCAAAAAGAAAAAATTGAATTTTTTTCTTTTTAAACTCTATGTTCTCTATATCTCTATGCCTGCCCGCCGAAATCCTTAGGTGTAGGCGGGGTTCAATAAAAATTTTGAGAGACGAAGTCTCGAAAAATCAAAGATTTCAAGCGTTCTTTAACTCGTTACTTAAATTAACTCTTAACCTGCCCAGACCCATGCTGGCTCCACGTGGCGGGCCCTACATGGACGGCTATGGTGCCAGCGGCAGGTAGCGTCAAAAATCTGAGTTTATTTACACGCTTCAAAAAAATTCCGTAAGATCGCCTTACCCTGCGTCGTCATAATGGATTCCGGATGGTACTGCACCCCCCATACCCGGTACGTTTTATGTTTAATACTCATAATCTCGCCATTGGGATCTTCCGCGGTCAATTCAAATGTCTCCGGTAAAGAATGACGATTGATCACCCAGGAATGATACCGTCCCGCCTGAAAAGTACCCGGAATTTCAACGTAGAGGGGATCATCGGGTTGAGTAATATTTACTGGGGTCTCCATACCGTGGTAGACCTGCTGCAGGTTTTCCAGTTGACCGCCAAAAACTTCTCCGATGGCCTGATGTCCGAGACAGACACCTAAAATGGCTTTAGTCGCTGCGTATTTTTCAATTAAAGCCGGCATGATACCTGCTTCTTTAGGAATTCCCGGGCCCGGAGATAATACAATCGTATCATACTCATCAACCGCTTCGAGAGCAATCGCATCATTGCGGAAAACATCGACCTTTCTACTCAGAATTTCTTCGATATAATGCACGAGGTTGAAAGTAAAAGAATCATAATTATCGAGTACTAATAGCTTCATGTTTAAATTTTTTCTGCTTCCAATAATGCTTTTGTCAATGCGCCCAGTTTATTATTGACCTCCTGCAATTCTTTTTCTTCATCACTGGCAACGACGATACCGGCTCCTGCCTGGTAATGCAAGGTGTTATTCAAACTCAAAAAGGAACGAATGACGATCGCCTGCGTCATATTGCCGTTAAAATCAATGTATCCCAATGCCCCGCCATAACTACCCCGGTTTTGATTTTCGTAATGGTTGATCAATTCAATGGCTTTGTACTTGGGAGCTCCCGATAAAGTACCTGCGGGGAATGTATCACCGAATACCTGAATGGGATTGGTTTGTTGAGCCAAGTCACCTTCAACGGTAGAAACCAGATGGATGACGTGGCTGAAAAACTGGATATCCTTGAGTTCTTTCACCCTGACATTGCCTGCATGGCGGCTCAGATCATTACGCGCAAGGTCTACCAGCATGATATGTTCGGCATTCTCTTTCGGATCTTCCATCAGGTCAAGTGCATTTTTGGCATCTTCGATCTTATTGCCCGTGCGGCGGTAGGTACCGGCAATGGGATTCACCTGGGCAATGCCTTCCTTGATGACCATCTGAGCCTCCGGTGAAGACCCAAAGATCCGGTAGCTGCCAAAATCAGCATAAAACAAATACGGCGATGGATTGATAGATCGCAAAACCCGGTATACATTGAAGTCATCTCCCTGAAAACGTTGTGAGAATTGACGGGAAAAAACGATCTGAAAAACATCGCCCCGCTGACAATGTTCTTTTCCTACTTTCACCAGGTGTTTGAATTCATCGTCGGTAAGGTTGCTGTATTCTTCTCCGGCTAACCTGAAATGGTGAACCGGATATTTTCTGCTTTCCAGCAAAGCTTCCACTTCGTGCATTTGGGAGCTTCCCCCCTCCGGAATATTTTCCAGCAGGTATATTTCATCCTTAAAATGATTGAACGCAATGATGAAGCGGTAGATGTGGTAGCGCAGATCGGGAATGTCAATTTTGCGCTTTTCGGGAGGGAATGTCATAGTGTCGAAGTACTTGACCCCGTCAAAACTGGTGTGACCGAACAACCCGTTGAGTCCTTCGTACGGTTGCTCGTACTGCACTTCGAAAGCATCAATGAAATCTTTTAGCGCCTTTGGCACCGTTTGGGTATCCTCCACTTCCTTTTGAATCGTTTGTCCATTGGGGTAGGCCATCTCAATTTGATGATTGATCACCTGAAAGGTGGCAATAGTGTCGAACCCAAAAAAGGAAAAACAATCTTCAATGCTTCTGAAGTCATTGTTTTCCAATAAGATGGTATTGGGAAAATGATCCCTTAATCTTAAATAGAGATTGACAGGGGTGAGCATATCCGCCAGATGGCGTTTGACTTTGGCTTGTAGTTTTATTTTCATGATTTTTAATTGCCACGGATGCACGAATGATAGGTGATGAGTGTGGGGTTAAGAGAGTAGGATGCCACGGATGCACGAATGATATAATCTAAACGTAAAAAAGATATCGCGCCTTAATCAGACTAGATAAAAACCCAAATCCATCAGCGGAAATCCGCTCAATCTGCGTCATCTGCGTTCTATAAACATTTCTGTGTATCTGTGCCTTCACCAAACTAAAAACGGCTTGTCGAGTGATTCAACAAGCCGTTTCAAGGATTAAGCAATGGCAGATAGTTCACTCGTTATCTCGAATGTTCTGATTGCCACCACCATATTTTATTGATAAAATTCATAGTTGTCTTTTGCTGGAGCAAAGATATTATTCTCTTCGAAAGGAACAAATCTTTAACAAGGTATTTAAGTTAATTTTTCTGTGGATTGGGTCAGAGACTCGCGAGTTTCGCCGCATCGAGGCAGCGTCTCTTGCGAGCGGTTATAAAGATTAGACTAACGCATCACCTCCGGTTGCCCCCAGGCCTTTTCCACATCTCCTGTATTAAAGGGATTCTTCTGCAATTGATCGGAAATCACGGCAGCTCTAACGAATTGCTCATTGCCTTTAAAGGTGTAGGTGGCTGCAATACCTTCGGATTCCTGGAGAATGCTGGTCGAAGAAGCCCCCTCCTGGAGTCCTATGAACTGGATTTGATACTGCACCCCTTCTTCGGCTTTGACCGATAATTGGATCTCCTTGCCATCGAAATCGTAATTTTCCAATTCTACTCCCGTACTAGCATAAAATTGCCCGTTTTCTAGTGCTTCGATCAAGCTTTCCGGCTGCAGGTCCGTTGCGTTGACCATGATCCAGCCACGGCCAGCATTACTATACTGCAATCCCAGGTTGTGATAGTTATGGCTGTCATCTACGGCTAGGCCGTACAATAAAGGTTGCCCGATCTGACTATAGTGCGCATTGATCTTATCCCACATCGCTTCGGTGCCCAGGCGCGTAGAATCGCCGTAATTGTTTACTGCAGGATGCCCGTTGTAGACTTCGAAGAAACGTTCGTTCTTGAGCACCATAATATCCTCAGCCGTCATGGCCCAACCAAAATTAGGATGGTTAATGTG
This sequence comes from uncultured Saprospiraceae bacterium, assembly GCA_964533785.1. Taxonomy (GTDB): domain Bacteria; phylum Bacteroidota; class Bacteroidia; order Chitinophagales; family Saprospiraceae; genus JANQRV01. The sequence continues at coordinate 2,874 of CAZHNG010000072.1, read as the reverse complement.
TACGATCATCGGTTGGCCGGTTGCTTCCCGCTGTGCCATTACCGCATCGATGTTGTTTTGCAACACTTCAACCAGGTTGTTTCCTCCTGCCGGTGGGATTAACTCTTTCAGATTGGTAGCATTCAGGTGAACCGGCTTATCCTCGTAACGATCGGTTATTTCTTCACATTTGATGATGAGAAACTCACCAGGAACTTCAAATTTACCACAGTATTCTTCCAATGTTTTCAGTTGTACTTGAATACCACTGGTATCTTCCCGGTAGTTGACCCATTCTTCTCCCCATTCCTGCAGGTATTCCTGAAAAGCATTTTGCCGGATAGCATTGTTCGGTACGCTGACCCATTTTTCTCCCTCTTGTAGAATATTATGATCCGACAAACCGATGAAATGATAGTCATGGTCTTTATACCACTGCATGATCATTTCGGGATAGTCGTCACCGTCACTCCAAAGGGAATGCGTGTGGAGATTGCCTTTGTACCATTGAGTGGTAATTGCTTCTTGTTCAGGAGCTTCACAGTTGAACAACAAAAATAGAATGGAAAACAAAAGGAAGGGTCTTAACATGGTTTTAGGTATTTCTTTAATAATGGAGGCCATTTCATAATTGGACTTTTGACGCTAGACACTAGACGCTAGATTTTAGACAACAAACCGCTGATATTCAATGGATATCAATTTTTCAGAATAAATAAAATTTCCGTTGATTGTCAATTAGTTAGAATTTTTAGTCTAACTTCTAGAGTCTAGCGTCAAAAGTCTAGTTCATAAGTAAAGATAAGGCTAATGACTGCAAGAACTGAGGATTTTTTGGGTAGAAATAATGCGGTATTCAAACAATTTTATAATTCGGCTAGTTTTTTATAAAAAGTATCTTATGTCAGATCTCATTCAACGCCGGACATTTCTGGAATTTTTAGGCAAAGGCACGCTGGGAGTAGCCATCGCTACCTCTCCCTTATCTGCGTTTGGTAAATCGAGTACCATGCCCAAGATCAGCGGTATCAAACCAACCGATAGGGATACCTTGAAGCTGGCCAAAGGTCTTCAATACGATGTTTTAATTAAATGGGGAGATCCGATATCTGAAACGGATACTTTTGGGTACAATAATGATTTTACGGCTTTTCTACCTTTTGATGAAAATAATGATGACGGGTTGTTGTGGGTAAACCATGAATACGTTGATCCGCTTTTCATTGCCATTATGCATCAAGTGACCGAAAGAGATCACGAGCAGATAAAGAGAGAGCAATATGAAGTTGGTGGTTCCTTCATCAGGATCCGTAAAAATAAAAGAGGGAAGTGGGAGTTTGTTCCTAATGATCCGAAAAACCGGAGAGTAAACGGGTTGACTGAAATTCCTTTTAACTGGAAAGCGCCGATAGCAGGAAAGAAAAGTGCCATTGGTACATTAGCCAATTGTTCCGGTGGGGTCACGCCCTGGGGAACGATCCTTACCTGTGAAGAGAATTACGATCAGTTTTACGGTGAGAGAAATTTCGAAACCGGTGAGCGTATTATTGTTCCAGCTGATATAGGATGGAGTAATTTCGATGATTATCCGCCGGAACATTACGGCTGGGTAGTGGAAGTAGATCCCGAAACCGGTGAAGCTCAAAAACATATTGCACTAGGGCGTTGCGCCCACGAATGCGCTACGGTAAAAGAATTGCCGGATGGCCGTCTCGTAGTGTATACGGGCGACGATGCAATTAATCAATGCTTGTACAAATTTGTCAGCGACAAGCCGGGGAGTTTATCCGAGGGGACACTCTACGTGGCTAACCTGGCATTCAACAAATGGATGTCTTTGCGGTACGAAGATTCTGAAGTACTACAGAAGTTCTTTAAAGATCAGACCGAAGTTTTGATCCGTTTGAGAGAAGCAGCGAGATATGTAGGTGGTACGCCGCTGGATCGTCCCGAAGATATTGAGATCGATCCACTGAACGGCAACGTATTGGTCTCCCTAACCAACAATACGGCAAGGAAGAACTACTATGGTTCCATATTGAAAATAGTAGAAGATAACAATGATCACAGCGCCCTGACCTTTAAATCGGAAACCTACCTGGCGGGTGGTGAAGAAACGGGCTTCGCTTGTCCTGATAATATGGCCTTTGACCTGGCGGGTAACCTGTGGTTTACCTCCGACATTTCGGGTAGTTTGATGAATAAACCGCCCTACGAAGCGTTTAAGAATAACGGGTTGTTTTTGGTGCCGCGTTCCGGAAACCAGGCAGGTGAGGTAATTCAGGTGGCCAGTGCGCCTACGGATGCGGAATTGACTGGGCCATGGTTTGCACCCGATGGAAAAACACTCTTCCTTAGTGTGCAACACCCAGGTGAAAATTCAACGGATATCAATAATTTGACCTCTCATTGGCCGGAAGGGGAGGATAGTATTCCAAAGTCCGCCGTAGTCGCCATTCAGGGTAAACTATTGGAAGAATTACAGCAGCTGGGGTAGAAAGAAAGATGCCAGATGAGAGATGTCAGATTAGAGATGCCAGACGCCAGAACTTAATGCTCGAATGGTTTTGATATCGAGATAGATCGGATGTCGTAATTTTATACGTATTTACTAAAAGCAGTTATTCTTCATCCGCTCGCGACCAGATTATAACATTGCCAATATTTTATGAAATGGACATTAATCGTTAACCCCAGGTCAGGTGGAGGAAAAACGAATCGGTTGTGGTCAAAGATCGAATCTGCACTTCTTGCCCGTGGCATTGATTTTGAATATTTTTTTACCAGTGGTAAAGCAGAAACCTTTATAAACACGATAAAATAACTCATATCAGAACTTCAAAGATTGAAGTACGTTCATCGCAGGGAGAGCTACCTTTGGAAGTGGACGGAGAA
>CAZHNG010000071.1:5215-23134 GCA_964533785.1 uncultured Saprospiraceae bacterium | reverse complement strand
AGCTACGACAGACAGGTCCGGGGAATTTGCCGGGCAGCCCGCGGTGTGGGATAGAGAGAAGAGTAGGAAATCGCGTGTGCTAATATTCACTTCATTGGAAAAACTTTTGATCATTTCAACTGCATGTAGCGTAATTACTGGTTTTGCTCGTTTGAACAGTTGGTTTTCATTTCGTTAATATTTGTTTTTTTTTTCAAAAGTTAAATAAAATTGCGTGTATACAGATTAGTGTGTCAGCGGCCGGCAGGGTGGGCAGGTAGCGTCTAAAATCTAGCGTCTGGACCTAGTGTCCAAGTCAAAAACATATAAGTACAGTTTTTTGCCGGTCACAAGAAGATCAGTGCGACGGAAAAGTATGGACAAAGTAATTTGGAAGATTACAAAGTACGCTACACTAAAGCACGCGGCTACAAAATCCTGTTCCGAGTACTAAAGAAAGTACGAGTTATCTCTCATACCTAAGACTGAATTCAAGCAAAGGTCAAGAATCAGGCTGCGTAATCAGTTTGGCTCCTGTTATTTATATACCAGCTTATGTTCTGCTTTTATTTTGATAATCATAGCAACTCTTTCAAAAGCTCCACATTAGGCTGCTTATAGATCCCTCATCTTCCAATACCGCTTGCGGAAACCTAATTTCAAGAAAATTAACCGAAAATCCAGGAACTAATTCTGCGTTCCATAAGTTAATTAAAATCATAAACAGCGGTGAGAATACCATGTCAAAAGTAGAGATCAAATCAAAAGTCAAGTTTAGCGAATTATTGAAGGCTATAGAGCAATTGGCACCAAAAGAACTGGAGCAATTGATCTGCAAAGTCCGAAAAATACAGGCCCGAAACCATACACCCGGTTACAAGAAAATTGAACAAGAATTAATAGAAAAGATCCAGATGAGTTTACCCGCCAAAATGGAAGACAGATACCAATTGCTTTTGCATAAAAAACAGCAAGGAATACTTTCAAAAAAAGAAGAGCAAGAATTAATGCAAATTGTAGAGCATATTGAAGAATTGGATCTGAAAAAAGCGGAGGCTATATACACCCTTGCCAACATAAAGGGATTATCCGGGAAAGACCTGTTGAACCATTTGGCTGTATAAATAAAATACTGTTTAGTATAATGCTGCAAATTTACCCCGAGGACCAAAATATTTCTTTGCCTCCTCATTCGAACTAAGATTTGATAGGTCATGTCCAGGAAGGCACTTTCAGAAAAAATTAAACAGGCTGTCCACGAAAGAGCGGATGGCTTTTGCGAATATTGCCAAAGCAGAGATGATTTGGCTACCCGCCGTTTCGTCATCGAGCATATATATCCGGTAGCAAAAGGGGGCACGAACGACCTGGAAAACCTGGCTCTATCCTGCCCTGGTTGCAATGGCTACAAATACAATAAAACAGAAGGTGTCGACCTGATCACAGGGGAGGCCGCCCCCATTTTTAACCCAAGAACCCAATCCTGGTTAGATCACTTTATTTGGAATCATGACTTCACTTTAATTGTCGGGCTGACTCCAACCGGAAGAATTACCATACCGATTCTGAAAATGAACCGGCCCAGACTGATTAAACGAAGAGCAATTTATCAATTATTAGAATTGCATCCTCCGGAACATACCCTTAGATTAGAGTAATCAAATTGCTCAAAGTATGAAATACCTATTGTGGGGACTATCAATACTACCGATCTTGGTGAGTTGCCAAAAAGTTGCCTCCATTGACCATTCGGAAAGCAATGATCAGATCATAGTAAATAAGCGTACAGTAAATATTGTCCCAAATCGATATAACGTTGCTTTTCTGGTCATGGACGGCGTCTACAATACCGAATTGACGGCACCCTACGACATTTTCCAACATACCCTATTTCGCGACAGCATCAAGGCGATGAACACCTTTTTAGTGGCTAATACCTTGAAACCTATTACGACCTTTGAAGGCATCCGGTTGCTACCCGATTATAATTATTTGATAGACAGTCTCCCCAAAATCGACATTTTGGTAGTACCCAGCGCCGAACACCATCTAGATACTGATCTGCAAGATACCGCAATGCTCAATTTTGTCCGCAAGGTAGACCAAGAGGCGATGTATATGACTTCTCATTGTGATGGGGCATTTGTATTAGCCAAAGCCGGTTTGCTGGACGAGGTAGTTTCCACTACTTTCCCCAGTGATATAGGTGCCTATCGCCAAATGTTCCCACATCTGGATGTCCGGGAAGGAGTGTTGTTTGTACACGATGGTAAATACATCACTTCTGCCGGAGGTGCTAAATCTTTTGAAGCCGCTTTGTATCTTGCCGAATTATTATACGGAAAAAACATTGCCCAAAGGCTTGCCCAAGGCTTAGTGATTAATTGGGACGTAGAAAAGATCAAGAAGGTAATAATTAATGCAGATTGATAATAAATGCTCATCTTTATTGTAACCACTGAATAATTTTTCTTTATGACACATGATTTTTATCCCCACTTACTTTCTCCCTTAGACTTGGGCTTTACTACATTAAAGAATAGGGTATTGATGGGTTCTATGCACACTGGTTTAGAAGAAGCGAAGAACGGCTTCGAACGATTGGCGGCATACTTTGCAGAACGTGCAAAGGGCGAAGTTGGATTAATGGTTACCGGTGGCATTGCTCCTAATCGCGCGGGTTGGGTCGCTCCTTTTGCCGCTAAATTATCCACCAGCAAAGAAGCCAGGCAGCATAAAATTGTCACCCAAGCGGTTCACGAAGCTGGTGGCAAGATCTGTATGCAAATATTGCACACCGGTCGCTACGCCTTTCATCCTTTTTCTGTAGCACCTTCTTCTCTAAGAGCCCCGATTTCCAGGTTCAAACCTAAAGCGCTTAGCCCTAAAGGAGTAGAAAAAACGATCAATGCCTTTGTCAATTGTGCAGTGCTGGCTCAGGAAGCAGGCTACGATGGTGTCGAGATCATGGGATCGGAAGGCTACCTGATCAATCAGTTTATTGCTGCTAAAACCAACAAAAGGACGGATGAATGGGGCGGCCCCTACGAAAATCGCATTCGTTTCCCCCTGGAAATCATCCAGCGTACCAGGGAAGCGGTGGGAGAATCTTTCATCCTTATTTACCGCCTTTCTATGCTGGATCTGGTCGAAGAAGGCAGTACCTGGGAAGAAGTGGAAATACTGGCAAACGCAGTAGAGAAAGCCGGAGCGACAATCATCAATACCGGTATTGGCTGGCACGAATCACGTATTCCCACCATTGCCACCATGGTACCACGCGGCGCTTTTACCTGGGTCACCAAAAAACTAATGGGAAAAGTCAACATACCGTTGATCACTACCAACCGTATCAATACCCCGGAGCTTGCGGAAGAAATACTCGCGGATGGTAGAGCGGATATGGTTTCTATGGCCAGACCCTTTCTGGCGGATGCTGCTTTCGTAAAAAAGGCCATCGAAAAAAAAGCCCACCTCATCAATACCTGTATTGGTTGCAACCAGGCGTGCCTTGACCACGTCTTCGAAAACAAAGCCGCTTCCTGCTTAGTCAATCCAAGGGCCTGCCACGAAACAACTTTAACCTACCAACCCCTCCAAAACCCTAAAAAAATTGGTGTGATCGGCGCGGGACCAGCGGGGCTCGCCTTTGCCGTTACAGCGGCTGAAAGAGGTCATGAGGTACACCTCTTCGAGGCGTCCTCTGAGATCGGAGGCCAATTCTACATGGCCAAACGCATCCCAGGAAAAGAAGAGTTTTACGAAACACTTCGCTATTACCGGGAACAGATTGCGCTGCAGGGTGTGAAGCTTCATTTGAACACTTTCGCAGATACTAACCTCTTAGCAGCAAAAGGATTTGCGGAAATTATACTGGCAACCGGAGTGCGCCCTAGAATACCGGACATAGAAGGTATTGATCACCCCAAAGTAATGACTTATGTCGACCTCCTTTTGCACCAAAAACCTGTAGGAAAAAAAGTAGCATTGATCGGTGCCGGTGGGATTGGTTTCGACGTCGCCGAATACCTTACCGCGGATGAAACCTCAACCGCTCTGGACCTCAAAGCTTTTGCCGAAGAGTGGGGTATTGACCTGTCTCATTCCAACCGTGGCGGTTTGGTTGCTCCCGCGAAAGAAGAGGTCAACCGGGAAGTTTACTTATTAAAAAGATCAAAAGGTAAACACGGTGCAGGACTAGGGAAAACGACGGGCTGGGTACACCGCTTAAGTCTCCGAAAAAAGAAGGTGCAAATGATCAACCAGGTCGAATACCAGAAAATCGATGACCGCGGCTTACATTATAAAGTAAAAGGAGAGCAACATATTCTTGATGTGGATAACGTAGTGATTTGCGCCGGACAATTGGAGCTCAATAATTTACGATCGCCTTTAGAACAAAGAGGCTGGAAGGTCAAGGTAATAGGCGGAGCGAAAAAGGCCTTGGAATTAGATGCCAAGAAAGCAATTGACGAGGCGGTTCGGCTGGCGGCAGCAATATAAAAAAATAGCGTAGCTCAATTTGAACTACGCCTCTCATTAGTGTTTGCTCCTTGTGTTAGTAACAGTCATAAAACGCTGTACTAAAAGGTATGTAGAAATAAAACTTTAAGCTGCCACTTCGGCAAGACGTTGTGCGGCTTCTTTAGACCCTTTATCCGCTGCTGCTGCCCAATCCTCTTTAAAGCCCTTCTCGCCGGCTTCGTGAGTAGCGATACCTCTGTACAAAAGCAATTCGGCATCGGAAGGTTCTATGGCCAGGTTTTCGAGTTGAAGCGCTTTATCAAAAGCTTCTCCCGAAGCTACAAAATCTTCTTTTTCAAGATAAGCTTTACCCAAATCAAACCAGGCTTTTCTTCTATACTTATAATTAATGTTTTCGGGAGTAAATCTACGTCCCGTAAAAAACTTTAGTTCTTTGATCGCAGCATCCGGATTACCCAAAGACATATGACAATCTGCCATCATTCTTCTGGCTTGCCAGTAAATCGGCTGGTGCGGAATAGATTTCTTAGTACAGGCCGTCAAGTCCTCAATCGCTCCCTGATTATCATTTTGCAGTTTCTTAATTACTGCTCTGCCGTAATAGGGATCTGCTGCATCGGGATTGATATCGATACTTTTTGAGTAGTCGTACAGGGCATCTTTGAAGTTTTTCAACTGGTAGTTGACGTAGCCTCTGTGTTCGTAAGCTTTTGCGTGACGGGCAAACTTTTCAATTGCTTTGCTCAGCGCATCGAAAGCTTCCTGTTCTTTTCCTTGCTTGTCGATCAGTTCTCTGCCTTTCAAAAAAGCCTGAATAGCCGCTTTGTCCCCTTTCGGTTCAATATAGCGTTGTTTGAGTACGACCCCGTCTTTTACCATCCAGGCGTGCAGATCGCCCGTAATGGCGTACTGAGCCATGTGCTCCAAGAGGTTGATCGTATTCTTCCAGCTCTTTTCCAGTCCGTGCTTGATGGTGCGCGGGATATTCAACAAGGCCTGATCCTGGAAAAAGATCTCTTCCACCTTCAGGAGAATATCGTTCTTATAATAATTCTCCATTCTATGCTCGTACATCCGAACGACTTTTTCAAAACTTCGGAAGCTTCCGAATTCTAGCCTGCCTGAAAAAATAATTTTGTTCGTGTCCATAACTGTTTTGCTTGTAAAGCCCCTGCTGATGCCTGCCGACAGCAGTTCAAGGTTTAGTATTAAATAAGTATATGCAAAAATTGTTTTATGTATTCTAATTTGATAGTGCCAGTCAGCATCCCGATTCCCCGCAAGAAATGTTCGTAAATTTTGGAAAATTTAATGTTTGGGATGCTTGATTATGTGATCAAAACCGTAAGAGTATTAAGTATGATTTGCTGGGACACTCTTTTGCAGCCACCAAAACTGATGCTGTATGAAACGAAACATAGGTGGCTAAATGCTGGTTTAAAATTATCTTGACGATTAATATATGAGTCAGCGAATTCAACCGCTTTATTAAGAAAGGCTTGAAAACCAGCATTCATTCTAACACAGTACCGAGCGACACTTGGAATTTTGCTGATTTTTAACTCGCGACCGGAATACAAAGATGATACATTTTTTACAAAAATACAACTGTGAATTAATATTAATTTAATTTAGTTGTTCACAAAATGGTAGATCATGATTATTTACTGACCCTTTAATTCGTAACTATACTGTTACGGGTTGATTTTCCACATATTTTGCGCCTAAATAAACCCAAAGTCATCGTTTTCCACATTACAATTATTGCACGTTTCAGCCATCCAGCCAAATTTTACATCCTTCAGTGCAATTACTACAAATTTCAATTTTGCTACGCCCGGTCAGAATTTTTTCTCTAAACCTTCGGTAGGCTCCTTCATACCAGATCTTTTCCAACTTATCTATCCGCAAATCTCCCATTTGGTGCATAGCATCTTTATCAAAACAACAGGGTACGACCTTTCCGTCCCAGGTAATCACACAGGAATGCCACAATTTCCAGCAATGATTTAACAGCTTGTTCTTCACCTTATACGTGCCATCCGGCTGTTGAACGTAGCGAGCATATTTTTCATTCAGAGGAATCAGCGGATTACCATTTTCATATTGATAAACTTGCGCAGATTTAAACTTCACTTCGTCCACACCGATCTCAGCGGCCAATCGTTTGACTTCCTCGATCTGGTGTTCATTCGGTCTGACGACGAGAAATTGAAAAATGACGTAGGGTTTGGAGGATTTTAGTTTCCTTTTCCACTTAACGATATTCCTGGCGCCTTGCAAGACGTTCTCCAATTTCCCTTTCTTGCGATATTGCTCATAAACTTCCTGCGTTGTGCCGTCAATAGAGATAATGATCCGGTCGAGGCCGCACTCAATCGTCTTTTGGGCATTCTTATCGTTCAGAAAATGGCCGTTGGTAGAAGTAATGGTGTAAATGCCTTTCTTATTAGCATACTTCACCATATCCAGGAAATTGGGATTAATGTAGGGTTCTCCCTGAAAATAAAAAATGAGGTAGATCAAACGGTGGTAGTTGTCATCCATGACCTGGCGAAAAAAATCGGTCTTCAGGTTGCCGGTGGGCCGGGTAAAATTCCTTAACCCACTTGGGCATTCAGGGCATTCCAGGTTACAAGCCGTGGTTGGCTCTATTGAAACTGTAAAGGGGTATCCCCACTGATAAGGACGCTTAAGCCACCGTGTCACCCAAAAGGACAAAAATACCTTCCAGGCATTCCATAACTTCGACACGGTTAGTTTTGACAATAAATTTAAGCTATCCTTCAACATGAGTATTGATTCAGTCTATTCAATGTTTCCCATTATTACTCCCAACACCTCTGCTCTTCAGCAATTCCTCCACCGGTTCGTTTATTTCTAATATTTTCACTTCGGTCCGCCGGTTGTATTCATGCTCTTCATCATCACATTCTACGCCATCAACACAATGGTTTCTAATTTCATTTTCACCATAACCAAATGCTTTGATCCGGTGAGAAGCAATACCCTGCTTTACCAGGAAAAGTTTTGCGGCTTCTGCCCGCCGGTAGGAAAGTGTCTGATTGTAATCACTGGACCCGCGACTATCCGAATGCGCCCCCAATTCTATGATCATACTCGGGTACTTTTTCATCAATTCTGCCAGAATCTCCAGGTCTCGGCTTTCCCCTTCACGAATGGTTGTTTTATTAAAATCGTAATAAATTTCTTCGAAAACGATTACAGTCCCTTTTTTAATTGGCTCTCTAATACTCTTTTCGGATTCTGGTTTCAATTCCAGGTCAACGGTAGCAAAGCGACGGTTCCTGATCTTAATGGTCGAGATCTTAGTTTCCACACTTTGGAAACCTTCTTTTTCGCCGATGATGGTAAAATCACATCCAAGCGTCAGGCAAGCTTCAAATTTCCCATCAATATTGGAAGTTACCTGCTGAGGCGGATCGTCACAACTACTGATTATGGTAATATTAGCCCCGAATATTGTTCCCCGGTATGGATCGCTGACCACCTTCCCACTGAGTACCATACAGTTACTTTCCCGCATCGTCATTTCAACGGCTTGAACGTACCCTTTGGTTTTGGTCGAATAATTGGTATCTACAGGGGTATAGCCTGCTTTGGATGCCATAATGATAAATTCCTTACCGGGAGAAAGCGGCAGAACGGCAAGACCCGATTCGTCCGTTCGATATCTTATCCCCGGCAGATCTTCCTCCGGCTTTCGTTTTAACTTGAAGAACAGTTCATCTTCATTATCGGGATCCGGCTTTATTTCCACATCGTACAATTCTTTATTGTTGAACAGCCCATCAATGGACTTTTCGTAATATCGCACCGTAGCGTTTGCAATGGGCTTGCCCGTTTCCTCGTTGGTAAGCATGACCTTAGTGTGCAGCGCACTTTCCAAATGAATTCCTCTTATTCCATCGGGCGCTTCAAATTGATAAATATCATGTTTGCCCAACCCCCCATTACGAGAAGAAGTAAAAAAACCCTTCCTGCCGTCCTCCGTCAAAGAAATGCCAAAATCATCAGATTTGGAATTAAACGGACGCCCCAGATTAAGTACATTTCCCCATTCGGAAGTACTCATATCGATCATGTAAAGATCAAAATCCCCGAAACCTTTATGACCTTTTGAAGCAAAAAACAAGGTGCCACTGCTGTGGATCATGGGAAAAGCTTCATCTTTGGAAGTATTCACTTCCGGTCCCAGATTGATCGGGGCAGACCAACTACCATTGATATTCTGTACAAAATAAATGTCATAACCTCCATAGCCTACTTCCGGCATATCCGATACAAAAAACAACTTTGTTCCGTCGGGAGACAATGAAGGATGCATGCAGTTAAAATTATCATTATTAAAGGGTAGTTCCCTTATCCTTTCCCAATCAAAATACCCTTTTTGCGCTTCGTATATTTTTAAAACGACATCTCCTTGATCATTTTCACGAGTGATGCCACCATCATTGTTGTTTTGGGTAAAATACATTTTGGTTTGGGAACTGTTGAAACATACGGGCCCTTCGTTCAGCTCTTTATTCACTTCTACTGAAAACATCTGAGGCTTAGAGGGAGTTCCGCCCTGATCCAAGGGTGCATAAAAGAGATCCGAATAGGTAAATCCGGAATTTTCATCGATCAACCCGCTCCGGTATTGGGAAACATAAACGATGCCATCCTCAAAATAAACGGGGGCCCAATCGAAACCGGAAGTATTAATTTGATCTGCATTGCGGACAATAATACTTTCATCGACCTCTTTCGTAAATTTTTTGAGATTGCGCTCGTAAGCCGGATCGATAACTTGTGAAAATGCCAAAGCAGTAATACCCAATAATAGACTCAACAGTAAAATCCGTCTCATGGTAGTTAGGTTTTTATTTTCAATGGGCGTCTAGCTGTGCTGCCGGTTAAACTTGAGGTCAAAGGCTTTTACTCACCGCTGAAGAATCGCTAGGAAAAAAGAACTTCACGTTCTTTGCGTTCTTAGTGGTGATTGAAAATGCCCCCAAGTTTAGAAGTCAATACATCTAGCGTCTAGCGTCTAGCGTCTAGCGTCTAGCGTCTAGCGTCAAAAAACAAATCTATTTATAATATTCAGACCCCGGCAAAGGATTAACCACATTGCCTTGATCAGACCGGCCCCCGATGTAATATTTCACCATTGCTTCAATACTCCCCCCTGAATAGTTCCTGATCTGCGAAAGGGTATAATCGTAGGAAATACCCAATTCAATTTTTTCATTAAACACGCCGGATACTAGTAAAGATAAGGATTCTCCTATTCCAGTCTGGCTCGATCCGCCCAAGCGATAGGAAATTCCCGTTGTATAGCGGTTTTGAAAGATGAATCCGAAATTGAAGTCGGCATCAAACGGAGCGTCATTCAGGTATTTGAGTAATACTTGGGGCCGGAAAGCTATTTCGTCACTAAGTGCCAGCGTACCACCGGCCATGATGTACACATGCTGTATTTCACGGCTGACAATAGAATTGGCATCAGCAATATCGATATCATTTTTCAGAAAACGGGGAATAGAGACACCAGCAAAAAAGCGGGCCGAATGATAATAAAGCCCTGCTCCGAGATTCGGCACGTACTTAGTTCGAATACCGACCGGGATGGTCGCATCCAATTCAACCGGCTGAGTGCCTTGCGCTTCGTTGAAATCAAACCTCATCAGGCGAATAGAAGACTGTAGGCCGATGCCTAATTTTCCGCGGCCAAAATTAACCCGGTAGGCATAGCTAGCCTGTGCGGTATATCTTTCCATAAAACCTATGGTACGACGTACTATACTTCCCCCTATCCCAACTCTTTTGTTAAAGACCGGCATATCAAAAGCCAGTAATTGAGTTTGCGGGGCTCCTTCCAATCCCAGCCATTGATTTCTAACCAATGCGGTAATGGTAGGTGAGTCTTCGCTTCCCGCGTACCCTGGATTAAGCCCCAGCTTGAAGTTCATAAACTGGGTAAACTGAGCTTCTTGTTGAGATACAAGCGGGAGTGCAGTCGCCAAAGACACCAGTAAAATGAGTAATTTTTTCATCATAGTGATTGATAATTTTTTGTTTTTGGGAACAAGACTTAACGCTGGATAGCAACAAACCCCCGTTCAGCCTCCCGGACGCCTCCGTAGTCAATAATATAAAAATACACTCCCACCGGCAGATCCTGGCCGTCGAAAGTTCCCCCCCAGTCGTTATTATATGGCTGTGAAGACCGGAAAACTTCATCCCCCCATTCATTAAAGATCAATAATTGACTATTGGGGAAATTGTTAAGATCCAGTAAGCAGGGGATTACAAAAGTATCGTTAATACCATCCCCATTGGGGGTGATGATATTTGGTGCTTTACAATCTGCACCTTCTCCTACGGTTAATACTATTTCTGCTACGGAGCATTCACAAGCTTCGCTGCAGATCTCGTAGGTAATGTGGTCCTCTCCAACGTAATTAATATTGGGTTCGTAGGTAAAAGTACTTTCATCCAACGCCATCAAATTGCCATTATCTGGCTGGGTGAGAATATTTACGGTTACCGTTTTGGGCAGAAAATCATTTTCCAGTACATCGAAGGTCACTGACTCTCCAAATGCTACATTGATCTGGTCATCATTGGCTTTCGGGCTTAAGGTATAGCTCAACACCACCGTATCTCTGGAAATATCGCCGCAGATCCCTTCGTCGATTGTCCAGACGAAAACATTGTCACCTTCCTGCAATCCTTGCACGACGGTATTAGGATCACTTTCATCCACAAAGAATGCATTTTCATTATTCAATGATTCCCACTGACCATCACTGGTTTCGGCAGGAATGATCGCTTCGAGTATTGCAGAACCATTATCGTTGCAAATCACGAGATCATCGCCTGCAAAGGGTTCGGGGTCGGAAATGGTGACAAAAACGTCATCGGAAAATTCGCCGCAACTTCCCTCTATGGTCCATTCGAAGGAGTAACGGTTCCCTTGTTCAAGCCCGCTGACCACCGTATTCGGATCATTGGAATCGGCAATAGTAACGCCTAACGCCCTTTGAACCGCTGATTGCGACCAGGTGCCCTGCCCTACCGAAGGCGGGGTAGCGCCCAGTGTTACTTCATCGGCAATACATGCCAGAATATCGTCTCCGGCTTCGGCCAATTCTGCATTTACGACATTCAATGTTATTTGATCAGAAGAATAATTCCTACAAGCGCCGTTGGACAATGTCCACCGGAAAATATAATCGTTCCCTCCTTTCAGTCCTTCGACCGGTGTACTCGCCATTTCAGGATTGGCAATGATCAAACCCGAAGTATCCCCGGCTACCAAGCGCCACATCCCTGTTCCGATCCCCGGGGCGGTAGCATTCAGAAAAATTTCATTTTCAGCGCATTCCTCGCGATCAGCACCGGCAAAAGCCTGGCTACTCGGGATCGTATTCATCACAACGGCGGTTGGTTCGGACAGTACAGAGCTACACATCCCAAGGCGAGCCTGCGCCCGGAAATTGAAAACACCCGCCTGAAAACCGGTGAAATCTTTAATACCAAAGTTGAGCTCCTCCGTCTCTTCCCCGTTTTGTTCCCCATTTACAAACCAGGAATAAAGTGCTTCGGGGGTTGCTGAAGCCGTATCTACCGACAAAACCAACAGGCTACCCGTATCAGAAATACAAACCGGCCCGGAATTGTCAATTGTGGGTACCTGCGGGGTAGTCATCACTTCTACTTCCAATTCAAAAGGCACGGAAGGACAACCATTCACCGTAGCGACTACGGTATAAGTCCCGGAATGCTCATTCGTTCTGGCCTGAGGAATACGAAAGGTTCGGCTCGAAGACGTAAAATCGCTTGGCCCGTTCCACCGATAGGTAGCATCGGTAAGTGCCTGGGCCGAAATTTCTAAATTCTGACCGCTACATACCGGACTGTTGGAGGTGGCCTGAATAGTAGGATTTTCATTAACGATCAGATTATAAGACCGGGATGTTCTCGACCGGCAACCATCAACGGTTACAAATACGCTATACTGACCGCTATCTTCCATACTCAGTTGATCAACAGATATACTCGGTTCTTCGGTAACGGTCACCCCATTTGGCGTATTCCAGTGGTAGGTTACTTCATTACCGGTATAACTATCTGTTTCCAGACTTACATTTCCACCAATACAAAACGGAGCAGGCGTACTCATACTCAGGCCCGGCAACGGAGGCGTCGGAGGAGGATCTGAAACATCGACCACGGTACTGGCAATATTAGAAACACATCCACTTCCATTCGTAACTCTCAAAGAATAATTCCCATTATTCGCAGCCGTCGCATTGGGGATGACGGCACTACTGTCGGGCGAGGCAAAACCATTCGGCCCCGTCCACAAGTAAGTATAAGAACCATCGTCTTTCGGGAACACCGTTGCCACTAACTCAATATCCGTGGGACCATTCAGACAAGAAGGTCCGTCGTTGCTAACAGCCGTAATGGTTACCCCTTCTTCCACATCGATATCGATGGTTGAGGTGCTGGAACATCCGGCAATGGTCGTTACCGTTAATTCATAAGTGCCGACCTGTGCACTGCCGGCATTTTGGATGACCGGATTGGGAATAGCCGTCGTATAGTTATTCGGGCCTCTCCAAATGTAAGTCGCCCCATCAATTTCAGGAGCCGCCAAAAGGTTAATGGTATTACCCTCGCAAACGGTTTGCCTTTCAGCTGAAGCAATGGCATTGGGTACCGTATTCACCTGTAAGTTCAAGGGAACCGACCGCTCGGAATCACAACCAAATTGTGTGACATAGACCTGCCAGGTACCGCTGGCACTAACCTGAGCATTATTGATCCGAAATTCGTTTTCGCTGGTGGTGAATTCCTGCAAATCCGGTGCTATCCAATTATAAGTCGTTGCCGATTCGTTATCGGTAGTCAAAATAGCATTTTCTCCGGCACATAAGGGGCCGTTACTCACCAACATGGGGCGGTCAGGCCTTGGCAATACATTGACCACCGTAAAATCCTCCTCCGATTCACAACCATTCCTGGAGATAATTAAGGAATATACACCGGCGTCAGCGGTAGTAGCTTCATCAATGACCGTAGGCAACTGTGCATTGGAGGTAAAACCATTTGGTCCCCGCCACTGGTATACAATATCAGTGCCGGTAACAAATGTCCCTAAAGAAATAGATTCTCCGGCACAAATCGTTATTTCATCCTCGTTGACAATAGCAGTTGGTGGTTCTGAAGCTTCTACTGAAAACGGAATGGAAGGCTGCGAAACACAACCATCAGCCTCAATGATCAAGTAAAAATCACGCGTACCGGTTGGATGGGGTCCGGGAAGCGTAATGAACGGGACATTGGTCTCCTGGATCAGCACGCCATTTGGCGGCAGTCCTTCGTACCAACGGTAAATTACGTTGGAGCTATTCGGGTTTTCAGTGGATTGTAGTGATATAGGCTGATCAATACAAATATTTTGCTCAGTATTGATCTTGGGCCTCAAAGGTAGGTCTTCAATTACGACCTGAACAATGCCCGTAGCCACACAACCAGTTATCCCTTCTACCTCAACCCGGTAGGCACCTGCATTATCCGCACTGATGTTCGGAATAATAGGATTTTCCTCCTGGGAGATCAAAATCCCGCTGGGGTTAAACCACTTATACGTGTAGATGACACCACCGGGAGCCGGAGGAGGATTCGAGATCAGGAACAAAGTATCTCCTCCGCAAATACCGGAATTTGCCGTAGGAACCGGTGATTCCACTTCTATACGAATAGGTACCGTACAGGTGGATTCATTCCCCATGAGGTCCACCACGGTTAGGGTTGTATTTGTCGTCAACCCTACTTCATTACAGGTAAATGTATTGGGAGATAAGAACATCGTGTCTATGCCGCAATTGTCAAAACTGCCTGCATCAATTTCCGCTGCTGAGATGGTCTGTACGTCCAACCCAGATGGATTAATAAACAAAGTGGTAGGTTGACAGATAGCTTCCGGCAGTTGTTCATCCCTTACTGCTATCTGGAAGGAACAAGTATCCGGATTACCACTTTGGTCGGCCACGATATAAAATACGTCGGTCAGCCCCGCGCCGAATTCCAGAGTCGGGCTGATTTCCGGAGAAGCCATTGCTGTTAATCCTATTTCAGTGGCCCCTTCGGTGTAAAAACTAGCATTGATAAAATCGTATTCCAGGGTAACAAAAACATAACTGACCCCGTCGGTATCCCCATCCTCGGTAACGGCATCCGCATCACAGGGATTGATCCCATCACCGGCAACGCCGGGAGGAACGGTAATATCATTCGGCACCAGCCGTAAAGTTATTTGACCATCGACGGCCATTTCATTGAAGGTAGCAGCAGGAATAGTAAGGTTGCCCTGTTGCCCTGCGTTATTACAATCGGCAATTCCAACCCTCGTACTACCGATCAACAAACCATTTTCACTAAAAACATCAATGAAAGCACCATTCGTACTAAAATCGCCTTTTACATCCAAAACGACATTTACATCCCCAATGGCGTTGGCCGCAACGTTGGTAAAAACAACCGAATCCTCCATGGCTAGGTAATCATTCAGGTTAGGATCTAACTGAAATCTTATCAAAGCATCAGTAGTGTCGTTCGGTAAGGTTTCCAGGTATTGCTGCCTGGCTGCACAATTATCCGTAATATCTTCAATAAAGGGTAAGGTTAATGCTACCGAGCAAGTATCCGGGGGCAATACAATGACGATGTCATCAGGACAGGAAAGCTCGGGTGGTTCGTTGTCTCTGACCGTAAGAATAAACGTACAGCTATCGACATTGCCGGCACAATCCTCCAGGATGTATGCCACTGTATGCGTTCCCTGATCGAAGGTAGCCATCACGGGGTCGGAAAAATCGGCATCGATCAGCGGTTCATCGTCTTTACGGTATCTAAATCTTACGGTTTCTAATGATTTAACGGTGACTTGCAAATTCCCTCTTACGATGGTACCGTTTTCGCAAATATCATTTACTGCAAAACGACCGGCCTGACCAACTGGGATGTTGGGTTCCAGGCCAATAGAAATAACCCCGTCGGAAGCCCATTCGTTGAATTGATCCCGGGTAATGACAACCGTTGTATCCGAATTGCCGCAGCTTACATCCGTCGTTGCCGTTCTGCCCAGTATGCTGCCATCTTCTCCTTTGATGATCAGGTGCTCACTCTCCGTCTCCGCATCAGCCGAAATAAGACTGATGGTCAAACTCGCGTCTGTAAAAGCATTGACCGGTTGACTGGTATTTAGCGGGAAGTTGAGGATCGTGGGATCTACCGGCACGTTCCCTTCTTCTCCCGGCAGCGCAGCACTCGTCAGCGTATTTTCACTAACGATATCCTCCACTTCCAGGGAAGCGGAACATTCTTCTTCAAAAGCGGGAGGGATCAAAGCAAAAGTAGCGCTGCATTCTCCCGGATTGGTAAAGATCGTCGTATCTGATTGGCATTCGATGATGGTCGGCGGGGTATTGTCGATGACGGCAAAAGTAGCCATCGCGGTGTCCCGGTTGCCGCAAGCATCTTCAATGATAAAATCGACCTGCTGCATTAATACCGTATCTCCGTTGGCCGGACAAATAAAGGTACTCAGATCCGGAACCTGATCAGTCCCGGAATTAAAGACAAAAATTGTGTCGAGTAACTCACAATTGTCGGTAGCACTGGCACCGGCCCGGTTGGTGAGCCAATCTTCAAAGGCCGTTTCAATATTCAGGTCATCCGCACAAATGATCGTCAGATCCATCGGCGCCGTTGAAAAGGCCGGAGCCTGCAAATCCATGACTTCAATGATTTGCTCGTAAAAAGCAGCATTACCGCAACTGTCCTCTATCGTCCAGGTTCTTTTTACGGTGTATTTGCTCTCGCAAAGCGGATCATCTACGATCACATCTATGAAAGTGGGTGTTCGGAATCCGTTACCACAATTGTCCTGGATACCGGTCGGCCTTCCCGTTACGTCCACTTGTTCACCGATACTACAATCCACCATGGTATCCCGGGGTGGAGTGAACGTAGGAGGGGTGTCATCCTTTTTAGTGATGGTTTGTGTGCGGGTAGTGGTATTGCCGCAGACATCCCGGGCACGCCAGGTACGTGTGATAATGGTATCGTTCGGACAACTGCCCTGGGATACCTGGTCGGAAAAATCCAGGTTGACGGGACCACCGCATTCATCGACCGCATCCGTAACATCGCCCGTCAGGTCTAGATCATTTGCATCGTCGGTACAACTGATGATGATATCATCGGGTTCTGTAAATGTGGGAGCGGTCAGGTCATTAACATTGATGATCTGCTGACCGGTCGTTTCATTCCCGCAGTCGTCGCTAACCGTCCAGGTCCGCGTGATGGTGTACTGAAATTCCTTACAACTGCCGTTGACCTCCTGATCATCGTCAACGGTTAAGACCGGGATAAAATTCATGCTGCAATTATCCGTAGCCGTAACGATGGGAGCGGGTGCAATAAGATAAGGATCATCACACGAAACGATGGTATCGCCAGGCAAATCCACGAAAACCGGAGGTACCGTATCCAGTACGGTATAAAAAGCCGACCAGGTGGCCGTTTGTCCACAATTATCGGTGATCGTAAATCGATACTCTCTCGTTCCACAGGGTCCGTCGATGATCTCTTCCATCTCAAGAGCACCAAAGTCAATACCGCTGCAATTGTCCGTTATTAAGGTATCAATATTAGTGTTGACCCGGATATTCTGTTCATTTTTCCAACTGGCATATCCTTGCGGGTTGTTATCATCGAGGGCAATTTCACAGGAAGCGGTATCTCTCTCTACATCCAGGCCGATAGTTGGTGGCGTTTCGTCCGGATTGATGATAATCAATTGAGTATCTCTGGTAATTGTGGCTGAATCACTTTCTGCCGTCCAGATCCTGAATATGGTATCTAAAGCACAAACAGGAGTAATATCGGCCGCTTCGGGCATATCAACCGGGGTGATCAACTTGGGAAAACCTGGATCATCATCCGTAGCTTCGAGATCAACCGGATCCGGTACATCATCAATACAATCAATCGTGACCTCCGCCGGTACATTATTGATAACCGGAGCAGACTGGGCCAAAGTAGTCGTATAAATGACGGAATTGCACAATACTATAAATAAACTTAAAAAGAACGGCCTTCTACACTTAAAAAAGCAAAGATTCATAGCCTTTTATTTTTTCTAATTAATGGGATTATGAGTTATTAATACGATTATTGGGGGTGAAAGGCTTCCTGTTGCATTTGGAGGGATGTAGGAGTAGAAAACATGGTGCACAAAAATGATTGTGCCCTGGTTAATCGGCAGTAAGTATTCATGGGATGTAAATTTAATTGTTATGGTTTAATTGGACTTTTGATGCTAGATTTTAGACAACAAAACGCTGATATTCAATGGATATCAATTTTTCAGAA
>CAZHNG010000071.1:0-5205 GCA_964533785.1 uncultured Saprospiraceae bacterium | reverse complement strand
AATAAAATTTCCGTTGATTGTCAATTAGTTAGAATTTTTAGTCTAACTTCTAGAATCTAGCGTCAAAAGTCTAGGGTTTAAATAAAGGTTAAGAAAAAAGGCCAGGATATTACCTATCATGCAACTTTTATCCTTTTCCTCCATTTAAAACACGCTGTAATTTTTCACAAAATAGTGAATTATGTGTAAAACTGCTAGTAAGAATAAAAGGGATGCTTATTCGAAGTTGGCGGGTTAGGGAATAAACGAAGCTCAGCCTTCATTTATTTGCTATCTCGCAACCGTTTAATTTAGAAGCAATTAAAAATACTTCTTTTGCTTTAAAACCTTGAGGAGAAATGGTTCTCTCTCGAAACGACCTGACAGAAACCTCTAATCCAACCTGCTCCAATCTACCTTTTAAGCCTGCTAGAGAATAAATACGTACGTGATCGGCCTGACCGAAATGCTTTTCCCGCTCTTCCGGCGTTTGAACCTTAGGGTTTTCATAAATATCCCCTATTTTGAAAGGTGTCTGGATGATAACTTTCCCTCCTGGTTTTAAGATCCGGTATAATTCCCGCATGGCTTTCAGATCATTTTCGATGTGTTCCAGGATATGCAAACAAAGGATGGTGTCAATGCTTTTATCCGGCAGGTCTATGGCTGTAATATCCAATTGCCGGTCGGCCATAAATTCGTTCGCAAAATCAGAACTGAGGTAGTGGATACCTGCCAAACTTTTGAAATAACGATACAGGGAACGAGAAGGAGAAAAGTGCAATACTTTGCCGATCAGCAGATTTTCATCCAGCAACAGTTGCAATAATCTCCGGCTTCTGGGCAAACTTCCACAAAAAGGACAAATTTTATCCCCCGACCTTACGGTTATAAACGCGGAGAACCGGTGTCCACAAATATTACAGCAAAACTGATTGCCATGAAAAAAAACGCTGGCGTACAACCACCTCAGACCGGGTTCCATTTTCCATAGCAGTCGTGCAGGCAGTATGCTTTTTACACTCCTTTTTAATGATCGGTAAATCACTTGCCGTGGCAGTGTTTGTACTTCTTACCGCTACCGCAAGGACAAGGATCATTACGTCCAACCTTTTTTTCTTTTCTCACTACTGTTTGCGGCTTGGAACGCCGGCTTACTCCCTCCGCAGCGGCGCGTGCTGCTTCCTGGTCCTGGCTGCGTTCTTGAGCATTGGTACGCAATTTACTGGTGTTGGTCTTGCGTTCACGGGCCTGCTCAAGGGACCGTCCATCCGGAAGAGCTAAAGAACCTTTAGATAAATAGGCTACGGTATCTTCGTTTATTTCGTAGATCAGGTTTTCAAAAAGATTATAAGCTTCCATTTTATAGACGACGAGCGGATCCTTTTGCTCAAAGGAAGCAGCCTGCACTGATTCTTTCAATTCATCCATTGAGCGCAAGTGCTCTTTCCATTTTTCGTCGATGATGGCCAGGGTCACCGCCTTTTCGATATCGGTAACGATCGACTTGCCGTTTGTTTTAACTGCTTCTTCTATTTCTGCAGTAATGGCCAAAGGTTGGGAGCGACCATCGGAAAACGGAATTAAAATGCGCTTGTATTGTTGCGGTTGCTTTTCGTAAACATGCTTAATTTGAGGCATTAGAGCTTCTGCGATATGATTACCTTTTCTGCTGTAAAACGCCTGAAACTGTTCGTAGATGGTTTCTACCAGGTCATCAAGGGGATTCTCTTTAAAGTCAATAGGATCAATTTTGGGATCGAAACCAATTGACCCCAGGCAATCGCGGCGGAAGCTTTCAAAATCGCCCTGCTCCCGATGGTTAAAGATCAGGTTTTCGATGGTAGACAGATACATATTGTAGAGGTCTACCGAAAGCCGTTCACCCGACAAAGCATTCTCCCGCTTTTTGTAAATAGCCTCCCGCTGGATATTCATGACGTCATCGTACTCCAATAACCTTTTCCGGATCCCGAAGTTATTTTCTTCTACTTTCTTTTGGGCTCTTTCGATAGACTTGGTTACCATTCTGGCCTGGATGACATCCCCTTCTTTATGTCCCATCCGGTCCATCATTTTGGCGATCCGTTCTGATTGGAAGAGCCGCATCAACTTATCTTCCAGAGAAACGTAGAACTGAGAACTACCGGGGTCTCCCTGACGACCGGCACGACCGCGGAGCTGCCGGTCTACCCGTCTGGAATCGTGTCTTTCCGTACCGATAATGGCCAAACCACCGGCATCTTTGACCTGCTGAGAAATTTTAATGTCCGTACCACGTCCCGCCATATTGGTGGCAATAGTTACCTTACCGGGATTACCCGCTTCGGCCACGATCTCTGCCTCCCGCTGGTGTTGTTTGGCGTTCAGCACGTTGTGATCGATGTTGCGCAGCTGCAGCATCCGGCTCAGCTTTTCCGAAACATCTACCGAAGTCGTACCCACCAAAACTGGTCGTCCACCACTGGTCAGGCGGTCAATTTCTTCAATAGCGGCATTATACTTTTCTCTTTCTGTTTTATAGACCAGGTCCTCCCGGTCATCTCTGATCACTGGTTTATTGGTTGGGATAACGACCACATCCAGTTTGTAGATCTCCCAGAGTTCGCTTGCTTCCGTCTCCGCCGTACCCGTCATACCCGCAAGCTTATGGTACATGCGGAAGTAATTCTGCAAGGTGATCGTCGCGTAAGTTTGGGTAATATCCCCTACTTTCACATTTTCCTTGGCTTCCAAAGCCTGGTGTAATCCGTCTGAGTAACGACGACCCTCCATCATCCGGCCGGTCTGCTCATCTACGATCTTTACCTGACCATCCATTACGACGTATTCTTCGTCGCGCTCGAACAAAGTATATGCTTTCAACAACTGGCTGATCGAGTGCAGGCGTTTTGATTTGATCGCATAATCCTGCGCCAGTTTATTTTTAGCTTCTTCTTTTTCCTGTGTTGATAACTCCTCTTCGGCTTCGATCTCCACCATGCTCGTAGCAATATCCGGCATGATAAAGAAGTTAGGATCGGAATTACCGTGGGAAAGATATTCCGTTCCTTTATCCGTTAACTCAACGTTCCTGTTTTTTTCATCGATGGTAAAGTACAAGGGCTCATCGGCGATGTGCATGTTTTTGGATTGCTCCTGCATATAGAAGTTTTCCGTTTTTTGCAGCATTACCCTCACTCCTTCTTCACTCAAAAATTTGATCAATGGCCGGTTCTTAGGCAATGCACGGTGAGCGCGGAACAAGGCTAGACCCGCTTCCCCTTCATTAGGACCGGTCTTGCCTTCTTTAAACAACTTTTTAGCCTCCGAAAGATACTGGGTAGCCAGTTTACGCTGAACATTGATCAGTTTTTCTACCTGCGGTTTGAGGGTGATATATTCCTGATCTTCGCTGCCCTTTGCTACCGGCCCGGAAATGATCAAAGGCGTTCGGGCGTCGTCGATCAGCACCGAGTCGACCTCATCGATCATGGAAAAATGGTGCTTGCGCTGTACTTTTTCATCCAGAGAATGGACCATGTTGTCCCGCAAGTAGTCAAAGCCAAATTCATTATTGGTACCGTAGACAATATCGCAATTGTAAGCGCGTATGCGTTCTTCGGAGTGGGGCCGGTATTTGTCAATACAATCGGTAGTCAGGAATAAAAACTCGAAAATAGGTCCGACCCATTCACAGTCCCGCAGGGCTAGGTAATTATTTACGGTAATAACGTGCACGCCCTGGCCGGATAAGCCGTTAAGGTAGGCCGGTAGTGTAGCCACCAGGGTTTTACCCTCACCCGTCTGCATTTCGGCAATCTTACCGTCGTGTAATACCATACCACCGATCAACTGCACATCGTAGTGCACCATATTCCAGGTGATTTCTCCCCCGGCAGCTTTCCAGCTATTTTGCCAGATGGCCTGATCGTCTTTGATGGTGATATAAGTCTTGCCTTTCGCGGCCGCCATATTCCGGTCGAACTCCGTGGCCGTAACCGTTAAGGTTTCATTTTCCTTGAACCGGCGAGCCGTTTCTTTCACTACCGCAAACGCTTCGGGAAGGATCTCTTTTAGAATATCCTCCAGGTGATTATCTCTTTCCTTTTTGAGTTCATCCACTTCCTTGAATAAACTTTCCTTAGCTGCCAGGTCTTCTTCCGTTTTTGCTTCTTCGATAGCCACACGGATATCTTCATCAATCCCCTCCAAATGTTCCGCAATTCGCTTTCTGAATTCCAGGGTTTTATTCCGGAGTTCATCATTGCTCAATTGCTGATATTCTTCAAAGTTTTCATTGATCTCACCCACGATGGGAGAATAACTCTTGACATCTCGCTCGTACTTATTCGGAAATAGTCCTTTAATTGTTTTGCTGATCGCACCTAACATGTATGATATATTTTTAAGTAAAGACGTTAGACGCTGGACACTAGACGCTGGATTCGGAACCGTTCTTGGAGCTGTCTCATAAGTTAAAATGCTTAGAGATGATAGCATTTTATAAAACACACTACGTAGAGTCTGCCTGAGGCTAATAGGAACAATAACTGCCTGCTCGGCCGAGCAGACAGGGGGCATAGTATTTCATCTTTGTACCTATTTCCCTATGCGTTTAAAATCAAATGCTGTACATTTTTAATGTCTCGCTTTTGAGACAGCCTAAGCTTAACTCTTTCTCTTAACACAATTCTGACATCTAGCGTCTAAAGTCTAGCGTCTGTAGTCTAATGTCTCATTCACAAAGATAAGAACAATTTGCCGGGCGGGCTTTACTCTTCTTTGTCAATAGCATTCATTTTAGACACATATATTGTTCCAAGTGATTGACACCCTTTTTTTTGCGTCAAAATGGCATGGTTTTGTGAAAGGCATGTAATTATTGCAGGTTGAGAGGGAGGTTGAGGTTTAGAGTATTGACATTCATTATCATTGGGGTTCAAAACCCAGATATTTAATACACTGTAATATAAGTTTCTTAGTGTTTTGAACCACCGGATTTTTGTCCAAATCAATGAGGAAATGGGATTAAGGGCCCCATATCCGAATATCGGCGGAGCCTCGGGGCCATACAGGCTGACCGGAGATTCTCGATTTGCTAGATTTCCTAAATCTAGTAAATCTTAATTAATTGAAATTCAATAGTATAAAATCTACTAAATTTAAAAATTTAGCAGATTCACACATTCCCGGTCAGCCTGCATAGTCCCGAAGGCGAGCACGTAACGAAGAGTTGGACGAAAA
>CAZHNG010000070.1:0-23146 GCA_964533785.1 uncultured Saprospiraceae bacterium | reverse complement strand
TAAAATCTACTAAATTTCAAAAATTTAGCAGATTGGATCATTTCTGGCCAGCCTGACTAGACACTAGACGCTAGACGGTGTGGGTGGGTGCTGTGTGGTGTGGGTGTGGGCCGCTTAGTGGTTCCATAAACCTCAATGGTTCCCGCTCAGGCCAATAACTGCTTAAACGCATCGAACTGCTTCTTTACGATATCATACTTTGTTTGCGCCCCTACCTGTATCCATTCTTCCTCCGCTTCCGGGTCGTAGATCCATTTAAAGCAGTAGCTATCATCGCTTTGCTCGAAATGGGAGACGAAATAGATGGTAGCCACTCCTTCTTTGGCTTCAAAAGCATTGGCATCGATGATGAAAGGACTGATATTCAAATAAGTATCGTTCATTTCGTTGAGCAGCAGAACGGACTGGTTGTCCATGAAGCGCTGCATTTCGATATCGGTTACTTCTAGTCCGCCGAGTAAATCCCGGAGTTCTACGGCAATGTGGTTGAACTTGGCGTCGGGTAGGTGGCGGTATTTCAAGACGTCAATACTTTGGACGGAAACGAGGGCGTATTGCGCGAGAAAGCCCATGCCTGCCAGCAGATCGGCGAGGCTTTCCTCCGCGCGGCGGCACAGGTCGGGAATGTCGGCCGGAGCCACGCTTTCTTTGTGCAATTTGACTTTCAGTACTTCCAGGAAAAAGCCGGCGTTTTGCAATTCCCCTTCCTGGTACAATACTTCCTGGAAATCCTCCAGCGCTTCGATGAAAAATCGTCCTTCATTGACTTTGATGATCTCACAGAGGTAGCGGATCAGGGCCAGGTAGTCGTAAACTTCCTGAGATTTGGGCGGCAGTTGGAGAAAATTGCGGATAAGGGCTTTGCGGTCATCGGCGATATTCAATCGTCCACGTTCGAAGAAGGTCTCCCATAGTTGGCCCAAAAGGGTGTAGCTGACCAATTCCATAACGGTTTGGTAGGTCAGTACGATTTGTGCCAGGCGCTGTTGGGTCAATTGATTAAAGCCGGCTTCGTCTTTGATAGGCACCATCAGTTTGCGCAGGTGTTCCGCGATCGGGGCGGGCAAGGCATTGAGGATGGCCATTCGTTTGCGGGGAAGGGACAAACGCTTCTTTTTGGCCAGCAAGGCGATTTCATCATTATAGGGATTCAGCCCGGTCCACAGCTTTTCGATTAAGTATTCATTGGGCTCTACATCTATGGCTTTAGGGTGAATGACTGTGGTTGGCAAGGTAGTGGTTAAAACACCCTCGTTTTCAGAAAGGGAAAAAATCCCCCAGATTGGTTCTTCATTTTGGGTCTTTAGGAAAGAGACATCACGGAATATCTTATCGGCCAGGCTATCGTCCAGGGTGAGCACTTCTGCTACCGCCAGGTCGAAAGCTTCTCCAATGGTGGCTCCCTCGCTCAAGGCTTTGTGGAGGCGTATGCCAAAACGCATGGCTTTCATATCTTCTACGGGTGCACTGGTAGCAATAACCACCGGCACTCCTGCATCCAATAATTGCTGCACTTGTCCCTGGGTAGAGCAACCGTTAAGCACGACTATTTTCAATTCCGGGCATTGTCCCAGTAATTTACTGATGCCCAGTGCGGATGCTTTTTCATCATCCAGCAACAAGGCATCACGCCCGGCGTGACCGCTGTAGTGAAAGAGCAGCAGATGATCGCGTACCAGCGTGATGTACTCAGCAATCTTTTCGACGGAGGTGTAAGAATCGCGGTGGAGCAGGTATTGCTGCTGCAAAGCACGCGGCATCAATGCGCGGTAAATCCCATCATCTTCCCTTAAAAGACTGGGTAGTGGATCGTGTTGGCTGTTTGCGAAAGATAGGAAGATCAGTTTCATGGTTTGGGAATAGGTTTAGTAGCGCGGAATTCATTCCGCCGTTATTCACATGTTCCAGTTCCTGGCACAGAAAGCAAATATTGATCTGACGCTTTCTGGTCAGAGACCAGGTGATATTGTGTCGAAGTCTGGAGACTTCGACCATCAAATTAGTAGCGCGGAATTCATTCCGCCGTTATTCACATGTTCCAGTTCCTGGCACAGAAAGCAAATATTGATCTGACGCTTTCTGGTCAGAGACCAGGTGATATTGTGTCGAAGTCTGGAGACTTCGACCATCAAATTAGTAGCGCGGAATTCATTCCGCCGTTATTCGCATGTTCCAGTTCCTGGCACAGAAAGCAAATATTGATTATATGCTTTCTGGTAGAGACCAGGTAAGATTCTGTAGAAGTCTGGAGACCATAGCTGTCCACGTAGGGCCCTTATGGACCTGCACAAACCTTTGAGCGCATGGATCCCCAAAAGAAAAAATTTCATTTTTTTCTTTTTAAACTCTATGTTCTCCATATCTCTATGCCTGCCCGCCATTACTGGCACAGTAGGCGGGGTTCGATAAAAATTTTGAGAGACGAAGTCTCGAAAAATCAAAGATTTCAAGCGTTCTTTAACTCGATACTATAAAGTAATTCTTAACCTGCCCAGACCCACAGGGCCCTACCCGGACGGCTATGGTCTGGAGACTTCGACCATCAAAACCAATATTAATGACCCCCCATGTGTTTTTAAAAATTCTGTCCCCTTTGTTCTAAAGGCTGGCCAGAAAGTCTCGATTTGCTAGATTTCGAAAATCTAATAAATCTTAATCGATTGAAAATCAATTATAAAAATCTACTAAATTTCAAAAATTTAGCAGATCTACATATTCCCGGTCAGCCTGTCTAGCTTGACGTATGAGACAGCCTCTAATCAAAATCAAAGAAAGTATCGTATTGATTGCGATGATCCTGACGCCTTTGCGGTTCCTTGATCGGCTCGTTGATATCCAGTACATCCGCATCATCATTCGCCTTGCTCAGTAGGTCGAGTTTTTCTTCGCCGAGCAAGAGGGAAGCCCCTTCTTTTTCCCATTCTTCCAGCATTTTCAGTCCTTCTTCTTCGAAAATACCGTTCTGAAGGTCGATGGAATCCATAAAGTTAGCGGACATATCCATGAAGCGCTCCATCTCTCCTACCTTTTGACCAACGTCTTCGGTGACCGCTTCCATAGCCATATCGAACATGGCCCGTTTATCCGGATCGCCGGAGATGATGCTCATGGCCGAACGCATGGCACTATGACTGGCGTGAATCGCTTTGCGTTCTTGCTCTTTGACGGCTACCTGATCTTTGATGTCTTCCATTAAAATGGTCGAGTTTTCGTACATCTTGGTCAACACCCGGTACATCACTTCCATTTTCTTGTAGAGGTCTTCCAGCCGCAGGTTGGACTCCCGCAAACGGCCTGCTTTGCGGGACTTTAAGATCATAATATCCCGCTTATTGGTCTCTTTGGCTTTACTGGCGAGGGTCAGGTTGCTTTCAATTTCCTTTTTGTTGTTGTGAATCACTTCGTTCAGCTTGTGCATCTGGCCGCGCAGTTGATTGATCTGGCGATTCATTTTTTGGAGGTTACCCTTCAATTCATCGACGTAGGATTTCAGGATGCCGATGGGGTCGAGTCTGACAAAGATGCCGGTTATCCAGCGCATCACGCTTTTGTACATATACCAGACGAGATTCCGCATTCTCGGATCCAAAATCACATAAAGGATCGCCCCCAGTATAATCAAGGAGATGGTTAAACTCAGTACGCTGCTAACGATGGCGGCCAGCAAACCGGAGGCCAGTAAATACCCGATACCACCAATTAATGCTATGAGGAAGATCGCTCCCGTAACTCCTTCGGGGCGGCTCCAGAATGATTTTCGTTTTACTTGCTTATCCATATTTATTTCAAATACTTTTTCATGTTTTCAATATCCCGGTAGATCTGCTCGACTACCGTATTATAGCTGGCAATAAAGTTATTTTTTGTCGTTTCGATTTTCTTAACTGCATTTTTTAACGCCTGATTCACAGAATTTACCTGCTTCCTGTGCTCATCGATTTGTTTTTGCAGAGATTGGATCTGAGCTTCTTTTTCTTTGATCAAATCTTCCAGTTGACGAATCTCCTTTTTTTTACCCCCTACCCGTTTTTCATTTTGTTTTGCCAGGGCCTTTTCGAATTTGGTTTCCTCCTTCGCCAATACTTTGATGTAGTGTTCTGCCGTTTTGATGAGATGATCCACATCCGTCTTCATGGTTTGCGCCATAGCATAAGCCGAACGAAAGCGGGTGGCTTCGTCCATTTCCACTTTTTTCAAGGAGAGCAAGGCTTGTTTAAATTCCAGATAATCAAAACCTTCGAGGTTATTTTTTGCCATCGCTCCGAATAAAACTTCCAAAAGTTGATCATCCGTTTTACCGCGTTCACCCTCAGGAGATTCTTCGAGAGACGGCGGATTAGGCACGGGCTGCTCTTCTGGTGATCTTTTTTTCTTTTTATCATCCTCTACCTGGACAATAAACAGCGACTTTAGCTTTTTTAGCATACTGGTTTGTTATCCGTTTTTACAAAGTAAACAAAAGTTTAATTGAAACGCACCATTTATGTTGAATTTTGCATCTTTAAGGTGTGTTTGGACCATCATTGAAAATATATTCCACTCCTCGTGACAGAAAAAGAACTCATAGCAGCGTGTAAAAAACAAGATCGCAAAGCGCAAAAAATATTGTACGATCGATATTCCCCGGTTATGATGGGGGTTTGCCGTCGCTACGTGTCCAACCGTCATGATGCCGAGGATATTCTGGTTGAGGCTTTTTTTAAAATTCTTACTAACCTGAAACAATTTAAAGGTAGCGGGAGTTTTGAAGGTTGGATCAGAAGAATTGTGGTTAACGAAGCGTTGATGTTCATAAGAAAGAAACACAATTTCAATCTTTCCATTGAACAAGACCATCTACAAATCGCCGGTCCGTTGACCGTAGAGGATGATCTGGCCGCAATGGACATCATGGAATTGCTCAAGTATTTACCAACGGGTTACCGGACTATTTTCAACCTTTACGTTATAGAGGGGTACAAACACCGTGAAATTGCCGACATGCTGGGAATAAGCATCAACACCTCAAAATCACAATTGATCCTGGCAAAGAAAAAACTGCGCTCTTTTTTGGAGGAACTTCGCTATCCAGGAGTGGGTTAAAAAAGATTGTTATTTTTATGAAATCAGATAAGGAGTTATACGAATTGTTTAGAAGAAATCAATATGGCTTGAATGAACGTCCTTCGCCCAATGCCTGGAACAGGCTGGAGAGAAGGTTGGATGCCCACCAAAACAGGCAGCGGCAGGCATTTCGCCGTACCTTGAGTATGGCCGCCGGTCTTGTTTTCATCGTTTTTATCGTGGGTTTGCTTTCTTTGTATTCCAACGGCAAAGCCGATAAGTGGGATTATCACACCCAGTACATTGATCAAACCATCGAAGCAAATGGTCCTGCCGATCAGGCGGATATGGTAAAAATGGTCAACCTCAGCCACCAGTATCAAGCACAACTGGCCGGTAAAATCGATGAAGGTAACCCTGCCAAAAAGTTGGTGGCGAGAAAGGATGTTTCCAGTGACTAAAAATATGGAAGATCATTATTATACTATCGTAGAGGGTAGTCAAGGTGAATTTCGCGACCGGGGCAGTAAGTTCCTAGCCTATGCTTTCCCGGTTAAAAGTGAAAACGAATGGCAGGAACGATTGACAGAGCTTAAAAAGTCACATCCTAAAGCTAACCATCATTGTTATGCCTACCGCCTCGGACTAGATCAAAATAACTTTCGCGCTAACGACGACGGGGAACCCAGCGGCACGGCAGGAAGACCTATCCTGGGGCAGATCGATAGTTTTGGTCTCACTAATATTATCGTCATTGTCGTTCGTTATTTTGGGGGTACGAAATTGGGGACTTCGGGGCTAATCAATGCGTACAAGGTCAGCACCGCTGCAGCATTAGAAAAAGCAAGCATCCTCGAAAAAACGGTCGAAGATATTTACCAACTCACCTTTGATTACGCGCTCATGAGTAAAGTTATGAATGCAGTAAAAAGGCTGGAAATAGAAATGATCGAACAGGATTTTACCAACGTTGGCCGGCTGCATATCGCGCTTCCCCAGTCCCAAACCCATTCGATATTAACACAATTAAAGGCGCACATTGCCCAAATCAGTATTGAAGAAGCCGAACAATTGGAGGCGATAGATGGCCTGGAAATGAATTATTCCTATACGCGCTAAAGGAGGGTTGAACGATAAGCTACAAGATACCAGATGAGACTAAACTTACATATCTTACCCTTCCCCACTATTCCCAATCCAAAGGAAGGAATAGGGTAACAACTCAACTTTATTAAACATCTCGAACATTTTTTTACCGGTTAACTTGTCATAAAACCCTTTGGGGAAATAGTGCCGTAAATGATCGATGCTAACCTTGGAAACGACCTGCTTCTTGATCGAAAGATTGCAAATGATTATCGTACACGCATTTTGGTAAGAACGCACAAAGCCAAAAAGCTGGGGATTTTTCAAATCGATTAGCTTCAAATTATTGTGATCTGCGAATTCCGGAGAGGCTTGGCGGATGCGGATCAATTGTTGTAATTGGCTGAAAATACGGTTTTCGATGGTCCCTTCTTCCCGGTACCGGGCAGCTTGTTCCCAATCGATTACCGGTCGGTGCATCCAGCGGTTATCCGAAGACTTTTGCGGATCGTCCCGGTAGCTGTAATCGTTCAGCATCCCCCATTCATCCCCGTAGTACAACATGGGCATTCCCCCGATCGAAAAGATCAGGCTGTGCAGCAAAACGATCCTTCTTATGGCCAGTTCTATTTCGTGTTCTTTTTCCTCCTGTATGCCCTTCTCCAGGCCCGCCAGGGAAGCTAAAGACCCCGAAACCCTGGCATCTTTTGTCTTCGGATCGTACATATAGTAAGCTCCCTTCGCAAAAGAGCCCGTATAATTTCCGGTCAAATACTTCAGTATGAACTGCCGGTGATCAAAAGGAGTATAGCCGGCCCGGTAAATAGGTTCATCTTCGTAGCCCAGACCGATATCGTCATGGCACCGAACATAATTCAACCAGGTAGTGCCCTGGGGTTTACCGAGAATATTGCCTAGGGAAGCCAGCAGCAATTTGTTATTTTGGGTACTGACAATATCCCACAACAGATCCATGAACAATGCATTGTAGGCGATGTCGCACTCCTGCTTATTCCCGCCGAAATATTTTAGTATTTCCCGGGGTTCTACGATCGCTTCCGACAGTAAAGCCGTTCCCGGGGCCACGACTCGCGTACATAACTTAAACAATTGTAAAATGGTGTGTACTGCGGGCAGGTTTTGACAGTTCGTTCCCAATTCTTTCCAAATAAAGGCCGGAGCATCTAAGCGAACGATGTCTACGCCCATATTCAACAGGTCCAGTAAGTTGCCCAGCATATTAATGAACACCATGGGGTTTTTGTAATTCAAATCCCATTGATAACTGTGAAAAGTAGAAAAAATCCACTTGCCTAAAGCCGGATCATAAACAAAATTCCCAGGGCTGGACTCGGGAAATATCTCAGGCATACATTCTTCGTATCGCTTTGGAATGATCTCATTATCGTACATCAGGTACAGCTCCTGGTAAAACGTCCGGCCTTGTTTTGCCCTGCGTGCCCACTCGTGTTCATCAGAGGTATGGTTGATGACCAGGTCCATTATGATGGAAATGCCATTATCGTGGAAAGTATTGATCACCAGATCCAGGTCTTCATTGGTGCCATACTTATCATCTACCTTCAAATAATCTTTTATCGCATACCCTCCGTCGCTTTTTCCTTCCGGACTCTCCATGATGGGCATAATATGCACCAGGTTAATCCCTAGTTCCTTCAGATAGTCCACCTTATCCAATAAACCCAGTAAGTCTTTGTTATACCGGTCGACGTACAAGGCCATCCCCACCCATTTTTCACTCAGCAGCCAATCTTTGTCTTTCGACCGCTGTTGATCCAAGGCTTTCAGCCTTTGTGGACGCTCCTTCAACGATACCGCCAAAAGGTCCTGCAATTGACTATAGGACTCATTGAATCCGGGTCGATCGCCGTATAAGGTGTAGAACAGCTGGTACATTTCGTCCTGAACGGACTTCATTCTATTGATGATCGGCATTTCAATTTCTTTCTATACGATTTGCATGGTTAATCCATTCCTTTTTCTTCAAAATAACGGTCTAATTTCCCCCGAAAAGAACTCATTTGTATGATGTAGTAAATAAAAGCCACTGCTGCTACACCACCGGCAATATAATGCAAAGTGGGATTGCCTTTATCGTAAAGGAGCATATAAAGCAAGCCTAGTAATGAAAACAAAATGATGAAGGCGGCAATGCGGATGACATTTCTTTTCTTGTACATATTCATGACGACAAAATTTTAAATCGGTTTTTTTATAAGAGCCTGTTTCTTGAGCATTTTTGCATTATGAAAACATAAAGAATATTCGGAATAGATTAAAATCATCACTTGTGTTCTCATTTGGACTTTTGACGCTAGATTTTAGACAACAAAACGCCGATATTCAATGGATATCAATTTTTCAGAATAAATAAAATTTCCGTTGATTGTCAATTAGTTAGAATTTTCAGTCTAACTTCTAGAGTCTAGCGTCAAAAGTCTAGTTCTCATAACATCGCTCAAGAAATCAAAACATGCTTTAAATGTACCTAATTCTGTAATCTAGATCAAACCCAGACCGAAAAAACCACCAATTTCAAAAAATTAATACCCCTTAGAAATTTATTGCGACCAAAGGGCTTTTTTCTCGATATAAGCGAATAATTAACTTTATAAAAATCTTATAATCAAATTATTATAAACAAAGTGATTCATTTTAAAATAGGACTAAAACCCCAAAAAAACTTTAGAAAAACGGGTTAGAAACCTAAACTTAGCGATTCGGTTGGTTTGCCTTGCTGTGGGATCGAATCTATTTTTGTATCAACAAAGAACGAAAAAGAAAAACAAGTTCATTGATAACTGTAAGAAACTAAATCCAGTATTTTTTTGGTAGCAATACCGTCCAATCCCCGGCAGACCAAAGGTAACAAGAACTACTAATGTTCATAGGGCAATTCAAATGCCTCGCTAACTTTAATGGCGAGGCTTATTTTCCCTACCAATGGACAGGCATAGCATTGATCCGCTCAAAAAGGATTTTATGCCAAAAGATTTAGGGTGTTTTATTATTGAAGGGCATGTCCTTGAAGAAGGACATCACAATTGGAGATAAGTAGATAGTTGCTATTATTCCGGACTGGGAGGCAATGGAAGCATTGCCACCCAGTGTTTTTTAAAACTGATCGGTTGCAACTCGCCCTCAACATTTTGCAAAGTATTCGATTCCACGAAATAAATAAATACTCCAGATGTTAGACACCAGACGTTAGATTGTAGGGGTCAGATAGTGTGGGATTTGGTGCCTGCGATCAGATGTTAAAAATTTTGATTGTAAAGAAGGTCAGACTTATGTAATCCTCGTACAATCTGATGTCTGGTATCTGGTTTCTGGCATCTCCTTAAAGATAGATTTGTTAATTATTTAGGTCGTCAAAAGGGAAGATTGGTGAAAGACATTTGGGAAAACTACACCGTCTCAACTAAACTCACAGTTGTTCCGTTTAAATTTGCCCTGTCAAAAAAGAACCAGTCTCCCTTCCTTTGTTATGAGCACAAAAACCCCAGATTAACCTGTGTAAAGGATTTTATAGAGCTCCGGGTGATCGTACCGCGATCCCCGGAGTTTTTATTTTACAACCATTTCACCAAATTCAAATCTTGCCGGTGGGGCATCCAATGGTGTTTTGGAAACAGCCGAAAACCATATTCAAAAACCCCGGTTATATTTGACTTGAACTCACAGCGGTAAGTAGCTTGATTATCCACGTATTCTATAAGTTCCAATTCTTGGGAGAATTGTAAATTTAATTCATCTTCCTCTTGACGTTTAAAAAAAACGACTTCTATACCCACTTCTTCCGGTCTTACCTGGTTGAGTTCTAATTTAATTTTTGCTTTGAAAGGTTCCTGAGCCGGCAAGGAGTAATTTTCAGTATCGTAAACATCAATATCGGCGATTTGAATGCCGTCCCATTGCTTTTTAATCCAGTCCTTCCATTTGATGAGATCCTTAGCTTTGGCAAAATTATTAGCTTTAATGGCCTTAGAACTATTACCCAATTTATTGTAGAACTTACTGTAATAATCATCGAGCATGCGTTTCATCGTAAAATTAGGCGCGACTTCCCCGATAATGTTTTTGACATAGAAGATCCAGTCCTTGGGTAACCCTTGCTCATTTCGTTTGAAATAAGTCGGAATGATCTCAAAATCCAGGATATTGTAAATGCTTTCAGCATCCAGTTCATCTTGTAGGAATTGGTCGTCATAAGTCCTTTCCAGTGG
The DNA here is from genome assembly GCA_964533785.1 of uncultured Saprospiraceae bacterium. GTDB lineage: Bacteria > Bacteroidota > Bacteroidia > Chitinophagales > Saprospiraceae > JANQRV01. The sequence goes on along the minus strand of CAZHNG010000070.1, from coordinate 12,770 downwards.
TAAGGCCCATCCGGCATCCGGCCGGTAACCTTCGGCCCACCAACCGTCTAACACACTAAAATTAACAACCCCATTCAGGGCGGCTTTCATGCCGCTGGTCCCTGAAGCTTCTTTCGGCCGCGTAGGCGTATTCAGCCAAACGTCCACCCCCTGGGTCATTAATTTCCCAATTTCCATGCTGTAATTTTCCAGGAAAATAACTTTCCCCAAAAACTCAGGTTGTTGGGAAATATTGATGATTTGTTTGATCAAAGCCTGGCCGCCCGTATCTGCCGGATGCGCTTTTCCTGAAAATATAAAGACAACGGGATAATTGGCCCGGTTCACAATTTTTGCCAGCCGGTCGAGATTAGAAAACAATAGATTAGCTCGTTTATAAGTAGCGAATCGACGGGCAAAGCCAACGACCAAAGCGTCTTCTTTGATGCTGTTGATTTGTTCGAAGATCGATTTCGGGCTGCTTCCACGGCGGGTAAGATCGGCTCTTAATTGTTTCTTCACGCCTTCGATCAGGTTAGCCTTTAGTTTCTGACGAATTTCCCACACTTTTTCATCCGAAACTTCAAAAATATTGCGCCACCTATCCACATTAGATTGATCCTGGAAAAATCCTTCGCCAAACTGCTCAGTAAACAATTTATGCCATTCATGAGAGATCCAGGTTGGATAATGCACACTATTGGTCACATAACCGATGAACAACTCTTCAGGATGATATCCTTCGTATAAAACACGAAACATTTTTTGGGAAACCGAGCCGTGCAGCTTGCTTACGCCATTCACCTCCTGCGACAAACGGATGGCTAAATGGCTCATTGAAAACTTTTCGTTAACATCATCGGGGTTGATCCTGCCCAGCGCATTAAAAGTCTTCCATGGAATCCCCAAGGTATGGATGTAGCTACTTAAATAATCGTACAAAAGGTTTTCAGTAAAATAGTCATGTCCGGCCGGTACGGGAGTGTGGGTCGTAAATAAAGAAGAAGCCCGGACTACTTCTAAAGCTTCTTCGTAAGATAGCTCGTCTTCATTGATGTAATAATTCAACCGCTCTAACCCAAGAAAAGCAGCGTGTCCTTCATTACAATGATACACGTCTTTTTCGATCCCCATGGCTTTCAAAGCCTTCATCCCCCCAATTCCGAGAAGAATTTCCTGTTTCAGCCGGTGTTCGGTATCTCCTCCGTACAATTGGTGCGTGAGTCCACGGTCCGCCCAGTCATTTTCATCCAGGTCAGCATCTAATAAATACAAGGAAATTCTACCGACTTTCATTTCCCATACTTTTGCCCATACCTTACGTCCCTTGAGGTCAATACTTACTTTCAGCCATTCTCCATTTTCTTCCCTTACGGGCATCAATGGCATTTTGGTGAATTTTTGCGGCGGATACAAATTCACCTGGTCACCGTGTAATGAAATGGCCTGTTCAAAATAACCATACCGGTATAAAAGCCCTACCCCGATCAAATCTACGTTTGAATCGCTGGCTTCCTTGATGTAGTCTCCGGCCAGGATACCAAGCCCTCCGGAATACAATCTCAAAGAAATATGCAATCCGTATTCCATACAAAAATAGGCTACACTTGGACGATTTAAATTGGCCGGCTGTGCCATATAGGCATCAAATTCAGCTTTAACACTTTGCAGGTTGCTGATAAACTCAGCATCGTTTTTCAGTTCATTCGCCCGTTCTATCGGCAATTCATCGAGCAGAGCGACCGGATTACATCTCAGTTCTTCCCATCTTTCCGGAAGGATGGATTGAAAAAGGTCTATTGCCTGTTTATGCCAGGACCACCACAAATTATTTGCTAAACCATGCAGCGGCTTTAATGCTTCCGGCAATTCCGATTCGATATAGATCTTTTTAAGCTTGTAGGTCTTTCTTTTTATCTGTTCAAACATTAGCGTAGATTATGCTAGTGAAATTATTTAATCAATATTGGGTATTTGCTGCGATTTAAAGAGGAAAAAGCCGAGGCTGAATCCAAGTCCGTACTTCTGCAGCAAAAAATCGTCATCTACATAATTCAATACTTCCGAGAGATCATCGAATTTATTGCGATTTTCTCCCGTAACTACGTTGTTCAACATTCTTTGGTAGGCCAGCTCGACGCTGAAGAAAATACGCTTAAAACGCCAGGCCGCACCAGCCCCCAGCATAAGCGTAGAATTGAAATCAACCCGGTCATCAGCCAGCCCGTAAGTAGGAATAGATTTAACGACGTCGAATGTTTCAAATGTAATCGTCGGTGATTGCAGTTGTGCCGTTTGACCGTGCAAAAACTCCAATCCAATTCCGCCGTAAACATAAGGCATAAATTTTCTTTTTATAATAGTATTGCGGTTAACTATACTTAATTTTAATTGAATGGGGATCTGAGACCAGCGGCTCCGCTCCCGAAAAGTAACGATTGCCGGACCTCTCCTATCTCCCGATTCCAAAGCATTTTCGTACTCTCCGGTATACCGGTAGTAATAGGAGGATAGCGCGTAACCAGTTCTGAGGTAAAGATTAGAGTTCAAAATATTAACATCGAACATTAAACCAGCCGTCCACGAGAAAAGGTCCCCCTCATCCAGTTTATAATCTTCATCGATTACGTCAACGGATGGTAAAGAAAAGGACTGACTGACAACCGGCCGGGTAATGGGAAATAAGTTCCCGAAAATGGCGTAAGAAGTAAGCGGAAAAGTTTCAAAGCGGTTTTGTAAATACTGCATTTCGGGCGCAGCCGTATTGATCTTATAGAAAGGGTCCAATTGTAATAGGGACAGGTAATTGTCACTGGCTTTCTCGTGTTCATCCCGAAAAAGGTTATTTTCGATGAGCAACGCTAATACTCCCCTTTGGGTAGGCCTGGAATATTTCCCAACAGCACAGGGTTCCAGCATTTCATTAATTTCCTGCAGTTGACCATTTCTAAATTTTTCCTTACTGATCTCAAGAGCAGACTGACATTCTAACCGGCGAATCAAATCGTAGTTGGGATCAGACTTTTCCATTTTTGTCTGATCGCAGATGGACAGCATTTCCTGCACCCGGGCATATTTGCCTTGTAAAAAGTACCGGCTTGCCATTACGACTGCATCATTACAATCAGTTTGTGCCAAACAGGTAAGTCCACTTATACCTACGTAAAATAGAACCAACGAAATACGAATAATCATGGTGAATGATTTTGTAAGCATTAACGGCATAGATTTTTTTGGAGGATCGCAGAACCAAAAAACCGCTGCCAAACCTCCTGTCTAATCCGTAGATCTAAGGGATTTCTGGACTGCTTGAGCAGATCCTGGCAGATGCGCTGAGCGTAATCTTCTGGTCTTAAACTCCAAAAATTCAGACTTCCATTGCGATCTCCGACCAACAAAAAGCGGTCGTCCCTGGAAAAGGCCACTGATAATGCCCATCCATCGTGAAGATCAAATACCATAGGTAAATAAGAAGGGTCGCTGAGGCGTTCGATCTCCCAAACCGAAACGGTTCCATCATAACTGGCAAAAGAAAGGTATTTACCGGAATTGCTAAAAGCGATGTCCGATATAGGAGCATCATGTTGCCCAAAAACGGATCTTTCGCCAACCGGTGAAAGGGTATTAACCTCCCAGGGAAAGATCAAGACCCGGCCATCTTCAAATCCGAATGCAACATACTCTGCAGTATCCGCACGGCCAACGCTAACGGCAGTGATCGCCTTGAATTCGTCATTGGGCAAAAACAATTCATCAGTAGTAAAGGTGCCATCAAAAAATTTTTGAATCTGAAATTCATACCCATTATCCTGTTGTATCCCCAGAAAAGACAGGGCAAAAACACTATCGTTTACCGAATATACATCGTTTACTTTGGAGGAAAATTTAGAGAAAGGAGCCAGGGTATCTGTCGCCACATCCATTAAGAAAGTGGTATCCATTCCAAAAGTGATCAGCGATTGGTTATCGGCCAGGAAGCCCCCGCCAAATAGTTCTGACCGGGTGTTCACGGGGATGATTTCAATTAACTGCCTGCTTTCAGTACTTACCAATTGTATGATGGGTAATTCACCTACCACCATTAGTTGGCTGGCATCACCATTCAGCGCTAGTGCATTGTGAACAGAGCCGCCATCTACGCTGATGTACCGCCTTATTTCAACTTCTGGTTTTCCGATGCGATTCCAGTTGGTCACTTCCCATTCCAATACCGTTCCATCACTACCCGTGGTATAGAAGATATCCAGGGTTGGATGGGCAACGATATCGCGGATGGTACCCCGGTGAGCATTAGAAATGTTGTACTGAAGGTCATTTTCCAGATCTTTAGCAGCATTATAAAGAACTTTCACGATACTCGGATGGTATTCGTCGCCGTATTCCGGCAGATCAGTATTAATGCGATAGGCCTGTAAAGCAATTAAAGCTTTTAGCCTGGAATCTTCGAGTTGTAAAGCTCTGGTAGCCACATTGTGTGAGATAACGATTTGGTTCAAAGCTTGTGCGCGGGCCCGGGCCAGATCTGCCAGTCTTCTGGATTCTTCTGCTTCAATTTGTCTTTGCCGGGCTTCTTCGGCCGCTTCTTCGGCTCTTTGTTCCGATGCTATGGCCAAGGCGGCTTGTCTTTCCGCTTCAATAGCAGCCAACCGGGCTTTTTGCTCGGCGGTTTCTGCATCAAGGCGGGCTCTAAACTCCATTTGTTCTGCTATCCGGGCATCAATGGCGGCCTGCTCAGCCTGACCTTTAGCCATTAAGGCAGAATCACGTTGAATTTCCAGGGAATCCCGTGCCGCTTTGAGTTCCGCGGTATATTGTTTTAATTGGTTGTTACTGACTTTCAGATCCCGGTTGGCTTGTTGATACAAACGGTTGGATCTTCTGGCCCGCTGTTCACTAAAAAAAGTGACCGTCGACAAAGTGCTCAACAATAAAAAGGCGGTAATGATCAAGATCCAGAGCCGTCGTTTTTTGCGGTAAATACTCCTCCGGGAATCTTCAATATATTGGCGCTCAGAGGGATTAAGTTCTAATAGATTGATTGAATTCTCAATATATTTCAGGTCATCTTCATCCAACAGGATATTTCGTTCTATCCTATCCCTTACCATTGCTTCCATTTTACGCAACAACAGGTTCTCTCCTTCCACTTTCTGAAAAGCACGTTGGGCCATCAAATTATTGATAATCTCGTATTGATTATTGCCCGCAAACCTCAACAATCCAGCCTCAGTAAGCCGGTCTAATAATTGACAGATGGTATCTTCGTCAATTTTATGGTCTATCCTTTCAGCAATAGTGGCAGCATCCAGTTGATTTCTATTACCGTTCTGCACAAACATGGAGAGGATCTTATTTCCAATACCACGGTATTGACTACCCAATTCCGAATCAACACGTTCGATCTGGGAATTAAGCAGGTTATCCACCAAGTCTTTTGGTTTGCCTACCTTATTCAATAATCCAAAATCGATTTTTTTAGACATCCTGGTTGTTTTTCAATGATCAATGAGCAGTACTACAAAGACCAATGAGTTCGTTACGCAATTTATTTATCCTAATTGATTGGTTTTGTTCGATGCATTTAAAACCTAAAGGAATTGGTCAATTTAAATTCGTCTACCAATCTTCAAGTAAAAGAAGTTTCATTACACTGCTTATCACTCATTGCTCATCGTTCATTGTTCATTGCCCATTGCTCATCGTTCATTGCCCATTGCTCATTGCCCATTCACCTGCTGGTAAAGATAATTCATATAAACCTGCAAATATGAAAGGTTTACCTTCCCATCGTCATCACAAACATTAGCAACTATTCTAGCAACTACTTCATCGTCTTCTATTTCCAGGTTTGCCTGAATAGCCAGCTTTTCAACGATGCGCATGGCGGTGTCGGTATCTACGTGTTTCACCCTCACTTGTTCGTTCAAAATACCGGGTACTTCTGATTCAAAATCCTGGAGCATTGAAAAGAATTCATCTCTCACTACGAAAATCAGGTCGCAGTTTAGTCTTGCTTTGAGTAAATAATCGACGTGCTTGTAGAAACAATATAGTCTATCTTGTTCCTGAATCCAAATGTAAAATTCTTCAAATTGATCCAGGATAATGATTTTGCGTTCCTGGGTGCTGGGTATTTCTTTTTCCCACTGAAAAGCCAGATCCAGCAACCGGGGAAACTCATCAGTTTGCGGTTCATTATCCAGCATATACTGCACCTTAGCCCCTTCGATAAAAGTACGGCTGCAACGGATATACTGATAGGTGAATAAAGGTTGGATCCTGGGGATCAGTCCCGCCAGTACCAAGGAAGTCTTTCCTACGCCCAAAGGGCCGAATACTAATGTTGTCCTGACGTCAATTTCATTAACGATTTTGTCGAAAAGATCTCTGGTCTCTACTCCTCTGCCGTGAAAATAGACCGCCATCTCCGGCGGGTAAGGCTCAAAACCGACAAAGGGATGAAACGGCTTTTCGGGCTCCACCACTTTGGGCATAGTAACCGCCTTGGTCTTGGTGTGGAAGATTCGATGAGCCAAACTATCATGAGATAATTCAAATTGATCGTTATCCAATGGCCTGAGAATTCGCCTGTCGGTAAAAAAGCTGAGATAAATATTGATCTTGGGAATGGTCATTTCTGATAAGGAGTCTTCCAGTGTTTTTCTCCGGACGGGTATTTTAGTTCCCAACTCCGATACAAAAACCTTTAAAAACCGGAGGGCCAGATCTTTATTGTCTACTTCGCGTTCAAAAACCAGCAATTGTTCCTCTAGAAAACCTCCCAGAATATCCTCTATTTGGCCGGCCCTGCGCACTAGTGCTTCGTTAAAAACAATAGGGGGACCGGTTTCTTCTTCTTCCATTCGGTATAGCTTATCTAATAGCACTTGCAAATAGGTCAGTTGGACTCTTCCTTTACCTTCGGTAACGCCATCGATAATAAGGCCGGCAACCGTATCGGGAGGTTCCAGCGTAATATTGAACCGGGGATTCTGGGCCGTTCTCAAGATAACTTCCTTCGCGTTTGCGCGGGTCATAGGTTCGATACGCAACCGCTTATCAAATAATTGCGGGACCTCCTTTTCAAAACCGGTCAATTTAGCCAGGTATTCTTCCCGGATGACCATAAGGATTTTACAAGGCAGGTCATTTTTTTCAATTAAAGGTTTGATGGACTTGATAAAGGAGCGCTGTTCTTCTTCCGAACCCAGGATAAACAGTTCCTCGAATTGATCAAAAATAAGATATATAGGGCGAAGGTGATCTAAATAGAGGGAACGCACCATTTCCTCGATGGAAAAATCTTTACCGAAAGAATGATCTTCATCTGCGTACTTCAATTCGCGAATGAGCGCTTTACTGATGTTTTCTTGCCTTCTTACGAACACCTCGAACCAATCGCTGGGATCAAACTTATTAGCCAAACCACATTGAATAATACTAGTTTTCCCTGTTCCCGACATACCGTAGACCAAGATCAGGTTCGTCTGAAAGGTCATTTTGTACAGCGTATCGACCTCCACTTCTCTACCGAAGAAAATGTCGTGATCTTCTTTCTGATAAGCATCCAGGAATTTAAAGGGAGAACTACTACTCGTCATGGCTTTCTAAAATTGCTCTTTTGAAAAGTTTTAATTGCTTGTTCACACTAGGATACACTTTATCATTTACAATTAAGGTGTCTTTCAGGTTATCGGTCAGGATATACTGCGTATCGTTTACTTTAAAAAATTGCAGGAAATAAATTTTTGAATTATGCTGTCCGGTCAATGCATTTTCGTCAATAACAAAGGGAGAAAGGTTCAGGTAGGGATACAAACCTTCATCTGAACGCAATAGAATAACACAAGCGTTTTCCGAATATTTATCGTAGCTAAAGGATTCGTCCAATATTCCGAATGAAGCCGTAACGCGGTCCAGTATAACGAGATTGTGGTTAAAATGAGGGGCTTCGTGCCTTTGTTTTTCTATTTCGATCGTTTTAATGGCCGCCAGGGTATATTTAGCAGCAAAACCTATTTGGGTGAATATTTCACAGAGATGGTCTTCTGCCTGTACGCAAAAACTTTCGATCTCATCGGCCTTGATGGTGCCTTGCAGTTCTTTTTTCATTTCTTCAAGAAATTGGTAGGCATCGTGAAAAGGTTTGTTGCCATAAAACTCTTTTCTCAATGCAGCAAATTCCTCCAGAAAAGGCTCAATTTCATTAGCCATAAAAATATCGCCAATAGCACCTATGAGTTGCGCATAATCGTAGACCGGGTATTCCACCTCCTGCAAGTTGAAAAAGGCATTCAATACCGCTCTCTGATCTTCGGGAACGACTATCTTACCTTTGGTATGTTTTTCATCCCACAATTGGGACAACAAAACATAACAGAGTAATTGTACGGATACGTTGTAAACATTGATGATCTTTTGCAGCCGATCGGTGCTGATCTCTTCAGAAAGGAGTAGTTTTCGCAGGTGAGTCCCCATGGGTGTGGGAAAGGAGTCGATCACGGCGGCTCTCAGGTCGCGCAAACTAGGTCTTCTGCGTCGTGCACCGGCAACTACCATTTGAACTTTGGGGCTGTAGGACTCGATGGTATTAGCGATGCTTTGAATGAGCATTTCATTGATGGTGCGATCGCGCCCATAACTTTTCCCTGCTCCTCTTACAATAAAAGAGGAGACTTCTCGAGTGGGGAGTTTCCATTCCAAAACGTCAGAGGTATCATCCTTGACATAAAGGCCCCAGGGTAGGTCTTCTTCAGCCGGTAAGGCAGCGGCGCGTCCCTGTCCGCGGTGAATTTCCGGGAGAATATTTTTCCGTGTCCTATGATTAGCGGCAGCAAGTTTAAAGGATTCCTCGATGGTATGATCGCTGGCCAGCGCGTCGTAAAAAACATCAGCAAAAGCTTTAGCAGCGGGGTCTTCAACGGGAACACTGGTAGCAATAACGGCAGGAATGCCCAGATCTAACAGAAGCTTAACCTGGGCTTTGGTGGAACAGCCGTTGAGAAAAACAAGCTTTAAGTTGGATTGCCTTGCCAGTAATTGTGCAACCCCATCAGCATTGGCTTCTTGGTCCGCAAGTAATAATTGTTCACTTTCGGCGTGCCCACCGTAGTGAAAAATATGGATGCGGTCTTTGAATTGAATGATATTCCGGGTGATATCCTGGATGCGGGCGCTGGGTTCGGTATAAAGCTGAAAATAATTCTTACTTGCCAGAGGTAACAGGTGACCACTGACTCTTCTGCGTTCTTCCTCTAATAGAGGCAAGTGTTGATCTTCATCATTCGCAAAAGCAAGAAATATTACAGGAATTGCCATCTAAAATAATATGGTTTATGGGACAACAAGTAATAAAATATTTTTCGCAATGACAAATTATGGAATTAAACTACCTACTTTTGCACAAAATAAAGATTTCATATGACGAACAAACTACTTTCGCTTTTTTCTTTACTGGTGTTTTTTTTTAGTTGTCAAACCAATGGTGGCGACCAGTTTGAAGCTAAAGACTTGTTAGAATACGGAGTGCCCATTACTATTATGGTTCCTAGCCTTGATAGCGTGATCATTGATAAAGACGATCTGGGTCCTATTGAAGATGTTACTGTTGACGGTGGCGAAGGGTACTTTATCCAGATCTACTCCTCTGCTACCGAAACAAATGATATTTCTAAATTGAAGGCAGAACAACTTAATCTGGTTAAAGAACAGCCGTACTTCTCACGAGTGATCACGGAAGAAGAAGCCGGCTTTACTTTCGAAAACACCATTGATTCTACGAATAATTATGGGTTCAGGTACATCTACATTAAGGGGGACAGGGAATACGTGTTCCAAAACCACTTATCTCGTCTGTTCTCATTAGAGCAAGTAGAGCAAATGTACAAAGCGGTAAAACCTAGAGAATAATCTTTAATAGCCTATGGTAGATGCTTTCATTAGACAAGTCTATTATTCACTTAGTGATAAAAACCATCTATTTAGCTTCCTTCAGTTGATCCAGACTATAAATGACTAATACGATCAATAATATGCCTAAAATAATCATTGGAGATGTTTTATAGTTGAGTAATCAAATATTCCAGAGATATACTTAAAACGATTTAAAACATTAAACCCAATGAATGTGAGAAGTATACAAGATAAAGTCTAAACTGGGAGGGAAAGTTTTATAATTTTTGTAAAGATAGGAAAATTATTGGAAAAGGCCTGGGAATTTCCTCAGGCCTTTTCAATGATCTATTATCTCGTTTGAATGCTAAAACTTTGAAGCACCCACATTTGCATTGTTGTAGCGCTCTGTGACCTCAGCCCAGTTGATGACATTGAAAAAAGCACTGATGTAATCCGGGCGACGGTTTTGGTAGTGCAAGTAGTAAGCATGCTCCCAAACGTCGAGACCTAAGATAGGCGTTCCCTGATGCTCAGCAATATCCATTAATGGATTGTCTTGATTGGGAGTAGAGGTGATGAATAGTTTATCATTATCATCTACGCAAAGCCAAGCCCAACCGGAACCGAAACGGGTAGCAGCGGCCTTTGAAAATTCGTCTTTGAAATTGCCGTATGAGCCAAAGTCACGCGCAATGGCTTTGTGAATATTCATTTGTGCAGAAGGTTCTCCACCACCATCGGGAGACATGATCTGCCAAAATAAGCTGTGGTTGTAAAAACCACCGCCATTATTGCGAACGGCAGTATTTGCTTTAGAAATATTAGCCAGGATATCCTCGATGGATTTTCCTTCCAGCTCGGTACCTTCGATAGCGGCGTTCAATTTATTCGTATAACCAGCGTGGTGTTTGGTATGGTGAATTTCCATCGTACGGGCGTCGATATTGGGCTCCAACGCATCATAGGCATAAGGTAAATCAGGTAGTTGAAAAGCCATAGTGATCAAGATTTTAGTTGTTTAAAATTAAATATATTGATTTAACAGCTGCAAAAATAATAAGTTCAGGCAATAGACCTACTGCTTCAAGAACTTGACCCTTTCATTCCGGAAGATAATTTTTGAAAATCGTATTTAAAATTCTCATCAAATGATCGTAATCAGCATCGGTGAGTCCTTTCCAACCTTTTCTGCGCATAGCCAAAACTACCGGTAGTGCTTTTTCTACTATTTTTGTGCCTTCTTTTGTCAGCTTGACCTTGTATCTTCTCCGGTCTCCCTCAAAACGCAGACGTTCTACGTATCCTTTATTCCAAAGCAGGTCAATGATACGCGAGACCGTAGGTGCATTTTTAAAAGTACTGTTTGCTAAATCACTTTGAGAAACTTCCTGCTGTTCATAGATTTCAGAAAGGATAATCCATTGTTCGGGAGTTAGATCTACTTGGTTTGCTTTAAACTCCTGTACATAGGTCAGCCGGATCATTCTGAGCGTACGATCCAAATAAGCGCCGAAGTTTTTGGTATCACTTAATTTGTCCATAAAACCTTAATCTAATGCTGGTGAAACCTGGCCGGTCACTTCACCGAAACCGACGCTAATATCGCCTTTTCCTGCACAACCACTCAATATTACCGTATCGTAGTCCTCAAGAAAACTTCTTTGGTGGCCATTGACCAAAGCAATAGGCTTCGTTCCGTTCCAGGACAACTCCAACATAGAGCCGAAACTATCTTGCCTGGTACCACTAATAGTGCCAGAAGCCATAAGATCACCGATATTTACATTACAACCATTAACGGTGTGGTGAGCTAATTGCTGCAGCATATTCCAGTATAAATATTTATAGTTTGTTTTACAAATGATGGTTTCGCTACCCTCTTTTGTTCTTAAGCGGGCTTCCAGCGGTATATCAAAATGCCAATCACCGGAATAACTCAAATACGGCAAAACCGGGGGATCCTGAGCGGGACCGGCAATGCGAAATGGTTCTAATGCAGTCAGCGGTATAACCCAGGGAGCCATTGAAGTTGCAAAATTCTTCCCTAAAAAAGGGCCTAAAGGCTGGTATTCCCACTTCTGAATATCCCGGGCAGACCAGTCATTGATAAGCGCTAATCCAAAAATGTAATCTTGAGCTTCACCGGTGGAAACGCTACGGCCCAAAGCAGAGGATCTTCCTACCACAAAAGCCATTTCCAATTCAAAGTCCAGCCGTTCAGATGGACGAAAAACGGGAGTTGATCCGAAGACCGGCTTTAATTGACCATGAGGACGGTGAATGGAAGTGCCGGAAACAACGATAGAGGAGGACCGACCGTGATAAGCAACCGGCAGATGTTTCCAGTTGGGTAATAGCGCTTTTTCCGGATCTCTGAACATCTTTCCTACATTGGTCGCATGCTCAAAACTGGAGTAAAAATCTGTGTAATCCCCAACTTTTATGGGTAGTTTCATGGTAGCCTTTTCCTGGTGAACCAATACCTGCCCGGCATAAGGCTTAAGCTCTTGGTTTTTGTAGGATAAAAGCTGTATCAACCTTTTCCTGAGTGTTAACCATTGCATGCTACCAGTAGCGATCAACTCATTTAAATACGGTTGGGCATAAACGGATCGGTTAATACCTAATCCATCTAAAAAACCAAGGGCAGCCATCGCTTGCAAGTCCAGAACATAATCCCCGATAGCCACTCCTACCCTAGCCGACCGCTCCAATGTTTGAAAAATACCATAGGGTAGGTTGTAGAGGGAGAATTGAGAATTGGCAGGTATTTCTACCCATGATTGTAGTGGCTCGATCATCTTTTTTAGTTATAGAGGTCAGTAATTCTACTTTGTCACTTGGTAGGAAAACGCTAATAAAATAATATCTAACTCATAATTGACCTGGTTATGAAG
>CAZHNG010000069.1:0-23765 GCA_964533785.1 uncultured Saprospiraceae bacterium | reverse complement strand
CGGACAACAGGATAATTCCACCATCATGCTGCCCAGCTTGCCGCCCTATAATTCAATTGCCGAGGAGACTAGTTATTGGCAGGCAGTGGGTGGTTGTGAAACGGGGCCGGTAGTGCCTAAACCCGGTAATCCCAATATCGTATACGCCAATTGTAAAGGCCGTTTTGGGGTCTACAATAAGGCTACTGGACAGGAAAAACAATACTACGTTGGGGCCTCGAATATGTATGGCCATAACCCAAAAGAGTTAAAATTTCGCTTCCAGCGGGTGGCCCCCATCCACGTATCGCCGCATAATCCAAATGTTGTTTACCACGGTTCCCAATTCTTACACCGCACTACCGATGATGGCCAAACCTGGGACATCATTTCTCCCGATCTCACGGCTTTCGAAGAAGATAAACAGGTGATATCCGGCTCGCCCATCACGCGCGACATCACGGGTGAAGAGTTTTACAGTACCATCTATTCCATCCAGGAATCCAAAATTCAGGAAGGATTGATCTGGATAGGTGCCAACGATGGACCGGTACACGTCACCCAGAATGGCGGCAAATCCTGGCAAAATGTTACTCCTGCTGAATTACCGAAAGGCGGACGCATCGATTGTGTAGAACCTTCTCCCCACCGGCCGGAAAAAGCCTACTTTACAGCTTTGCTTTATCAACTGGGGGATCCGAGACCCTATATTTTTAAAACGGAAGACAATGGTGAGACCTGGAAGCAAATTACTAATGGTATTCCCGCAGACTTTCCGGTGCGCGTAGTGCGTGAAGACCCCGATCGCGAAGGTCTTTTGTACGCAGGGACGGAATACGGCCTTTTCGTTTCTTTTAATGATGGTGAAAATTGGCAGCCGTTTCAGCAGAATCTGCCCGTAACTCCGGTAACTGATATCAAAGTACACCGCAAAGACCTGGTCTTGTCTACTATGGGCCGGTCTTTCTGGATCCTGGACGATCTGTCGGCCTTACATCAGTACAATGACAAGATCAAGAACCAATCTGCATATCTATTCAAACCAAGAGATACCCACCGTATGCGCTACCGTGGTAGTGGTTCGAAAGCCATTCCGAATTATCCCGGTCCGAATGTGATCATTGATTATTATTTGAAGGAAGAAAGCGAACAAGGGGTGAAATTGGAGTTTTTCAATGCCGAGGGAGAGATCGTGCGTGCCTTCGTCAGTGATCGCTACGAAAAGGAAACACCTTCAGAACCCAGCATGGCTACCGGCTTTTTTGTGCAAGGTACTGCCCCAAACCTAAAGAGTAGCGCCGGTTTGCAGCGCTTCCGCTGGGATATGCGCCATACGGGCTCCTGGAATGAAAAAGGAACCACCCGTGGCGGGCCGATGGTCGCTCCCGGGAATTACAAAGTGAAATTGACCGTTGGTGACCAGGTGATGGAGCAGGACTTCAACATTCTTATGGACCCAAGAGTAGAGGAGTCGGGTATGAAAGCGGAAGATCTGCTGGCTCAGGAAGAATTAGTGCTTAAGGTCAGAGATCTACGTTCTCAAGCCGATAAGATGGCCCACAAAGTAGAAGAAGCCATGAAGCAACTGAAAATGGATAATGCTAAAGATAAAGACAAAAAGGCGCAGTTGGAATCCTTAAAGACTGCCCTCATCACCGCAGAAGGCCGCTACATGAAACCGGTACTGGTAGACCAGCTCAGATACCTTTACTTTATGCTGGACCGGGCGGATCAAGTACCGGGCAAAGATGCTTATGATCGGTATGAAGAATTGAAGACTGCCCTGAATGATTTAATGCCTGCTTTTAAGGAGGTGGTGGAAAGCCGGGCCAGCGATGAATAGTTTTTAAGGAAGCTACTTCAGGTAGCCTCCTTAATTACCGTTGGTAGCAGAATGACCAATTCCCCACCACGAAGAACGCAAAGAACCGCGAAGGATTTTCTTCGCGCAGCTTTGCGGCCTTTGCGGTGAGATTCAGGATTAGGTTTCGATAAAAAGCAAAGGGGTTACAGAAAGTAACCGCCTTACAAGCATTTCAAAATCGCATCCTTTCCCGTATTTTGCTGTTTAAAAATTAAAAGCCACATAATTCACGTTGGAAGACCGCAAGATCATACACATCGATATGGATGCTTTCTTTGCCTCCGTAGAGCAGCGGGATAATCCCGAGCTGGCTGGTAAGCCCGTAGCAGTAGGTGGAGGTGGCAGGAGGGGAGTGGTGGCTTCGGCCAGTTATGAGGCGCGGAAGTACGGAGTGCGGTCAGCCATGCCGGGATTTAAGGCGGTGAAGCTGTGTCCCCAGATCATTTTCGTGCGGTCGCGCTTTGATACGTATAAGGAGGCTTCCCAGCAGATTCGGGAAATCTTCTTTGACTATACGGATCTGGTGGAGCCACTTTCATTGGACGAAGCTTACCTCGATGTCACCGAAAACAAAAAGCACCTTGAAGATCCGGTACAGATCGCGGAGGAGATCCGACAGCGTATTTTCGAGACTACACAATTGACGGCTTCGGCGGGTATTTCCTTTAATAAGTTTATCGCGAAAGTGGCTTCGGATATCAATAAGCCGAATGGGTTTAAGGTGATCACGCGGGAGGAGGCTATTCCCTTTTTGGAGGAACTGGATGTGAGGAAATTCCACGGCATCGGGAAAGTGACGGCGGAGAAGATGAACCGGCTCGGTATTTATAAAGGAGCAGATCTGAAGCGGTACGAAGAGATCGAGTTGATCCGGTTGTTTGGAAAGTCGGGCAGGCATTATTACCGCATCGTCCGGGCGGATGACCGTAGGGCGGTAAATCCGGAACGCATTAGAAAGTCCATCGGAGCAGAGCGTACGTTTAGTGAAAACGTCAATACAATGGAGGGAATGAAAGGAAAACTGGGTCAAATCAGTGATAAAGTGTTTAACTACATGGAACGCACAAATAATTATGGTCGTACGATCACTTTGAAGATGAAATCACCGGATTTTAAGATCCATACGCGTAGTAAGACTTATCCCAGTGAAATCAAATCTTACGATAAATTACTGGCTGCAGTGTATCAGCTCTTGGAACAGCATTATCAGGAAGTGCCCAGTGTTCGGTTATTGGGGATATCCGTTTCTAATCTGGAAAAGGAGGTTAGCGGTGTTGGGGTCCAGTTGGAGTTTGACTTTGAATAGCGTAGTAGTCCGGAATTCCTGACTGCCTAAGGCATGTCATTCCGGGAAAATGAGGGGAGAGTGTTCGATCGGAATGAATTCCGATCTACCAGGTTATTCAAAATAATACAGGTAAATCGGTTCTTCGATCGAAGCCTTTTCTTTTTGTTCCAATTCTTTGAGCATACATCCTAATTTTACGAAAGGCGCATTAGTTGCTTCTACATCAACACCTATACTGATATTGTACTCAGCAGACTGGTTAAACGCACTCTGCCAAAGTAGCTCAGAAAGGTCGCCCAGATTATCCCTGCCGTAAGCATTTTCTCCATAATAAATGTAATTCTCATCGTCGATGTAGAATCGGATCAGACTTTCGTTAGAGCCGATCTTCAATAATGCTTCATTAGCTTCGTCAACACTTAGTATCATGAATTGCTTATTTTCCCAGCAATTATTGACTTGGGTGTTTTGTGCGGTCAAAGCAATTGTTCCAAATAATAAAACGACTAGTAATGTGAATTTTTTCATTGATTTACTTGACTTTATGGATAAAAAGGTTGGTCTATGGAAAAGTTCGGTAAAAAAAGGTAGCCGGTTGGTTTTTGTCGAATCTTCGTACTGTTTTACCGAAGTTAGTGGCGTGATTGAAGTTTTGCAGGTAATTTTAATAGAAACTCAAAAAACTTAATCATCATGGGCTTCATGGATTTCGGTAGGGTGGCTACCCTAAATAACCGGAGGTTACAGGAAGGCATTCGGAAACCTTACGGGAATAAGAAAATAACGGCTTTACCGGTAAGGCAATTTGCGTTGGGAAAATCGAGAAACAGCCGTGCCAAAATGAGAAAGAAGGAAGAGATGGAGTTTCTAGCGGTATTAACGGTTTGTCTGCTTATTGCTTTGATTGGGTTTTTGTGGGTGGTGTATTGAAAAGGAGGAAAGCGCCTTCAAAGTTTCTTCCTCCTTCGCTTAAGGCATTTTAACCGGAATAACCTGCCTTAGACAGTCAGGAATTCCAGTCTACCGATCGATATAGACCACTGTGCTCAACAACTTGTTTTCTTCAATATTGACTTCCCGGAAACCGATCCGCTTGTGATCCACCTGAAAGTTTTCGTTCCATTGACTGATTTGAAAAAAGCAGGAAGGGGTGATATATTGAATGATATTTTGGTAAACGACAGTTTTGTCGACGTGGAAATGGCCCGAAAAGACATGAGTTGTTTGACCATAATCAGTTAGTAGTTTTATGACCGCTTCTTTGTTTTTCAGGCTGTGGTTGATATCCATATAGGGCGTTCCTGCTTCAACGACGGGGTGGTGGATGAATAAAAGCAGCGTCTGGTCCTTGAGAGTTGCGAGTTGTTCGGCCAGCCAATTGAGTTGCGGATTGGAAAGGAACCCTGGCGTAGTATCCAAAAATAACATGGGAGGGCAGCCGGGTATAGACTCCGCGAAAAAAATAGCCCCTTCCCGGAATGCGCCGTTCGAACAAAAGTGACGAGCCATCATGGCGGGGTCATCGTGGTTGCCGGGGATAGAAAAATAGGGAATTTGGGTTTCATCCAATTGGGTTTTTATCCATTCGTAAATGGCGTCTTGCCCGTCACGAAAACAAAGGTCGCCGGAAACTACCAGGAAAGTGGGTTGGTGCACCTTTACTTTGTCGAGCAATTTCAGAAAGTTACCGCGGATATCGATATCGTATGGTTTTTCGCCCGCGGGTGGAATGTGTAGATCGGTTATTTGAATGAATCTCATAGTTGCTGATATATACCAAAATAAATCGAACCTGCCAAACAGGCTCGATTTATTTTGGTCTTCTATTCAATCTTTATAATCTTTTGGCTGTGACTAGCCCCTTCGCTGCTGATCAATTTCAGAACGTAGGAACCGGGCGGTAAATTACCTAGGTTGATCGTTTCAATCGGATTCCTTAGATTTTGTTGCTGGAGGATGCGACCCATCAGGTCGTACAGGAATAATTGGATCTGCTGTTGCCCTGCTTTTTCGTAGGCGATGGAAATATGATCCGTGAAAGGATTAGGGTAAATCTGGATGGATTCCTGATCCAGGAGTACCGCTTCATTCGATACGATCACTCGCTGGCCGTTGGCGAACCATACGCCCCAACGGGCACCGTTGATATCTCCGATCAATGCTCTTGGATTTCCGTCGCCGTCCAGGTTGATGCGGTCATCCGCTAAGTCCAAGGCCGCAACTACCCGATTATTTTGAGTAGTAAAGGCGTCAAAGATAATGGTACCGTCGTCCACTGAGAAGTTGGGGTAATTAAGAACGGAATTATTGAAAAGGGTAATAACGTCACCCGTTTCGATATTAGCAGTTTCCAGCGAGTAGGTTGTTCCATTAAAAAGATCTTCTGCTACAAAATCAAAAGCTACAACAAAAGGAGCATTTTTAGCAAAAGTTGGGTTACCCACGCTCGTATTTTCCGGTAAACCGGTAAATAATTTAGTGATCAAGCCATCACCAAGTGTATTCTGGGTATTGTTCCAGGCGCGTAAAAAGCCGATATCCCAATATTGTATACCTCCGTCCAGGGTCTGTATTTCATTAAAAGCATCGTAGATCAGGAATTCGCCTTGGGCATCCCATTCGATGACATCGGCGAATACGACATCCCCGGTTTCTACGCCCTCCACGGTAGTCGGATTGTACAATTCAAGTGGAATGCCTTCTACTTCATCGGCCGTCAGGTCGAAAATGTACACCAGGTTATCGAGATCAGTAGTGAGGGCCGCCAGCCTTTGACCGTCTTTTGAAATAGCTACATTGCGCCAGATCGGTCTATCGTCGAGGGGAAACTGTTCAAAGTTGCCTTGGCTCCAATTTATGACAATAGCTTGCAAAGAACTATCCTGCCCAACGTAGACGATAATACTGCCGTCGTCGGTAATGCTGGGCTTATTGGAAGGTCCAATTTCACTCAGAGGGTCGGCCACTATGCTCTGAGCAGGGGTAACGATCTTCAAAACACTATTATCGGCATCGGTATGCAAAATAAATTCCTCACCAGGGTTTTCTTCAATTTCGGTTTGTGTATCCGTTCCTTCACCGGCGAAGATCTTCACAGCATCGAAAGCATTGGCAACGGCATCCACTTCTGCCTGGCCATATAGGTCGTTAGCCGATTGGAGAGCCGCAATGCGCATATCGATAAATTGGGAAGAACGCACCAGGTAATTTTGTAGTGCATGGTAATAGATCTTCTCGGCCCGGTCGCGACCTATCGTACTGGCAATGAGAAAGAAGGCCCGGTTGGGAATACCGCTATTGACATGTACGCCGCCGTTATCACCTTCCGGAGTTTCAGGTAAATTGACAAATTCGTCCAGGTCAGCGGGTTGCCAGCCGATGTTGCCGAACCTGGAGCCCTCGTTGTTAGGGTTTTCCATATCGCGCAGGGCGCCGGAGCGGAAAATGTTGCGATTCACGACATCCTCTCCCAACTGCCAATCGTCGCGATCGATCATGACACCAAAAACATCGGCGTAGGATTCGTTGAGTGCCCCGGACTGACCGATGTATTCCAGGTTGGCTTCGGCCTGAATAACCCCGTGGGTCATTTCATGGCCGGCAACATCCAAGGATCGGGCAAGCGGCGAAGTAAAGGCTTGTTTACCGTTGCCGTAAAACATCGCGATGCCGTTCCAAAAGGCATTGTCCATATCCGTACTGTCTTCATCGGCTACATTAACCAGAGAAATAATATTGCCACCTTCTCCATTAATGGAATTGCGGCCGAAGGTATTCAAATAATATTCGTAAGCTATTGCAGCGTTATGGTGGGCAGAAACCCCGGAACGGTCATCCCAGGCATCAGGATTGTTGCTGATGATCTGTATTGCTTCAAAATTATCGTTTTGAGGAGCTGTATTCTGAGCATCAATGGTCCAGATGGCTCCTACCGGATCGCCCGGTAAAGTTGACCTGGAAGCATTGAACATGGCCCTGGATACATCCAATAAAAAATACAGACCGTTATTTTCATAAATATTCAGGAGGCGATTTTCATCGGACAAGTCCGGAGCGTTTCCGGTTTCGGGGCCTTGAAAATAAGCCGTGGTAGTATTTTTTGAGCGATTATTATTTCCCGGGGATGATACCTCTTTCTTTTCACCAAGGGCAATGGGGTGGAAAAATTTACATACTTCATCATAAAAAGAGAGCATTTCTCCCGAATGGGCATCAATAAAATAAGTCCAGTGACTGGAGAGGTTGGGGGTAATGTTGACTTTCCAGGCCAATCGGGCATCCGTTGGATTACGCTCGGGATGATAGATCAAAAGTTCCGTTTCGGAAAACGGATGAGCGCTCAATTGAGGATCGTAATTTTTAATACTGGTTTGGGTAGCAAGGTGCCGCAAAGTTTGATCAAGGGCCTGTTGTTCAGAAAGACCGGGTTGTAGGGTTTCCAGTTTCGGGGTAGGATAGGGGTGGCCATTCATCAATCTGATCTCATCTCCTTTTTCATGAAGGATGATCTCTGCTCCGTGGACTTTTAAACCTTTGTAGCGTTGTTGAAAACGAATGTGCTGATATCCTTTTCGGTCCCGATTGATCTTGCTGATCTTGAATTCTTTCAATGGCTGTTCGACTTGTAGGATATCTTTTATGGCGTCTAAATAAGCATAGCTTTTTGTTTCAGTAGCTGTACTTTCCCGTGGCATGATAAAATTGTCCGTATTAACCTTACCTTTGATCAAGATCGGCAGTTGGTTATCACCAGCTCTTAATACAAGCGGTTGAGTAGTTGGGATTTGGGATTGCGGAATACTTTGGTAAGTGTAAGAAGGGCTTAAGTTGTTTGGTGGTTTGCGAGGGATAGCGTTGTAGAGTGTATTGATCTTGTAGGTTCTTTTTGTCTTGATCAGGTGGTTCGATTGTTGCCGGTACTGGTCGATCAAGTGTTTTTTCATTTGGCCGTAACCCGTATTGATACCGATCAAAAAGGCGGCGATGCAAACATAAAAGTGAAAAGAGAATTTCATATAAGAAATATATTTTGGTAATGTAGATGGAATTATGTTCGTGAAACATTAGTGTTTCATTTTCAGTCTTTTGTGGGTTTTCTGCAGATAGCTGAAAAGTTTGGTGTCAGGCATCTGAAATCTAGCGTCTACTCATTAAAGGGGTGAATATATACAAACCTATAATTTTATTCATTATTGCATTATCAAGAAGGATTATAATTTAGGTCGTCGAACAGGCATTTTGATTAAAAGAAATGGATTATTACATCTACGTTATTGCTATCATTGGCAGTGCTTTTGCCGGAGCGGTGAACACCCTGGCGGGTAATGGATCAGCCATAACGTTAACCATACTTACTGAGCTGATCGGCTTAACGCCCAATATGGCTAACGGGACTAACAGAATTGGGGTAGTGGCTCAATCTATGGCTAGTACCTTTGCTTTTTATCGCAATGGCCGGGTTGATTTGAGTCGTAGTTGGGTATTTGTTCTTTTTACTGCTATTGGTGCTATTGCGGGGATCATAGTTGCTACTCAAGTTAGCAACGAACAGTTCAAACAGGTTTTTCGTTACCTGATGATCTTGATGTTGTTCGTTGTCTTGGTGAATCCCAAGCGGTGGTTGATCGAAACCGATCTAACCCGAAAAATCCCATTATTGATCAGTGTACCCTTGTTTCTCGCATTAGGATTTTACGGTGGTTTTATCCAAATGGGGATGGGGATATTTTTTTTAGCTATTATGGTATTGTTTGCCCGGTTTAGTTTAATCGATAGCAACGTAGTGAAAAGCCTGGTAGTAGCACTATATACCATATTTGCCGTCGTAGTCTTTCATTGGTCCGGTATGATCAATTGGAAGATAGGTCTCCTGATGGCAGTAGGACAAACGGCCGGTGGTTATGCCACTGCCGTCTATGCCTCGAAATATAAAGGTGCTAACCTTTGGGCTCACCGTTTGTTAGTGGTGGTTGTCGTTATTGCCATTTTAAAGTTATTTAATGTATTTTAAATAGGATGCCGGAATATACCTGCCTTCAATTTTTCTTAACTTTGCCTGGCTAGAAAGACGTCAATTATTATTGTCAAATTAATCACATCTATGGAAATGTTTCACGACTTATTCGGAGCTGAGAAAATATCTTTAGAGATGCTCTATGAGATTCAAAAGGACGCTCCTAATTTAATTTTATGGGCTGTACCTTTTATGCTGTTTTTTACGCTGCTTGAGATTGTGATCTCCTATTACGAAGGACGGCATTTGTACCGGCGAAATGAGACCATAGGGTCCGTGGCTACAGGGGTTGGCTATTTGCTTTCAGCCGCATTGGTTAAAGCGTTCCTGTTTTACTTGGTGATTTTGGCGTATAATTTAATTCCGTGGAGAATGGAACTAGTATGGTGGACCCTGGCTCCCTGTATAGTAATCTTCGATCTATGTTCATACTGGGCCCACAGGATTTCCCACGAACAACGTTTTTGGTGGGCGACGCATATTCCCCATCATTCCAGTGAAACTTATAACCTCTCCGTTACTTTCCGATTGAGTTGGATACAGCATATAAAGATCATCTTTTTCCTGCCGGTGGTTTTGTTGGGATTTCACCCAATTATTTTCTTTTTTGCGAATCAGATTTCTATCCTGTTCCAGTTCTTTGTGCATACAGAATATATCCGGAAGCTGCATCCGGTTATTGAATTTACTTTTGCAACTCCTTCTAATCATCGCGTACACCATGGTTCACAGGAAAAATACATCAACAAAAACTACGGTGCTATTTTTATTTTATGGGACCGGCTTTTCGGCACTTACCAAAAAGAAGAAGAACAAGTTATTTATGGCTTAACAACGAATATCGAAGAGAAACATAAGGTCAACCCCTTCTACATTACCTTCCATGAGGTGATAGATATAGCTCGGGATGTTATTCAGGCAAAAGGCTTTAAACGAAAATTCTTTCTTGCCTTTGGTGATCCTGAAAAGATCATGATCGAAAAAAAGAGAATGCAGGATGAATTGTATGAAAGTGAAAAATAGGTACTGAGAAAGGGGAAAGCACTAATTGAAATAGTGCTGGTGTTCCCGATTTTTAAATACCACAAATTCTCCATAAAACTGTCAATTATTCATGCCCTTTTTTGATGAACTTCATGAGTATTGTGAAGCCCATACGACACCCCAGCCGGAAATATTGAACGACCTGGAGAGAGAGACCCATTTAAAGACGCTGGCTCCACAGATGATGTCCGGTCATTTGCAAGGTCATTTTCTATCCCTCATCAGTCAAATCATGCAGCCAACGTGCATCCTGGAAATTGGTACTTTTACGGGGTATTCGGCATTGTGTCTAGCGAAAGGATTACAAAAGAATGGAGTACTTCATACCGTTGAAGCTAATCCGGAGCTGGAATACCTCATTCGAAAATACATTGCCCGTGCTGGTTTGGAGGATAAAATTCAATTACACATTGGGGATGCGAAACAGGTAGTCCTGAATCTGCAAGGGCCTTTCGACATAGTTTTTATTGATGCCGGAAAAGCGGATTATTGTTTTTATTACGATGCAGTGATCGACAAATTGAGATCCGGGGGTATTTTGCTGGCTGACAATGTGTTGTGGAGTGGAAAAGTATTAAGGGCCTCTTCAGATACGGATACCAATAATTTGCAGGCTTTTAACCGGAAGGTTCACGAGGATGAACGCGTGGAAAATACCATACTGCCTATACGGGATGGGATTATGGTGGTGCGGAAGAAGTAAGAAAGACAGGGTGTTTTAGATACCAGATGGAGTTGCAATCTAAATTAATTAGGTACTAAGAGCAATTCCAAACTTTGCTTCTTATTCTTTACCTTGCTATTGATGAATATTTTATATCTACCACACCAATCAATTGATATCTTAAAATGGGATGAGACTATTGCTAAGGCCTCAACCAAACTGCCGTACGCGCAAAGTTGGTATCTAGATATTGTTACCGATACTAAATGGGATGCTTTGGTGGCTGGTGATTACGACCTGGTCTTTCCTTTGCCGTTCAAAAGAAAATATCATCTTTTTGGCCCTAAACAATATTTGCAACCGCTTTTCAATCAGCAACTTGGTCTTTTTGCCGGGAAGCCGGTGCCACAGAATGCTATTGCCACATTTTTGAGCGCTATTCCGGCTCATTTTCAGCTTAATCTACACGAAGGTACAGCGATCGACGGCATTAGCACCGGTTTTTTCATTAAAGAGCGAATGAATTACGTATTGGACCTTAGCAATAATTATGAGCAAATCCGGCAAAATTATAGTAAAAGCCTGCGCAAGCGTATTCGGCGTGCCCGCCCCCTGCATGAATTGAAAAAAAATGTTACTTCTCCTGTTCAGCTCATCACTATCTACCGGCAAATGCTCGGTCAAAAAGTTGATCTTAAAAGCCGCCATTACAAAAAAATACATCGACTGATGAATTATGCCCTGGTAAATGGTTACGGGGAAATCTGGACTGCATATCCTGAATCAGGTCAGGTAGGAGCAACGGGTTTTTTCCTCATTTACCAAGATAGTATCTTCAATCTGTTTGGTGCTTCAACCAGTTTAGGCTACGAAAAGAACTCCATGCATTGTTTGCTGGACCATGTTATTGAAACGTATGCCGGGCAAGGTATTAGGGTTCTAGATTTTGAAGGTTCCTCTATACCATCTGTTGCCCAATTTTTTGCCAGCTTTGGCAGTGAAAAACGGTTGTACTGGCAGGTAAGTAAATGAGTTCTTGGAGTAACAAGTTAGATAAGGTGTACCGCGGCTATCCTCATCCGTAAATAGATAACACAAGATCCAAGAAAGCAAAAAGGTCACTTAAGAATGATCTTCGGACGTGAAAACACGGATCATAATTTCATGAAGTTCCAATTTCATCGTCAATCTTTTTACAATTCCTTTGCTTTCTGTGATAGAAAGGGACATATTTCGTAATTTCAGTATTTAAATGACTTGTCTAAAGAATATCTGCATTATGTGGCAACTGGTCATCTCACTTTTGTTGTTTTTTCCCTCTTTTTGGACGGCTCCAGAATCTTTTGACGCAAAAGCCGACCAACGGCTTTTGGTTCAAATAGAACAGGGCGCCAAACTTGAGACAATAAGTGCAACGCTCAGTAATTACGATGATATAGAAATCCTAGAGTATGTATTGTTAAGCTTCAGATTAAATATCTATGCGATTGATCTGAAAATCAAAAAATCAACGGAATTACTTTCACTTCTCCAGCTGATGCCGGAGATCAAAGCGGTACAGTGGGATAGCCCGGTTTCTTTTCGTAAAGAACCCGATGATGTCAATTATTCAAGGCAATGGGGCCTTGAAATAATGGACGCCCCTTCTGCCTGGGAGATCACCACCGGTGGAACAACAGCCAACGGGGATGAAATTGTTGTGGCCGTCTTGGATGATGGATTCGATATACAGCACGAAGACATCATCGAAAACTTGTGGATGAATACTGAAGAAATACCAGGAGATAATATTGACAATGATAATAATGGTTACGTGGACGACGTCTACGGTTGGGACTATGACAAAGGAACAGGTGATCTTTCCATCAGTGCGCACGGGCATTCGGTAGCGGGTATTATTGGGGCCGCCGGTAACAATGGTATTGGGATCAGTGGCGTCAAC
The DNA here is from genome assembly GCA_964533785.1 of uncultured Saprospiraceae bacterium. Taxonomy (GTDB): domain Bacteria; phylum Bacteroidota; class Bacteroidia; order Chitinophagales; family Saprospiraceae; genus JANQRV01. Next base: position 10,971 of record CAZHNG010000069.1, on the reverse strand, counting down.
TGGAACATTAAATTGATGTTGTTCAAAACGATAACGGTGAGTGCTATTGTAAGTGCTTACGATTACATCATCGAACAGCGGAATTTGTACAATGAAACGAATGGCAGGGAAGGAGCATTCGTGGTAGCAACGAATGCCTCGTTTGGACAATCGCTGACTTTTTGTGAAGATCAACCCATTTGGGGAAGTATGTACGATGAACTGGGAAAAGTAGGCGTACTTACCGGAGCAGCAACCGTGAATAATAATGTCGATGTAGAAATGGTCGGCGATATGCCTACTACTTGTACGAGTGATTTTTTAATCACTACCTTAAATCTTAATGAAAGCGATAGAAAGCAATCCAATTCGGGATACGGGCTGGTATCTATTGACCTTGGTTCTCCCGGCGATAATTCTTATACCATTAAGCCCTTTAATCGCTACGGTAGTTTTAACGGTAACTCAGCCGCCGCACCACACCTGACCGGAGCCATTGCATTGTTATACGCTATTCCTTGCCCGGAGCTTGCCAGCGGCGCATTATCTTTTCCCGAAGAAACGGCGCTAACCGTAAAAGAGGCGATCCTGAACGGAACAGTGCCTGTTGCGGATCTTCAGGGCAGGACGGCGACGGGCGGGCGTTTGAATGTATTCAACAGCCTTAGTCTACTAGGGGAAAGATGTGTCAATTCTCAGGGCCAATTAGCTATTACCAAAGTTTTTCCCAATCCCGTCCGAAATACACTGGAAATTGAATATGAAACACCGGATGCTGAACTATACACAGTTCGTATTTTTAACGCACTCGGACAATTGATGGATCAATCTACCCTGGAACCACTTCCTTTTGGGCAAAAAATATTCCGTAAGAATCTAACTGATTGGGCTCCTGGTGTTTATTATCTTACGATCAACAAAGGAAAAGAGGTAACCTCTACCAAATTTGTGGTTCAGTAGTGCCTCGGGAATTAAGTAAGTCGTAGTTTTCAGGAGATTGTTTTGGCGGTATGCCGCGTGGCTTCCTGACCTTCGTGTACGGGGCAGGCTGTCGTCAAAACAAAGCAGCGACGTTGCTCCGAGCAACGTCGCTGCTTTGTTTTGAAAGAAGTAACCTCTGCCAAATTTGTGGTTCACTAGACAAGTCTAATAAATCGAACGCCCATCGGAAAATTAAGGGAAAAACAGTAATAAAAAACAAAAGCCAGGTTACTTTAAAAATGATCAACCCAGATCCCCTTAATTTTCGGATATCCCCCTATTCGTTAGGATTCTTATCATAATCGTCAACATCGATGATCCGGATATTATCAAGGTAGTAATCGTTGTGGTTATCGATCACCTGAAAAGGTTGATCGGTCGCGAAGCCATTGGCTTCATCGGGAAACTGCAACCAACCATCCGGATTGATAAATGCGGTGATGACGGGGTTTATTTGAATGGCCAGTCGATCTATCTCTTGATCACTGATCCTGCTGTCTTCCAGGCTGGCTGTTTGTGTTGATATGTTCGCCAGAGGAGTAAGGTTATCGTAGTTTCTGGTATTATCGGCATTTAATTCCACCATTCCGGTCATGCGGCTGAACGTGACGGTTTGCCACTCATTCGTTACGGTTAAAGAACCCTGAACGTAAAAATACCGGCCCGAGTTATTGCCGGTACCATTGTGGTTCCAAAGTGTATTATTGCCAAGCTCGATCAGGATCGGGATGCTCTTGACATTTTGTTGCTGGTCGAAATTCCAGTTTTCACCGGCATGGTCATCAAAACGCCAGGATAGATCAACGTCTTCCATTCTGGTGGATTCTGGATCGGCTGGGCTCTTATGGGCAGCAACCAAACGGGGTTTTTCCTGCAGCAAGACATTCATTTGTAAGACCCGGTCTCCGTTGATCAGGCCTTGCACATCTTCTGGGGCTATTGGGTTGACTAAAATGACCTGGATGGCGCCGTGGCCGTTAAAGGCTGTTTCATTAGCGTTTGTGCGTAGAACACTCAGACTTACGTTATTATCGTTTTCAGGGTCAGGCACTCTTTCTGTGACCATGTAAGTCGGCTCATTGCTTACCCCGGCAGTATCCGTGAACAACCTCGTCACAAAAGGATCGGGAAACCTATTATTAAAATTTGATAAAGTTATCGGATTACCTCTAAAATCGGGGTTTTGGATATCCAGAATCACATTGGTAGCTCCTCTTTTTTGTCTGCTTTGAAGGTCGATCACTACGAAATTGTAAGACCTGATCCCAACACCTGCGCCTTCAGGGATAACGATAGTATGGCTCAGCACATCCTCTGTAACTTCATTTGTGTATTGCTTCAGGGTAATACTTTCAAAGCCGACGAGTGCAAGGCCAGCTTCAGCTTTTACTTCGATGGTAAAAACTACGGTGTCTCCGGGAAATGGATTGGGGTCACTTGGGGTGACCGTAATTCTCGGAGCGGCTAGTTCAGGGCCTTCTTCTTCATCGCTAAGGGTACAACTTCCCAATATCGTTTGTAAACACAATAGAATGCCGAAAAACAAAAACCTGGTCTCCATAGATCTATCTTTGGACGGTAAAGATAGCAATTTAACGAAAGTAACTGCTTTACTTTACATCGCCTTTCGGAGATAAATGTTCTTATAAGTAGCCTTCGCCTTGATCAAAGGCCCTCCATTCTTGACACTTCCCACAATGCGGTAAGCAAAGTCTTTGGTCTTACTGCGCTGGCTGTCTATGTCGAGTTCCAGGTCGGTGAATATTTTACCGTAGTCAGAATCCAAGTCGACTTTAAGCGGTTCTCCGTCGGGGACGGTGATGTCAACAAAGTCGTAGGTGGACTTCAGGCTTACTTCTTTGATCTTCGCCAGATCAGAAAAAACGGCCTCAATATGACCGTAGGTGTTTTCAACTTTTAATGGCGTAGTTACATTGTTAAGGATCACGTCCCCGTAAGTTGACTGAATATCTACCTGCAAATTTTTGGGGACCTTGACCTCGAGGATGATTTCTGATTGTACACCTTCTGAATACATGGAGTACTCTTCGTCTCCGATGGTTTCTTTTATCTGCTTTCTGATCGCCTTTTTATTACCGTCTTTATTCCTGAAAACATATTTCTGTCCATCTTTTACTACCGTAACGGTTTTGGGCAGTTTATCCTTATTATCAATATAGGTCCTGAGCGAAATTTCAGTACCGTTTTTCGATTGCTCGATCTTGAAAGCATCATCATTGAGGCCATCGTTGATAAGGGCCGTTCCTGAAATTTGGATAGAGGGATTGTCCCAGGAACTGATTTGGACATTGGCATATTCGAAGTTACAATGCAGTTGATTGATATTGGTAACAGGTATGGATTGGTTAATGGTACGTTGCCCTACAGCGGTAAGGAAAAGACATGCGAAAACCAGTATGAAAAAGTAGCTTTTCATGATCAAATAATTTTAAAATTTGAATGATCGAAATAGGATTTGGACGATTGAAAAGGGAGTATTGCTTTGGATCTGGTGGGAATTATTGAGCACTCACCCTTTCCGTAGATAGATATTTTTGTACACTGAAGTAATGGAAAAGTCGATACCACCACCATTGGTACTACCGGTAATATTGCTGCTGGAGAGCGGCTTCAATCCATTGCTCTTTTTTTCCATTTGCAGGTCGAGATCAGTGTACATTTTACCGTATGAACTTTTTAGTCTGAAATCAGCTTTGATAGTACTGGGCACGGTTACTTCAACGCTCTTGTAAGTAGAATAAAGCTTGATGTCGTTCGTAAGGCTGAGGTTGGAAAAATCCGCAGTAATATCACCGTAAACCGTATTCAAAGCTAATGGCCCCGAAGCGTTGGTTATTTCAATATCGTTGTAATTTGCGGAAACTTCAATTTCACTTTGCGTATCTTCAATGACTATTGTTTTTCCGTGATAAGTAGAGTGTTCGTAAGAAACAGCTACTCCCGCAGGTACTTTGAAAATATAGCGATTATTGTTTCTACGCGACAACTGGCCTACTTCAAGGGTATTGCCGTTCTGTACGGTTACCAACCCGATGCCGGTGTTGTCTGTTAGTCCGGTGGCACTTATTTCTTTAAGGCCTGCGGCACGTTCATCCTCTTCAGTAGAAACTTTGCCCTCTACTTCAATAAGAATTTCCGACCCTTGGCGGCCTTGGATGGTTACCCAGTCCACCTCGCTGATGGCCAGTTTCCCGGTGCTCATGTTGAATTTTACCTGAGCCGTTACCGAAAAGGCCGTTACCGAAAATAGTAAAATTGGAAGAAATGATAATTTCATGTTGTTTGATTTAGATTTATAATTTTGACGCTAGAGTATTTGAGTGTGAAGGAATTGGGAGTTGGGCTTCCGTTCAAGCCTGAGATTGAGGTGGCTTTTATAAGCTTTTCTCCAGTTTAAATCGCCCTAGTTCGGCTTCATCCCTAACTTTGTCAGTGATTTGCCCGTTTTCGATCAGTTCATCGAGTAAGGGGACGGCACCATTGGCTTCGAGTTTGACTAGTACTTGAATAAGAGCGATTTGCACAACGGGTTTATCCTGGTGACGTAAGGCATTGATCAGTATTTGTCGCGCTTCTGGTGTTTGAATGGCGAACTGTGACAAAGCATCGAGGGCGGCCAGTCTCACGTTGGCACTTTCGTCTCTGTTGAGCAGATATTCCAGGTTTTCAATAATTTCCTTATCCGCTTTTTGGAGATCGTAAGTCAGGTTGACGGCTTTGATGCGGCGGCTGGTACTGGTTTGTTGCATAAGTTGTTGCATGGCCAGTTTGGTTTGATTCAATTCCTCCCGTATTGCTGCCATTTCCTCATTTTGCATTTGGAATTGATTGATCTTCTGGCCGGCAAAAACTCCAATTGCAAGTATAATAGCCGCAGCAATACTTTGCCATAGCCAATTTGGAGGGGTAAGTTTAATTACTTTTGGATGGCCATCCGTTTTTTTCACTTCGGCAGCGAGCATTTGGTCGAAGTTTTGGCGCAGCTTAGGCGAAGGAGATAGATCGGGCAATTCCTTGACTTCTAAAAATAACTCCTTTAGTCCGGTCAGCTCTTCCCGAAGTGCTGCTGATTTTTCCAATTCCTGCTCTACCCGTAACTGCTCATCTTTTTCTAATTCGCCTGCCAAATAATCAATTAGTGTATCTTGATTCATGCGCACATCATTTTTTTAAGTTGTTTAATAGCGCGGTGCATCCTTACTTTTACGTTTGCTTCTGTAATGCCGATGGCATCAGCTACTTCGCTGTAACGTAGATTCTCAATCCAGCCCAATAAGACTACTTCTCTGTATTCCGGTTTTAATTGGGCAATGGCTTTTTCCAGTTGTTTTTTTCTGTGGTTGAGGTACTCTTCCTCTTCCTGCTTTGTTTCATCGTAAAGGTTCAATTCAGAAACTTCCGTATCACCATCTATTTTAATGGTGTTCAACCGGTAGTGGTCACGGTATACGTTGCGGCCGATCTGAAAGATCCAGGTTTTAAAACTCGCATCCTCTTTAAAAGAGTGGCGGTATTTCAAAATCCGCTCAAAGACCATTTGGGTGAAATCTTCGCTCAAGGCGGCATCGCCGTTCATGCGGACAAAAAAGGAAAACAGCTTTCGGTGGTATCGCTCGAAGAGGTGCGATAACTGCCGGAGTTCTCCCTCCTTAACCTGTCCCATGATCTGTTCGTCGGTCATTCTTTTGAGCGTTCCTTGTGATAAATTAGGTGTTTTGTAATTGTCGTTTCGGATTACTAAGAAGGATTAAAATGGTTACAGTTTTTAAATGGAAAAAAGTTAAAATGTAAATTGATCTTGAATTTTCCTTTAATTCTAGGTTCAAATAGGTTATCGAAAATGAGGAATGTTTATTTTCCCGTCTGGACCAATTAAGTTACAAAATGAACAAGAACTTATTTTTAATATTGCTGAACATATTATTTACATTTTTTGCTGCCGGTCAGCAAGATTCTTCTCTTGAGGAAGGTTTTTGGGTGAAGCCATACCTGCAACATTCTACCAAAACAAGTATGGTGATTTTGTGGGAAACCAAGGAAGAAGCAACCACATTAGTGGAATACGGAGAAGCGCAATTTGATGTGGAAGAGGCTGATATTTCCAGACAAATTAGGATCGAAGGGTATCGGCAAATGCACGAAGTATTACTAGAGGATTTAAAACCGGAGAGCAATTATTTCTGGCGGGCTGTATCTGAAACCCAAAATGGCCGACGTATTATCAGTGAAACCTATTCCTTTAAAACTACGGTAAATGACAGTTCTGCATTTATGTTCGCTTTAGTTGGCGATTCACAGTGGAATAGAGATACCCCTTGGGCCTGGAGTGTAATTGCAGAGGAAGTATGGAAAGAAAGACCCAGTTTTATCGTTCATGCGGGCGACTTGATAGACTGGGGGCCCAAAAAAACGGATTGGACGGAACACTTTTTCCCTGGTGGGCAGGCTTTAATGGCCCGCGTGCCTATGTATACGGTATTAGGAAACCACGAAGGGGATTCAGATTTGTATTATCAGTATATGGCTAATCCGAAGCCAGAATACCGGTATCATTTCAAATACGGTAATGCAGAATTTTTTATGATCGACTCCAACCGGGATTTAAGCGAAGGCTCGGAACAGTACAATTGGCTGGATCAAGCTCTGGCGAAATCAACAGCTACTTGGAAAATTGCCGTCCATCACCATCCACCTTATTCTTCAGAATCCGATGATCACGGAGATACTTTCAAAGAAGCTTCCACCATGGGTACTCAATCCCGAAATTTGGTTCCGCTTTTCGATAAATATAATGTTGATTTTTCCTTGTTTGGACATACGCATGTATACGAAAGGACCTGGCCGCTGAAAAATAACCGGATCAACCAAAAGAATGGTACTGTATATATCAATTCTGGTGGTGCGGGAGGTTTCATTGAAACTTTTGCACCAACCCGCAACTGGTTTACACTGGAATTACAACAAGGCCATCATTTTTGTACTTTTGCTGTTTATGATAAAACACTCATTTTTAAAGCTATTGATTATGAAGGTAGGGTCTTCGATTCTTTTCAAATGACAAAACCAGAGGGCCAGACTCTACAAGCAGAGGTCATCCAACCTCCTGCTCCAATTATTGAAAGTGAACGCTTTGTTTTTCAGGATAGGACCGCAGTAACCATTCAAGCTGGTTTAAAAGATTTAATTATCCACTATACCTTGGATGGCAGCGAACCGGGGTTACAATCTCCCTTGTATACCTCGGAAATTGTTCTGGAAGAAGGAGCAGAACTGAAAGCAAGGTCCTTCACGAAAGACGGAAAAGGCAGCCGGGTATCGACCCGGGAATTTGAAAAAATGATCCCTTTCGGAGCTACAAAAGAGGTTGAAACAGTTCCTGGTTTAAGGTATCAATATTATGAAGGGGATTGGCGGGATGTCAAGGCCAATTACTTCATCAGTAGTAACAAGAAAGGAGAAGGAATTCTAAAGACATTAAATATAAAGGATATCAATGGCCCTGACAAGGGATACTGGGGCTTGATCGTAAATGGCTATTTTGAGGTTCCCCAAACGGATACCTATACTTTTTACGCTTTAGATTCCAGAGGCTTACAAGTCTCTATTGATGGCATATTAATAGTAGATTCGGACGGGGAAGACCAAACGGTTAAAAGTTTGGTGCTGGAGGAAGGAAAACACAGTTTGGTGATCAAAAGTTATCAACATCAGGGGCGCAAATCTTTCAGCTTTGGGTTTTATGATTCGGTCATGGGGAGAATACCGTTCCGTCCCGGGCAATTGTCTCACTAGTGGTAGGGCGGAATGATTTCCCCCCAATACCACAACATATTAGCCAAGCCTATTAATAAACAGAAATGAACAAATCCCAAATTGCCGTCTTCCGCGGCTCCCGAGTTCCAATCGAACTAAGCGAAGTGACAATTCCGCCACTCCGAACCGGCGAAATACTGGTCAAAATAGAATGTACAACCCTTTGCAGCAGCGATCTAAAAACGTTTGGTGGTCAGCGTAAAGAGAAAATACCAACTATTCTCGGCCATGAAATAGTGGGACGAATTGCAAGGCTGGGACCACAGGCACCTGTTACAGATCTGAGGACGCAATTATTACGAGAGGATGATCGCATCACCTGGGCCATCTATGCAAGCGATCCCAATAGTAATATGGCAGAAAAGGGAATTCCCCAAAAGGGGCCAGGTCTTTTTAAATATGGCCACGAAAGAATTTCACCTCAGCATACCCTCCACGGAGGATTAGCGGAGTACATTATTTTGCGTGAGCATACTCCTGTCATTAAATTGGAGGAAAACGTGCCGGTAACCGTGGCGGCCATCATAAATTGTGCCGTGGCAACCGTTGCTGGTGCTTTTCGTCTAATGGGAAATATAAAACCTAAAAGTCTTCTGATCTCCGGCATAGGTATGCTGGGCATGGTTGGTATAGCGATGGCCAAAACCAAAGGCATACGGAAAGTGATTGCAATGGATATTGATCCAAAACGGCTGGATATTGCCCGCAGATTTGGAGCTGATGATATTTTGTTGGTGAAAGCAAAGGAATATCCTGCTCCTGCCTCGAAGGTCGATGGCATTATCGAGTTGAGTGGTACGCCTACGGCGATGGAGCATACTTTGCGATGGCTTAATATCGGGGGGATCGCAGTTTGGGTAGGCGCTGTTTTTCCCCAGCGGGATCTGGCTGTTAATGCCGAATATATTTTGCGTAATTTGATTACAATTAAAGGATTACACAATTACAATGAGCAGGATTTTATCACGGCTGTAGAATTTATTGAAAATCATCACCGAGATTTTCCTTTTGCCAGTCTGATCCACGGTGGATTTACTTTGCCGGAAGTGAATGAAGCTTTTGCTTTTGCAGTAGCGGAAAGCCCTTTCCGGGTAGGGATTCAGGTATAGAGAAAGGGCTAAGCGAATGCGATACCATTCCTGATCCGGGCTAGTACACTGGCTTGTTAAATTTTCTCTGCAGCAAATAAACGAGGATTTTAGTTAAAGTAATTTTTTGTATTTTATCGTTTTTTAAACAAAAAATATTTAAATTGCAGTGTCTTTTCACAGTATTTGAATTGCGCAATTGATAAAGTATCATTTTAGAGCTTTAGACTGCTCTTGAGTGCACACCTGGATGGCGTGTAGGTAGGGTGGGCTTTATTATAAATATAGTATACCCACCCACTTAAGTAACATTAACCCGATCCGCTCGGCGAAACCAATTGCCGAAGCGGCGATTCGTTACATTGGCGGAATGAATATTTTTTTCGTTCAGGGTTTTTTCTTCTGCTTATGTGTACAGCCGGGTAAACTTGGGGTCAAAGGCTTTTACTCACCGCTAAGGCCACAAAGAACCGCTAAGAAAAGAGAACTTTGCGTTCTTTGTGGTGATTGAAGTTGCCGCCAAGTTTAGAGGTCAATACACTTAATACTATTTGGACTTTTGACGCTAGACACTACCTGCCCACCTACCGTTACCGCCAGGTGGGCAGGTAGCGTCAAAAGTCTAGTTAATACTATACAAGGTTGGCTTTAAACTATCCTAAGCAAGTTCAAGATATAACTGCACAAATTGTAAATGGCAGGCTTGGATCGAAATAGTGAAAAATAATTTTAGTCTGCTTTTCTCTTTAAGTACAAAAAGGCTTGGGAGGATGGTATCCGAAAAATCACTTAAAATACTCCCCATTCCGCGTTTCCAAAAACTGTTCGAAAGGAATTTCTTCTTGTTTGATGAAACCTTGTTGCGGCAACTTTCCGTTAGCCACCATTTCGATTACCGCTGCTACTGACGCCGCCGTCGTCCAGGAAATGGCACGCCATTTTTTACCATCGATCTCTTTAGGATGGCAAGCTTTAAAATATTCATTACGGAAGAGGTTTTCGTTCAGCCAGCCTTCGACAACAGCGTAGATGTATACCACATCCTCCTTAACGGGAGGTTTGGCGTTTTTGAGAATATCCTCCAGTAATTGTTTGTCATGTTTGAGGATTAGTTCATAGATCAGGAAGCGCATTAGTTTTCCGTGCCCAGGGTAACGAATCGACTTATAATTAAGAGTGTCCACCTTTCCTTCGTAGGTTTCGCACATCGTGCCTAACCCGCCGGAAGTCGTAAAAGCCTCAAATTCCTGGCCTTCGATGTTGATGTATTCCACTCCGCTGAGAGAGGGCATCATTTTCCGTTTACCATTATGGATAGCTTCCGCATCGTTGATGTATTCATTGATTACTCCCGCCGGCGACCACGTGAAGGAATAGGCTAAAAGCCCGTTGGGATACCTGGGAAGAGCACCTACCCGCAATTCGATATCTCTGAGTTTGGTAAATGGTTTGGCCAGATTCGCTCCGATAATGCCAATGATTCCCGGAGCCAGGCCACATTGCGGCGCCATTACCTTATTAGATGTTTTACTGAGTTCCCGGATGAATTTTGTGGTTTCGACATCCTCTGTCAGATCAAAATAATGCTTGTCCATATCATGTGCGAGTTGTGCCACCTCTTTATTTAGAAAATAGGGTAGGGCGGATACAACCGCATCGTGCTGTTCCAGTTGTTCTTTCATAAAGACGGAAGAGGTAACGTCTCCCGTGATGACCGGAAAGGACAATTCGTATTCGTAGTGTGGTTTGGATTTGTCAATTCCGGTAACCGTAAAGTCATTGCTGAGTAATTGGCCGACGAGGCTACCTACTTTGCCCAGACCTAATATGAGTATTTTTTTCATTAAGTGGAGTTTTAAAGCTAGAATCGTGAAAGCAGGTTTTCCAGGGTTCTGTCTTCGCTTTTTTTGCTTTGCAAAGGTGATCCTATTTCTTTAATTTTCCAATCGAAAAAAAGTCTAAACTTAATGTTGTTTAATAAAGAAAAATGACCTACTTTTGCATTCCGTTGAATAAAAGGGTTGGATAATAATGCCCTTTTATGAGGCTAATAGGCTCCGTAGCTCAACTGGATAGAGCACCTGACTAC
>CAZHNG010000068.1:0-23803 GCA_964533785.1 uncultured Saprospiraceae bacterium | reverse complement strand
TATCAGCGTTTTGTTGTCTAAAATCTAGCGTCTAGCGTCAAAAGTCCAATATTTAAGTAATAAATTAATGAAACTATGAATCTTTTTGAAAAAAGAGAACCTCGCCTTTCTAAGTTCAAACACAGGTTCGGGAATTACTACGGTCATCTTATTGATACGGATTTTTTAATGGGACGCGATATTAATGAGGATTATTGGTTGGCGCCGGGTAAAAAACCAGTGGTTAACATCAGGGAAGCCGAGCTTTACTATGAATTGGAAATACCGCTTCCGGGTTGGAAAAAGGAGGACGTTACCATTGAGATCAAGGATAATATTTTATACATAAAAGGAGAGAAAGAAGAGGATGTGGAGGAAAAAGGCTCGCAGTACATTTTACAGGAACATAGGATGGATCGGTTTGAGAGGGCCTTTCAATTGGCTTCCATAACGGATAAAGATAAGGTAGCAGCGAATTTCAAGAACGGGATGCTTTACATCCGATTGTATCACCTCCCGGATGCGGAAAAACCAAAGGGTAAAGAAGTTAAAATCAAATAAGTCGATAATTACGGTGGCCATTTCAAACGGAGGAAAAGTTATAAACGTCAGGGGTAGTGTTGTGGATGTGCATTTCGAGGAGGATTTGCCACTCATTAATACGCTTTTGCGAACCGGAACGGATGGTCAGATTATTTTGGAAGTACGATTCCAGTTAAATACGCAGAGGGTGCGAACCATTGCTTTCACACCCACCGAAGGACTAAGCCGGGGGATGCGGGTAGAAAGTCTGGAGGAGCCTTTGAAAGCGCCGGTGGGAAGAGCGATTTTATCCCGTATGTTTGATGTTTTCGGTCAGCCAATTGATTCCGGTGCTCCTTTGGAGGGTGTCGAATGGCGGTCCGTACATAATGATTCCCCTCCGTTAAGCCGTCGGTCAACCCAAACAGAGGTTTTCGAGACGGGCATTAAGGTTATTGATGTTTTAGTCCCCTTGGAAAGAGGGGGGAAGTCGGGTTTATTCGGTGGCGCCGGAGTAGGCAAGACGGTTTTGCTGACCGAAATGATCCACAACATGGTAGGCCGGCACGAAGGTGTCAGTATTTTTTGTGGTATTGGCGAACGTTGCCGGGAAGGAGAAGAACTCTACCGTGAAATGAAGGAAGCCGGAGTGTTGTCCGATATGGTATTGGTTTTCGGTCAGATGAATCAATTACCGGGCAACCGGTTCCGGGTAGGGCACGCGGCACTGACAATGGCGGAATACTTTAGAGACGATGAAAGGCAGGATGTGCTTTTGCTCATCGATAATATTTTCCGCTTTATCCAGGCGGGCATGGAAGTTTCCGGCTTGCTGGGACAGATGCCTTCCCGTTTGGGGTATCAGCCGACAATGAGCACCGAACTGTCGAAATTAGAACAACGGATTGCCAATACGGATACCGGGGCCATTACTTCCATTCAGGCCGTATACGTGCCTGCGGATGATTTGACCGACCCATCGGCCGTTCATACTTTTGCACATTTGTCTTCCTCTATTGTTTTATCGCGCAAACGGGCTAGCGAAGGATTGTACCCTGCTATTGATCCTTTACAGTCCAATTCTAAAATGGCTACGCCGGGTATCATCGGAGAACGGCATTATCAATTGGCACAAGAAATAAGAAAAACCCTCGCTCAATACGAGGAGCTCAAAGATATTATTGCCATGCTGGGGTTGGAACAATTATCCAGTAATGACCGGAAGGTCGTCAACCGGGCCCGGCGGTTGGAACGATTTCTTACCCAGCCGTTTTTTACGACGGAACAATTTTCTAACATCAAAGGAGCGTCGGTCAGTTTAGAAGATGCACTGGATGGCTGTCAGCGAATACTGAACGATGAATTTGCTGATTATCCGGAAAGTGCCTTGTTTATGATCGGCAAGGTTGATGAAGCTTCGGATAAGTTGAAAGCGATGAAGGGGGAGAGGAAGGAAAAGGAAGCGACCTGACCGCCTTTTTTACGTAGTCTGGCGTCTTAATTGGAAAATAAAATAAGATGGAATACGAAACCATGTCGTTAAAAGTGCTGCTGCCATTTGGGGTCTTTATGAAAAAAGAGGGCGTAAAACGGATCGTAGCGGAAACGATAATGGGAAGTTATGGATTTTTGCCCAACCGGTTGGATTGTGTTGGTGCTTTGGTGCCGGGGATTTTGACTTATGAGACGGAGGAGGAAGGAGAGACCTACATAGCCATTGATGAGGGCTTGATCAGGAAAACGAATAATCAGGTTATTGTAACGGTAAGAAGAGCTATTAAAGGGATGGAGTTAGGAAAACTGCACGAAGCAGTGCAAAAGGAGTTCTTGCAACTGGATGATCGGGAAAAACACGTGCGTACCGTGCTCACCAGGCTGGAGATCGGTTTTATTCGTCAATTTCAGAAATTACAACAATAGCTATGGGGCAAAAAGATGATAATGGATCCTTTGAAGATTTAGTCAATGAGAAAGAAAAGCTTAAGTTAAAAGCTAAGAAAGAGGGGAAGCAAAGTGTATGGGAAGGGTTTGGCGTATTTGGCGTGATTGGTTGGTCGATAGCTTTGCCTACCGTATTGTTGGGATTGTTGGGCCTTTGGCTGGATGAAAAATATCCTGAAAGTCGTTCCTATACCCTTAGTTTATTGATCGCAGGACTTTGCCTTGGATGCCTGAATGCGTGGTACTGGGTAGACAAAAAAATAAAAGAGTTTCAAGAAGAATCAGAAAACGATAGAACTAATGATTGATATGATGACAGTATTGTTTGCTTTTATAGTAGGTATTTTCTTAGGTGTTATTTTTTTTGCTGGTTTGTGGTTCACCATATCTTTTGCCATAAAATCTAAGTATCCGGCGATCTGGTTTCCGCTAAGTTTGTTGTTGAGGGTCGGGATTGTTCTTTTGGGATTCTATTACGTGGCAGATGGTCAAATCATCAATATCCTGATTTGTCTTGCCGGCTTTTTGTTAGCAAGAGTATGGATTCAAAGACAGTTAAAATCAGCTGGAAGGCTTGCTATTCCTATAAAAACAGAAGGTCATGATTAGCCCGGATGCACAAATTTTATGGGAATACGGCTTTTTCAAATTGAATAATACGATCGTGACGACCTGGGGATTGATGTTGGTCTTGATCATTGGAGGTTGGTTGATCACGCGTAGGTTGTCGAGTGGGCTTGAAATTTCAAGATGGCAAAACGTACTGGAAATCATTGTATTGGCAATGAAAAAGCAAATTGAAGAGGTCGGTATTGCGGAGTCGAAAAGGTATTTACCCTTCATTGGGACCTTGTTTTTACTGATCGCTCTTGCCGGGCTTTTCAATATCTTTCCGTACTACGTGCCTCCTACCAGCTCCCTCTCTACGACAGCAGCCCTGGCCATTTGTGTGTTTTTGGCCGTCCCTATTTTTGGCATTGCCAGCTCTGGGTTGGTAGGGTATCTTAGAAAGTACCTGGAACCAACGTTTATCATGCTGCCCTTCAATCTTATCGGGGAGGTCTCGCGTACGCTGGCCCTGGCTATACGCTTATTTGGCAATATGATGAGCGGAGTAATGATCATCAGCATTTTGCTTTCTATTGCTCCTTTCTTTTTGCCGGTTTTACTCAATCTGCTGGGATTACTGACAGGGATGGTCCAGGCTTATATCTTTGGCATTCTGGCAGCAGTTTTTATCGCGGCGGGTATCCAGAGTGAAGCCAAAAGGGAAAAATTAAATCAAAAAAGAAAAACGAATAACAATGGATAATATCACTCTAATCGGTATGGTTTCAATAATAACTGCCGGACTGACTATGGCAGTGGGATCTATCGCTCCCGCATTGGCCGAAGGTAAAGCGGTAAATACCGCCCTCACCTCACTGGCTCAGCAACCCGATGCGTCAAATATTATTACCAGAACCCTGTTCGTGGGGCTGGCCATGATAGAGTCTACCGCCATCTATTGTTTTGTGATTGCGATGATCCTCATTTTTGCCAATCCATTTTGGAATCAGTTGATCTCTTAGTTTTTGAAGACGCTGGACGCAAGATTATATTGACCTTTAAACTATAACAACAGCTATTTCTCATGTAGAATTTACACGTAGAAAAAATTGCCACAAACCTGCCTGCCGATACCGTCAGCCCGCCTGCTGCCTGCCTGCTTGACCGTTTCGTCACGGGTAGACAGGAACACAAAATTGCACTAATCTTTTTTGTGAGGATTTTGAGCTTTTGTGTTTTGGTGGCAACCCACATACGTTTCACATAAGAAATTGCTGCTATAACAATTGCTTACATGCTAATAGATTGGTTTACAGTAATCGCACAAATTTTTAATTTTCTCATCCTGGTTTGGTTGTTGAGGCGTTTTTTGTATACTCCTATTCTAAATGCCATTGACGAAAGGGAAAAGCGTATCAAAACGCAAATCCAGGAAGCACATTCTAAGAAAGAAGAGGCCGAAGAAGAACGGAAGCGATACGAAGAAAAAAATGAAGCATTTGAAAAAGAGCGGGAAGAAAGATTACAGCAAGTAACAGCAGAGGCAAATGAAAAACGGAAAGAACTCTTTAATGAGGTGCGGGAAAAAGCCGAAAAATTACGATTACAACTGGAGTCTGGTATTTATGAGGCCAAAGAGCACCTGAACCGGGAAATTATAGCGCGTACGCAAAAAGAGATCTTTGAAATTACCCGCAAAGTATTAAGAGACCTGGCTTCCGCTGACCTGGAAAGTCATATATTTCAATTGTTTGTCAAGCGCTTACGAAATATAAAAGAAAAAAAGATCGATCAATTTGTTCGGGCCATTGATGAAGATTCAGCCCCGATCACGGTATTTACCGGGTTTGAATTGGAGTCAGAGCAACAAACAACGATCAAGAATGTGATACAAGAAATAACCGGTCGTGCTGTAGAATGTAAATTTATTCGCAAGCCAGAGATGATCAGCGGATTCGAACTCACCGTAGGCGGCTATAAATTAGCTTGGAGTATTACCGATTATCTCTATGTTTTGGAAAAGGAATTAGTGGATTTGTTAGAAGGTAATGCTGTAAAATATAAAGATCCAATCAAGAAATCCGAGGCTGATGAATCGTCCTGATGATATAAAACAAATTTTCGACTACTTAATTGACGGCCTTCAGGAACTGAGGAAAACCGCTGAATCGGAAATTGCCCTGCGTGAAATCGGCATTACTACTAACGTTACGACTGGCATTGCCCAGGTTAGTGGGCTACCGGGAGTTGGCTTCGAAGAATTGTTAAAATTTTCCGGAGGCTTGTACGGCATAGCCCACAATATTGATGAAAAAGAAATTGGGGTGATCTTGCTCGGCGAACACGCCAATTTGAAAGCGGGCAGCCAGATGGAGCGAACCGGCAGGGTCGTGGATGTTCCGGTCGGAGAGGCCGTTCTGGGCCGCGTTATCCGGCCCTTAGGCCAGCCGCTTGACGGAAAAGGCCCCATCAATAGTTCCAAAAGATTACCTGTCAATCGTCCGGCTCCCGGTATCCTGGATAGGGCGCCAGTTGAAACGCCCTTACAAACCGGTATTAAAGTTATAGATGCCGTCATCCCGGTTGGGCGCGGGCAAAGAGAACTTATCCTGGGAGACCGGCAAACGGGCAAAACTGCTATTGCGATCGACACTATTATCAATCAACGCGGCAAGGATGTTATTTGTATTTATTGTGCTATTGGTCAAAGAGGAGCATCCGTTGCTCAGGTAATTGCTACCTTGGAAGAAAAAGACGCCATGTCCTATACCACCGTCGTAGTTACGGAAGGAGACGATCCTCCCGGCCTCATTTATATTGCTCCCTACGCTGCAACAAGCATTGCAGAATACTTCATGGAAAAAGGAAAAGATGTATTGATCGTTTACGATGATTTGACTCATCACGCATGGGCTTACCGTGAAATTTCCTTGTTGTTGCGCCGCCCTCCCGGCCGCGAAGCTTTTCCCGGTGATATATTTTACGTCCATTCCCGTTTACTTGAACGAGCTACACATTTAAGAGAAGAACTTGGAGGAGGGTCATTGACGGCGCTTCCCATCATCAGTACGGAAGCACAGAATATTGCAGCATACATTCCTACTAACCTGATTTCCATAACGGATGGCCAACTCTATCTTTCTCCCAAATTATTTGAATTGGGGGTTTTACCGGCGGTTGATATAGGGAAGTCGGTTTCTCGAGTGGGAGGAAAAGCTCAGTTACCCGTTTACCGGAGCGTGTCCGGGGATCTTAAATTAGCTTATTCACAATTTGAAGAGTTGGAAACTTTTGCGCGGTTTGGTACGCATATGGATGAACATACTACCGAAATCATTAATCATGGCCGGCGAATCAGGGAATGTCTGAAGCAAATCCAGTACCATCCATTATCGCTCATTGAACAAGTCGGAGTGTTATTGGCCTTAACGGAAAAACTTTTTAAGAAAGTTCCGCTCAACAAAATGAAAGAAGCTGAAATAGTGGTTCGGGAAGCCATGCAAAAGTTACCTTCAGACATTGAGTACCGGCTTTCTTCGGGTGAAAAATTACAGGAAACGGATAAAGAAGCTATCCTGAGTGAGGCGGAAAAGGCTCTGGAGCCTTTTGTAGTTTGACAAAACGTCTGACAACCGGGACCTTTGTGTCCGGCAACTAAAGAAAAAAATGAGTGAAACAGCAAGAAATATCTTCCAGCGCATAGAGCGAACGAAAGAACTCGGCTCGGTGGTGCATACCATGAAAGCACTGGCTGCTTCTACTATTGGGCAGTACGAGGAATCGGTACGGGCACTGGAGGATTATTTTCACAACATCGAATTAGGACTATCCCTTTGTTTAAGAGATAAGAATAGTACATTGGCGCAGACTTTTGCAGTAGAGGATGAAGATTTTGCCGGTGCGGTAGTTTTTGGATCGGACCAGGGATTGGTAGGGCAGTTTAACGAGGTCTTATCTTCATTCGTTATTTCTTCCATTAAGAAGTTTCCAATCCCCATGAAGTTATGGGTCGTTGGTGAACGGATCTATATCCGTTTAATAGAAAGTGGGGTAGCCGTAGAGCAATTATTCCGGGTGCCCGGTTCTGTCAATGCGGTTACTTCTCTTGTAGATGAATTGCTCATTGAGATCAATATTACGCCCTTTTATATTTTTCATAACCAGCCGACTGTTGGCGCCAGTTACCAGCAAGTAGTGCAACGCATGTTACCGTTGGATAAAAAGTGGGTCAAAAAAATGACCGCTCATCAATGGGAGACCAATAAGATCCCTGAAGTGCTTGGTAGTACGGAACTTACTTTCAATGCGCTCGTCAGAGAATACCTATACGTCATCCTCTTCAAATCTTGTATGGAGTCTATGACCGCCGAAAATGCCAGCCGGCTAGCGGCTATGCAACGCGCAGAAAAAAACATCAACGAAATGTTAGAGGACCTACAACTGACTTACCATCAAGTGCGCCAAAATGCCATTGATGAAGAATTGTTTGATATTATTTCCGGCTTTGAAGCCTTGAAGTGAGTATTGAGAAGTTGCCCAATTATGCTTCCGCCTTTCGGATCCTCACCGTCGTTAAAATATGAATAATGCCGTAAAACAGGGCCGCAAATCCAACCAGGTAAGTGAAGGCTTTAACGCCTTCAAACGGATAAAAAATGATCAATAACCCTAAGATAGTGGTAATGATCCCATTCGCCAGGGGAAACCACCACCATTTGAAAGTGTCGTACAGCATAATAGCAAAAACGATCTGCAAGGCCCCCATAAACAAAAACCAAAATGCAATGAAATAGGTCAGTAGCATAATGGTGGTTTCCGGAAAGGAGAGGATCAAAATACCTAACAACAGATCAAAGATAGCGTCAATGGCAAACCAGTGCCAATACTTACCTGATTTTCGACCGTGATAGATCAATAGTGCGATAACAAAAAGACCGCTAACTATAATGAATCCTCCAAAAATTTGGGTAAGTGTTATGATGGTCTCCATTGGAAGGATAAATGCAACGATCCCAAAGGTAATCGCAATGACTCCTTTGATCGCCAATATCCACCAATTTTGCCGTATTGCGGTATGCATAGTACTTTATTCTATTCAGGTATTTGTAATACTACAGATGAGCCAGAACATACGAAATGCCTTCTGTAATGACTTGAAAAGGTTAGAACAAGTCTAACAAAAAAAGGCTACCCAATAAATCATCACAAAATACGCACGGAAGCGCGCAGGAATTTTCTTCCTCACACTTCTGTGCAACCTTTGCGATGATTTATTGGGATTACGTTTTAAGGATAAAATTCATCGGTATTTGATTCAATCTCAAACGTTACTTTCCCATCCACCCGGAATTGAACGATCTTGTTATTTTCCACCTTGGCGGACATATCCTTGATGTAGATCGATCGAATATTCTTTACCGATTTCGCTGCTTCGCTTACGATGTTTTGTGCAGCATCTTCCCAACCTTTCTCGGAATACCCTAGTACTTCAATTACTTTTAAAACAGACATAATTTTTGGTTTTATTTGAACAGACTGAGCTATAGATTAGCCTCTTTGTTTCAAAACTAATGGAAATTGGGTAATTCGATCATGATATTGATCAGGTAGGGCGGTGATAATTGTCATAACTTAAGAAGATGGAGTGATGCCAATCTATACGAGTGCGTAATATCAGGCTTAAAAGTGATAAGAATCAGGGGTAGGGTTGCTTTGTGTCAATGCGTACCATCCAGGATAACCCTAATTTTGAAGTGTAAAGAAAAGTGAGGTGAAATATGAAAAACCTTTTAGTAATCGGGTGGCTTCTATTCCCTGTAGTGCTGAGTGCGCAGTATTTTGGTCGCAACAAAGTGAGTTATGAAGAGTTTCCCTTCAGCGTGTTAGCTTCGCCCCATTTTGAAATTAATCATTATTTGTCAAAAGACAGCCTGATCAAAGAATGGGCACACCACAGCGAATGCTGGTACACGATTCATCAGAACATACTACGCGATACTTTTTCTCATAAAAACCCAATCATCTTTTACAATAACCATGCTCACTTTCAGCAAACGAGGGCCATTTCCGGGAATATTGGGGTCGGCACCGGAGGTGTTACCGAAGCACTAAAGAATAGGGTCATCATGCCTTTTGGTATGACCCAACAACAGTCTAATCATGTATTGGGCCACGAAATGGTACACGCCTTCCAGTATCACATGATCCTCAGCGATGATTCCACCAATTTAAACAGCTTGCAAAATTTGCCTTTGTGGATGATAGAAGGGATGGCGGAATATCTTTCGATCGGTAAAATTGATCCGAATACAGCTATGTGGATGCGCGATGCGTATTTGCACAATCAGATTCCTCCACTCAAAAAATTATTCAATTATGCCGAATACTTTCCATATCGCTACGGCCAGGCATTTTGGGCCTACCTGACGGGTACTTACGGGGATACGATCATGGAGCCCTTTTTTATGGCTACGGCCAAAATGGGATTTGCGCTAGCTGTAGATTCTATATTGCATACGACCGAAGAGGAATTATCAAATGATTGGCAAAGTACTTTGAAGGACTATTACGTGGCACAATTAGATGGCAGAAAAGAGGCGCCCGTTGGTAAAAAACTGATCTCCCGGGAAAATTCCGGCCGCATCAATGTTTCTCCTTCATTAAGTCCGGACGGTCGCTTTTTGGTCTTCTACTCAGAAAAAGATTTATTTACGATCGACCTTTTTCTGGCCGATGCACGGACCGGAGAGGTCTTAAATAAAGTAGCCAGTGTACTTAAGGATCAACAAATTGATGATTTTCAATATATTGAGTCGGCTGGTTCCTGGGCACCGGACAACCGGCGCTTCGTTATAGTCGCTTTCCAAAAAGGAAAAAATATATTGTTGATCAAAGAGGCCTTGACGGGCAAGACCCTGGAACAGATCGTGGTAGACGGTGTACCGGCGCTTTCCAATCCAGTCTGGTCGCCGGATGGTAACCGGATCGTATTTACCGGTCTGGTGGACGGTCAAACCGATCTTTACGAAATTCAATTGTCGACCAGGGAAGTTACCCGGTTAACCAATGATCCGTACTCCGAAATGCACCCTTCCTGGTCTCCCGACGGATCAAAGCTGGTTTTTGCCACTGACCAACTCAGCCGGCAGCGCGGCAGAACCAATGGAAAATGGACTTTTAATCTGGCGACCATGGATTTGGAAAGCCGCCTTCAGGAACAAATCGACCTTTTTTTTGGTGCGGATAATTTAAATCCCCAATTCGATGCGGAGGAAACCATAATATTTCTGTCTGATCGCGATGGTTTTCGCAACATCTACCAATACATTCCCTGGACCCGCGAAATATTTCAGCTGACCGATCTGCTAACCGGCGTAAGCGGCATAACGGCCTATGCTCCCGCAATCCATATTGGGAATAAGAAGGAAGAACTGGTATATCTGCATTACTTCAATAAAGGGTACGATATTTATAAAGCAAGGGTGGAAGAAATCCCGGGAAAACCTTTGGCTTCCGGAAAAACCAATCTTTCTGCAGCCGCTTTACCGCCTTTTGACCCCCATCAAAAATACGTAATACAAGAAAACCTGAATCGCTTGGAATACCTTCCGAGATTACCGGATACCGCCTATCATGCCGAACCATACCGTTCAAAATTCCGGCTGGATTACGTTGGCGGGGGCGGCGGTATTGGCATTGGCACGAACAGTTCTTTGGGCAATACCGCCTACTTATCGGGGGGTGTTGACCTTTTGTTCACGGATATGTTGGGATACCATCAACTGTATACGGGCATTTTCATGAATGGTGAGATCTATGACTTTGGGGGCATTGCCGCCTACATCAACCAGAAGAATCGGTTGCCATGGGGGATCAGTATTTCGCATTTGCCGTACCGGGGCGTTGTCGATTACGTTCCGTTCATTGACACCATTGGGCAATACGAAGTTTTGCGGTACACCTATGATATTGTGCGATTGTATGAAGATCAGATCGGAGCTTTTGCGTATTGGCCTTTTTCGCAGAATTTACGGGCAGAGTTTGGTGCTTCGGTGGCTCATTATCACTATCGAATTGACCGTTACGATAACTACTACGATGGTGCTGGTTTTTTAATTGATGTGGAGCGTGAGCGTATTAAAGAAGGGGTTCCTGATCCTTTTAATCTGATCAATTTACACACGGCGCTGGTTGGCGATAACAGCTATTTTGGGCTGGCATCCCCCATGCAGGGTCACCGGTTTCGGGTCGGCGCAGATCAATATTTTGGGAAATGGCAGTATTTGAATTTTGTGCTGGATGCCAGGAAGTATTATTGGTTTGCTCCTTTCAGCTTGGGATTCCGGTTGATTCATGCCGCCCGCATTGGCCCTGATGCTCAGCAGTTAACTCCCATGTATGTGGGCGATCCTTATTTTGTCAGAGGCTATGGATACAATTTCGATAATTTGTTCAGGCATGGATTAGATTATGATCAATTATTGGGCAGTAAACTGGCGGTAGCCAATGTAGAACTCAGGTTACCACTGACCGGCCCTAAACGAATTGCTGCCATACCCAGTAATTTCCTATTTAGTGAACTGGCCTTGTTTTTCGATGGCGGTGGTGCCTGGGATCGCCTGGAGGATTTTAACCGTTCAACCCAGGATGAATTGATCGCTCCGCACGAATGGATCTCAAGCACCGGCTTGTCCTGGCGGGTTAATTTTTTTGGGGCTATGGTGATTGAAACCTATTATGCTTTACCGATCCAGGAAAAATGGCGAGGTGTTTTTGGGGTGAATTTATTGAGTAGTGGTTGGTGAACACGGAACACGGATTTATGGGATTATGGGATTCCACAGATTTTGAAACTGTTTTTCAAGGAGAGTGCTTTTCATTTTAAGTTGTGACGAATTGATGCGACTGCTACCTATCCCGTAATTTTCTGAAACAAGTATTATAACTTTTTGCATGTTTTGAAGTGTTTTTTATTATCTTCTTGCGTATAAACCCTAAATTTCAATGCCTTATCCATTTTCTTTCCAGTGTGGTTTTTCCCAACTTCGAAATTTCACCCTTCATTATTTCAACTTTTTATAACAGACTTGTTCTATGGGACCATAAAAAAAGATAATTTAGTGTTCATGCAAATATCAAAAACGAACGGCTTGATCGCAGCCGTTTATACGCCTTTCGACAAAGAAGGAAATGTAAATACCGCACTCATACCGGGCTATGCCCATTACCTGAAGAGAATAGGGGTTGACGGGGTGTTTGTAAATGGAACTACCGGCGAAGGCACTTCACTGTCCATTGATGAAAGAATGGAAGCAGCGGTTAAATGGTCAGAACAGCAAGCCGAGAACTTTAAGATAATGATCCACGTCGGTCATAGCAGCCTCCCGACCTGTTGTCAACTGGCAGAGCACGCAAGTTCGCTACAAGTAGATGCGATCGGCGCAATGGCTCCCCTCTTTTTTAAACCTTCCAGCATTGAAGACCTGGTTGATTTCAATGCTGCGATAGCTGCTGCCGGTCCTGAACTTCCTTTCTATTATTACCATATACCGAGTATGACCGGTGTCAACTTTTCAATGGTCAACTTTCTGGCATTGGCCGCTGAGCGCATTCCCAATCTGGCAGGAATAAAGTTCACCCAGGAGAATTTTATGAATTTGAAACAGTGCCTGGAGTTTGCGGAACAGAAATATGACATCCTGCACGGCCGCGATGAGATTTTGCTTTGTGCCATGGTACTCGGCGTCAAAGGAGCGATTGGAAGTACCTACAATTATTTAGCTCCTCTGTTTAAGCAGCTCATCAATGCATTTAATGAAGGCAGGATGGAAGAAGCTAATCAACTACAATGGAAAGCTATCCGGCTCATTAAGGTATTGATTGACTACGGTGGTGGGGTTAGAGCCGGAAAGGTGATAATGAAGCTTTTGGGCCTGGACCTTGGCGAACCCAGGTTGCCTTTAAAAGGCCTTGCACTCACGCAGCATGATCAAATGCAAGAAGAACTGGAAGCATTGGGATTGTACGAGCATAGTCTTCAATATGCGGATATTTAATACTACTTTGTCATCTTAAATGAGAATCAGTTGATTGAATTGAATATTGGAAAGTTAGCTATTGGTTATGTGGTTATTGGGTTATTTGATTAGGTTAAAATCGCCCGAATTTCATTGAATAGTGATAATAGGGCTTCGTCAGCTATAACCGCATAACCAAATAACCTCCATAACCAGGTCATTTATAGATAGAACATCTCTCTTTTTTATCTGCCGAGGTAGACGAAATCCAGACAGGCTCTAATAAAATTGAAATAAAGCCATGCCAAAGTGCTTCTTCCTTATCTTAATCTTTTTTCTCTTCATTCAGCCAGGGGAAGCTCAGGAGGATAGCATCAGATCTTATTTCACATGGGATGAGTACGGTAAGTTGCCTGCCTTTGGCGAACAGCAGGAACAACTTGGTGTAGCCGGTCCGATTGCTGGTGTTAACAAAGAGGCCCTCATCGTGGCGGGTGGAGCCAATTTTTCTACTCCCGTTTGGGAAAATCCTAAAGAATGGCACGATGACATCTGGGTTGGCCTTACGGGAGAGTATGGCGAAATAGAATGGATGTATGCAGGAAAATTAGATCATCCATTGGCCTACCCAGCGGTAGTCTCATCTTCACTTGGTGTAATCGCTATGGGGGGATGTAATGAAAAAGGCACTTTTAATGAAGTGTTGTTATTGCGATGGGATGCACAAAAGCAGGAACTCGAAAAATCGTACTTACCTTCCTTGCCCCAAAAATGTGCTTACGGGAGTGCAGCTTTAATCGATAATACGGTTTATCTGGCTGGTGGTACCGAAGAACTGGAATTGGCAACGGCCATGAATAACTTCTGGCGATTGGATCTGGATCAGTACGGCAGTGAAAACTTTCGGTGGGAAGTCTTGCCTGCCTGGCCCGGCCCGGCCAGAGCTTTTAACCTTACAGTCGCACAACAATGGTTATACGAATGCGGTCTACGTGATCAGCGGCAGAAAAATAGCATCAAAGGCAGGAGAATGGGAGGTACTGCGGGATGTGTACGAGTTTAATCCCGAAAAATTCATGTCCGGTGAAGATCCCTGGCGTTTACGATCTTCCATGCCAGCGGCGCGGATGGCCGGTACCGGAATAACAGTAGGCCAAGGTCATATCTTCATCATCAGCGGCGCCGATGGCACTTTATACCAACAAACCGACCAACTGCGTGATCAGCACCCCGGTTTCCCTTCCACTTTATTGGGGTATCATACGATTTCCGATACCTGGTTTACGGTGGGGAAAATGCCTTTTAATCACGTAACTACACATGCTTTTGAATGGAATGACGCTGCGATGCTTATTAGCGGAGAGGTTAAGCCTCGGGTCCGTACCCCTAAAATCTTTACGATCCAGCCGCAGAGAACGTTGACTGATCTTGGCGGGGCAAACCTGCTGGCTATCGTTTTTTATCTGTTGATTTTGGTGGGCATAGGGATCTACTTTTCCTTTCGCAACCGGTCTACTGAGGATTTTTTCCGGGGAGGGCAACGGATCCCCTGGTGGGCTGCAGGCTGCAGTATTTTTGCGACGATGTTGAGTTCCATTACCTTTATGGCTATTCCCGCCAAAGCTTATGCTACGGATTGGGTGTATTTTTTTATCAACATGTCCATTCTGTTCGTGGCACCATTTATTATTTATTACGTTCTTCCGTTCTTCCGCCGGATCGATGCTACGAGTGCTTATCAGTATCTGGAATTGCGGTTTAACCTGGCCACCCGTTTATTTGCTGGTATGTCCTACATTTTATTTCAGGTGGGGCGGATGGCGATCGTCATGTATTTACCCGCTCTTGCCCTGGCTGCGGTTACTCCGGTTTCCATTGAAGGGACTATTTTACTGATGGGGATACTGAGCATATTGTATTGTGCGCTGGGCGGTATTACGGCCGTCATTTGGACGGATACCTTACAAACGCTGGTGTTGCTAGGAGGTGCTTTATTAAGCCTTTTGCTGATTGTTTTTAATCCGGAAATAGGCATGGAAAAACTGTTGGCCGAAGCATGGCAAGATCAGAAATTTCGTTTGGTAGATTAGCCAGTTTCTTTTTTCCCAAAGATCGGAAACCACTAAAAGGGTTGACTATTTACCCAGGAGGGGTTTATTCTTCAGGGAATGATAGTTGAGGGCCAATGCAATGCATTCCTTCAATGGTTCCTCGGGTATTTCATCGTTCAAAGCAAACACGATCGCCCTCGTTTTTTCGTATTTGAATAGATCGCCAAACAAGGCCTGGAAAGTAGGGACCAATTTGCTGGTACATTTAAAATACATGGCATACTCACCGGGCTTTTTAGGTTTCCAGTCTATTCTTATCGTACTTCCTTTTTTGACCAAATAGCTCGGCTCTCCCCATTTGAGGGTTTCTTCCATTTCCTCGATGGCGTCATCTTCTTCGGCCGTTTCGACGATCAAGCGCCTTAAGTTGGTTAATTTATTTTTTATCTCTTCTGGATAGGTATTGAACTTGCTTTCCACCATGGGATTTCGAATGATTTTTAGGTCTTCCATTGCTTGAGTTTACGTTAAGGCCGCTTCGATATAGTCGATCATATTATTGAAAGTATCCCATTTGCCATAATCAGCTTCCGGAACTTCCACCCCCGTTTTTTCATTAATTGCTACGATCAGCATCAACAAATCCATAGAATCAATATCGAACTCCTCCTGGATATTGACGTCGAGTTCCAAATCATCGATTTCGAATTCCGGTGCGATTTTAACGAATTCATTCAAGACCAGGTTTTTAATTTCATCTCTGTTCATAGTTCAGCGGGCTTGGTTAAATAGTTGGTTAATGCTTCGAGAAATTTAGCGCCGGTCATACCGTCGGTAGCGCGGTGATCGCCGGCTAAGGTGATATTCAATACGGGTTTTACACCGAGCATGCCGTTCTCGGCCCAGGGTTGTTCTTTGACTTTTCCAAAACCGATGAGGGCAACCTGGGGTGGATAGATCACTCCGTAGACCCTTTCTACACCCCGATCTCCCAGATAGGTAACCGTAACCGTTCCATCCGTAAGTTCGGAACTCTTAAGTTTTCCCGTACGGGACCTTTTGGTGAGATCGGTCAGGCTTTGCATAATTTCATCGAGACTCTTGATGTCAACGTGATGGATAGCGGGTATGACGAGTCCTCCATTGCGTAAGGAGATCGCAAATCCCACGTTAATGGCTTCCTGTATCAGTGATCGATCGTCTTGCCAATAGGCATTCAATGCAGGGACGTCGTTCAAGGCCTTTGCAACGGCTTTCAGTAAGATTACCGGTAGTAGTAACCGCTCTTTAACGGATCTTTTCTGGTTTTCTGCTTGCAGCCAGTCCATTACAGCCGACATGTCAACGCTGGTTTCGAGGTAGTAATGCGGAATGTCCCGGTTAGACCGGCTCATGGCCATGGCAATAGCGTGGCGCATCCCTCCCGTTTTGGCGGCTGTTTTGGGTCGTTGCGGGATGCTGATGGGTTCTTTCTCTTTAGTCTTTTGTAGTTCATAATACTGCTCTACATCGGCCTTATGGATGGTGCTTTCTTCATTAGTAACCGGTACTTTTCTGATATCCACTCCCAGTTCCTGGGCGACTCTTTTGGCCAGCGGCGAGGCTTTGACCCTTCTTTCAGGATGCTCTTGCTCTTCTTTTTCCATTGGGGGTGGGGGAGGAGCCAGCTCTTCAGAAGGAGTCTGTTCCCCCTCCGATTGAATAATAGCAAGCGTAGATCCTACGGGAAGGCGTTGACCAGGTTGGGCGATGATTTTCTGGACAACACCCGATTCATATACTTCCACATCGATATCGCCTTTTTCTGTTTCAATTTCGGCAATAATATCTCCCTTTTCAACCCGGTCGCCTTCCTTGACCTTCCATTCGATCAGGATAGCATCTTCCATATCGGCACCCAGGCTGGGCATTTTGTATTCAGCCATGATTCAGCATTTTTTTCACAGTTGTTACAATTGAGTTTACTTGTGGTAGTGATGCTTCTTCTAAATGTTTAGCGTAGGGTATCGACACCTCGGCACCGCAAAGCCGCTCTACCGGCAGATCTAGTTCGTAAAAGCCTTTTTCCATGATCCGGGCGCTTATTTCTGCTGAAATGCCACCGGATCTCCAACCTTCATCTACGATCAATACCCGGTGGGTCTTGGCTACGGAAGTCAGGATGGTTTCATCATCCAAAGGTCGTAGTGCTCTTAAATCCACTATTTCCGCGGAAATGCCGGTATCTTCCAGGATTTCGGCCGCTTCCAGTGATTTATGTACCCCCACTCCGTAAGTGATGATGGACAGGTCCTTACCCGTTTTTCTAATCCGGGCCTTATCAATATCCACCGGCCCCAGATCCGGGGTCAGCTCGCCTTTTCTGTTGTATAGCGTAGAATTTTCAAAAATGAGGACAGGATCAGGATCCGCTATGGCCGTAGCCAGCATCCAGCGGGCATCATTAATAGTAGCCGGCGTGATTACCTTAATGCCGGGAATATGCGCGTACCATCCTTCCAGGCTATGCGAATGCTGAGCGGCCAGTTGCTTACCTCCGCCGGTGGCCATCCGGATGACCACCGGCACATTGAATAATCCGCCGGACATATGCAAAAGCGTTGCCGCATTATTGAGAATTTGATCGGCTGCTAGTAAACTGAAATTGACGGTCATGATCTCTACGATCGGACGCATGCCGCCAAGGGCAGCACCGATACCCGCTCCTACGAAAGCGGATTCCGAAAGCGGGGTATCGCGGATCCTTTCCGGACCAAATTCCTGCAGTAATCCTTTGCTGACCGCAAAACAGCCACCGTAATTCCCTACATCTTCCCCCATGAGAAAAACGCGTTCGTCCTTTTGCATGGCTTCGCGAATCGCTTCCCGCACGGCCTCCCGGTAGCTGATCTTTAATGTTTTTTCTGTCGTTGCTGCTGTCATATCATTGATTTTCGGAATAGACGAATCGGGTTAAGTCAGAAACCGGTTCCCAGGTACCGTTCTCTGCAAAATCAACGGCATCTTGTACTTCTGCCGCCACTTTTTGTTCAAGTACTTCGATTTCAGCATCGTTGATAAGATGTTGTTGACGTAAGGCCTTGACCAGGTTTTTAATGGGGCCTCGTTCTTTCCATTTTTCGACTTCTTCCTTTTGCCGGTACAACTCGGCATCGTACATAGAGTGAGCGCGAAAACGATAGGTACGGCATTCTAAAAAGTATGGTTTTCCTTGACGGCGGACATAGTCGATCGCTCGTTTCCCGGTTTCATTGACTTCTAATACATCCATTCCATTTACCACCTCAGCCTTAATTTGGTAAGAGGAAGCCTTGCGGCTGATATCCGTTTCGGATTCGGAAATATCCAATGCCGTTCCCATGGCGTACAAGTTATTTTCACAAACGAATAGAACAGGTAATTGCCAAAGGCTTGCCAGATTCATACATTCGTGAAACTCTCCTTCCGCAACGGCGCCTTCCCCAAAAAAGCATACACTTATACCTGGTCTCTGCTGCATTTTCAGCGATAAGCCTACGCCTATAGCCATCGGTAAATGACCGCCCACGATAGCGTTACCACCGTAAAAATTCCATTCCGCATCAAAAAGGTGCATCGATCCTCCGCGGCCACGGCTGCAGCCCTCTTGCTTACCGTACATCTCTGCCATAATAGACCGGGCGGAAAGCCCTCTAGCCAATGCATGACCATGTTCCCGGTAAGTGCCCAGGATATAGTCATCCTTCAATAGGTCATCTACAATCCCGACGGCAATCGCTTCTTCTCCAATATAAAGATGGAGAAATCCCCGGATTTTTTCCTTTGCGTACAGTTCCGCACATTTTTCTTCAAACCTTCGGATCCGCAACATTTGATGTAGCAGGTGATGCGCTTTCTCTTTTTTTATTGCTTGTGTATTCATATGCTGAGTTGAGAATGGTGGTTTGGTTAATTTTTAGGTTGAGTTATTGAAGTGATGAGCTATTTCAAACAGCTAAAACTTCTTTGTCCCTTTAACAAATCGGAATACTAAACAATTCACGCTATCTATAAATTGGTCTATTGATGTGTTTATTTGTTGAATCTGTTGATTCATTTCAGGCGATTTTTGCATAAACAGATAAACGCATCAACCAATAATGATTTAATTCCATATTTGTACTCAAAATCTCGTTTTTCAAGAGGACAAAGTAGAACTAAACATTAGACCAATCAACACTACTTGTCAATCTTTCTCCAAAGTAGAGGTATCTCCTTCCGGTAATCCGAGTTCCCGTGCTTTCAACAAACGCCTCATAATTTTTCCACTCCTGGTTTTGGGTAAGGAAGGGACGAAGTCAATTTCTTTTGGCGCTACCGCAGAACCCAGTTTTTTTCGTCCAAAACCGATCAGCTCCAATTTTAAACGGTCATTAGCTGCATATCCTTCTTTGAGCGCAATAAATGCTTTTACTTTTTGTCCGATGAGCGGATCGGGAATACCGATCACGCCTACTTCCGCGACGGCGGGATGTTCCATCAAAGCACTTTCCACTTCAAAAGGCCCTACCATGTGACCGGAAGTTTTGATGATATCATCCGCACGGCCGACGAACCAAAAGTAGCCGTCTTCGTCTCGGTAAGCCAGATCCCCGGTAATGTACCATTCACCCACGAAGCTTTTTTGGTAACGTTCTTCCTGGTGTAAATAGGCTCGGAACATGGAAGGCCAGCCCTTTTTGAGGGCCAGATCTCCCACTTCCCCTGGTTGCTCTAATACTGTTAGGTTCTGGTTATCATCAATCTCTACAATGGCGGCTTCTATGCCCGGCAAGGGTTTACCCATTGATCCCGGCCGTATGGCCTGAGAAGGAAAATTACTGATCATAATACCGCCGGTCTCCGATTGCCACCAGTTGTCGTGGATGGACTTATCAAGGGCTTCTTTTCCCCACTCGACGGCCTCCGGATTCAGCGGTTCACCTACACTAAGTACCAACCTTAGTTGGGATAGATCATACCGGTCTTTGGGCTTATATGGGAGCCGCATCAAACGGCGAATGGCCGTCGGTGCAGTATACCAAACAGTTACTTTTTCTTTTTCGAGGATAGAGAACCAGCGCTCGGCATCGAATTCTGCTTCGTCAATAATATTCGTAATGCCGTGCGTAAGAGGGGCAATAATCCCGTAGGAAGTACCCGTTACCCAGCCAGGGTCAGCCGTACACCAGAAAATATCGTCCGCATGAAAATCCAGCACGTATTTGCCGGTGATGTAATGCGTGTACACGGCCTGGTGGACGTGCACCGCCCCTTTGGGCATACCAGTCGTGCCGCTGGTAAAGTGCAGCAATGCCATATCGTCCGGGCTGGTCAATTGTATTTCAAAGGCCGTTGAACATTGGTCCATTAATTTGGACAATGAAAGCACCTGTTGATCTACATCATCTTCAGCATCGATCAGCAAAATATATTCCAGATCAGGAAGATCCTCCTTAATGCTTGCTAGTTTGCGTTTGTATAACTTCGATGTAGTTAACAATACTTTACCATTTCCCCGTGATAAACGCTGGTGGATAGGCTCTGGTCCAAAAGCAGCAAAGAGGGGACAAAAAACGGAGCGGTTTTTCAAGGTGCCAATGGCAGCGATATAGACCTCGGGAGTCCGCCCTGACAAGACGAATACCCGGTCTCCTTTAGTTAGCCCTAATTGTTGTAAGGCATTAGCAAATTGATTGCTCTTTTGTTTCAACTGCAGGTAAGTCAAGTCGACAGCTTCACCTTTCTTTCCCAACCACCGGATGGCGATGTGATCGCCTTTCCCGTTGTCAACATGGCGGTCTACCGCTTCGTAGGCAATATTTAATCCTTTACCTCCCGGCAGACCGCTTAACTCTGATTGCACCTGCTCCCATTCAAAGCTTTGCCGAACGGTTTCGTAGTCATCTAAGTTTGGTTTTTGTTGCCAGCTATTACTGGCCGGCGGTATGGCCGCATACTCCATTTGTTCGATGTTTTGATAATGCTTGTTGCCACCAAAACACAAAACTGAACTCCATAAATTTTCCCTGGATAACGGTTTCGATGTGTTTTAGTGGCAAAATCATATTTCACAGTGAAAATACTTTACAAGCTTATCAATATTTTGGGTTAATGGAGATGATATAACTCACTGTAATGGGATGACTTTGATCAATCCTGACGCTTCGGTCAGGAGTGGAGAGGTAATCCCTGACGCTTCGGTCAGGACTTGGTGGACGGCGTAGTTCTAGAACTCGTTAACCCGTTCTCACTTCAACTCCTCGACCCGCAACTGCTTCTCCAGCCAGTACTCATCATCCGTAAAGGCATAGGCCGTTGGATTGTAGGCTCCGACGATATCCACCTTAGCCTGGTCAGGGACGGTCTGATCCAAACACCAGAAAGCAGCATTCACCATCATTCTCCGGGTACCTTCACTGAGTAAATCGGTGGAGGCTCCTATAGTAGTGGCAAACACTTTCCCCGTTTCACCCCCGGGGAGCTGGTAGCTTTTAGTCCAGGCGATGGGCATCATAGGGTCGTTGGGGTTGCCTTTGTCTTCGGCCCGGGGGTTGACGGTGGCGATTTCATCATCCGTAGGCTTCATCCCGTATAGTGGATCTTCCTCGTCGTATTCACCGGCCCGATTGATCACCTGTCCCATAACGATGGGTTGAGAATCACCAGGCAAAGGTAGCCGGACGCCGTACACATCCGTCGGGCCCCATATTTCGCCGGCTTCAATGCCGTTCCAGATGGGGTGCGTTTCCTGGCCGGGAGCCGGAACACCACGAGTACTCTGATGTTTGTGGTGACCATGGTGGGAGATCCATTTTTCCCCCAGTACTAAACGACCAAAACCTTCATTCCATTCGTCTTCTCCTTCGTAATAATTGCCATAGTGCGACCATTGGGAGTCGTCCATGCCGGAATCTTTAAATTTAAAAGCATGGGTTGAAGTTCTAATACCCAATACCGGCTTCCCTGATTTTAAGTAATTGTTGATATGCTGCATCTGATCGTCCGGTAATGATCTGAAACGAGTGAAAATAACCATCAGGTCAGCATCATTCAGCTTTTCTAACCCGGGGATATTGTGTAAATGATTTGGATTGACAATCCCCGGAGCCTCTGGGTCCTGTGCGAATAGAACGGTGCAATTAAAACCATGATGGGTAGACAAGATCTTAGCTAGTTGTGGAAGGGCTTCTTCCGAGCGGTATTCTTCGTCTCCGGAAACCAGTACAATATTCGGCTTATCCGCATTACCGGTAAAAGTAAGCCATTGCTGGGGCCCTTCGGCAGCTTCGGTCTGGTCTTGAGATTGATCTGATGTATTATCCGTGCAGCTTAGCAGTAAGCAGCTGATCAAAAAGAAATAGAGCATTTTTTTCATAGTGTGGTTATTCTGTTTTGATTTTTTTGTCGCCAAATTCGTTTGGCTGACTTGTATATAGTACAATTATTTTAATGAGTTTCTTTTGTTATCAGCGATTCTCGCTTTAGAATATTTTTTGCCACTAAATCACAAAGACACCAAAACCCACAAAAAAATTGTGCAGATTTTGTGTTTCTGCCTACCCGTGACGGCACGGTCAAGCAGGCAGGTTAGTGCTTTCGTGGCAATTATTCGCACCTTTGTTCATACTGAAGCCCCAAACCGAGAATAGCTGTTTAATTATACTGGCCATTCATCCTGAGGAGGGTATCCAGGTACTGGAAAAAGAGGCTGTCTCTTAATAAAAACCTATAGAAAATATCCAAAATTTTATTTTTAAACACATAAACACATAAACACATAAACACATAAACACATAGGAGCATAGCCAAACCCTTCGCGGTGTGTTTTCAAAAATTCTTTCACTTTTTTTATTTGCTCGACTTATGAGACGGCCTCTTTAGGCCTCACTCACACCCGCAACCCTCACCATCTAGCATCTAAGCGTATTGGCTTTTAAGCATGGGGCAATTCTTGATATTTAAACTTTTAGTGGTAATAAGGTTATAAAGTTATTTGGGGATAAATCTTGGGAGTATTTTGTATAACCACATAACCACATAACCATAGCTCCAAAAATATTAAATCGAATAAAACTACCCCTAAGTTAATAGGTCACTACATCTAATGCCTGGCATCTCTCAAATCGCCAGCATCGGTTTCAGTTCTTTATCAATATACCTCCCATCTTTAAGCGTCACTCCATCCGGATCTGTAATGGCTTCATCGCATTCATCTTCCATGATGATCCATCCTTCATAATCACTATCGATCAGGTATTGGGTGATCGCTTGAAAATCAATGATTCCTTCTCCCGTTGGTGCCCATTGCCCGTCTTCGTACATATCTTTATAATGTACTAAGTTAATTAATGAACGGTATTGTTTTATAATGGACAAAGGATCCATTCCCCCTTTGGCGATGTGGCCAACGTCGGGTGTGTAACCTATATTTTCACTATTCAGTCCATTGAGTAAAATTTGATAATCCTCCTCCGTCTGGTAAATAGAGCCCATTGGCGAATTGGGGTGATAAGAGCACTCGATGTCCCGTTCTGCAGCTCTCTGAGCAACGGCATTGACACAGTTCAAGAGATTTTGTTGCCGTACTTCGAGGTTGCTGCGGTCTTTTCCCGGTATTTGAACCAGCAGGTAGATCGTATCGGGGAAATGCTGCAGAAAGTTCATCCATTGCTCGGCGTTGGCTTTTTCTTGTTCCGTTTCCTGTGGGTTTTGCCAGTCTTCGGCGTGGCAAAGGGCCGCTAAAGT
>CAZHNG010000067.1:23296-23915 GCA_964533785.1 uncultured Saprospiraceae bacterium | reverse complement strand
TTTCGGCGGGCAGGCATAGAGATATGGAGAACATAGAGTTTAAAAAGAAAAAATTTCTCAATTTTTTCTTTTTGGGCTCCCTGCTCTCAAACGTTTGCCCGGGCCCATACGGGCCCTACGTGGCGGAGCGAACTAAATCCTTTCGAAAAACACAATATCTCTATGCACTACATGTTCTCTATGCCTGCCCAGACCCATGCGGGCCCCACGTGGCGAGCCCTACGTGGACGGCCATGGCCGCCAACACCTGTTCGTGAGCTGAACCTAAAAGGTATGATTAGCATTTGATGATGATTGATACTCATTTTGCTTCTCACTTCATCTGTATCGTCCCAAGAATTGTTGAATAGCAGGTCATTTCAATCAAACATCTCCTTCATCTCATGCTTCGTAACCTTTCCCATCACATTCCGTGGCAGATCATCCAAAAGGATATATTTCCTGGGCACCTTATATCCTGGTAACCGTTCCTTTAACCAGTCTTTCAAAGCCTCAAAATCCAGCTCCGGATCCTCGCTAATTAGCCCGGCTGCAACAATTTCTCCCCATTCTTCATCAGAGATCCCAACAACCCCACAGTCCTTTATGACGAACGATTTTAAATTATCGTTAACTATCG
>CAZHNG010000067.1:14751-23286 GCA_964533785.1 uncultured Saprospiraceae bacterium | reverse complement strand
TACTTCTTCGATTTCAAGCGCAGAAATTTTATAACCCCCTGACTTGATAATGTCAACCGAATTGCGACCCAGGATCCGGTAGCTGCCCTTTTCAAAAACGGCAATATCACCGGTTCGAAACCAATCTTCTTTGGTGAAAGCCCCGGCGGTAGCCTCCGGTTTATTCCAATATTCCTTGAATACATTCGGGCCTTTCACCTGGATTTCTCCTTGTTCGCCGGGAGTTACCACCTCTTCGTGTTCGTTGACTAAACGCACCTCTACCTTCGGTAAAGGCTGGCCAATGAATCCCGGACGCCTTTCGCCCCGGTAGGGATTGCTGATCGCCATTCCCATTTCGGTCATGCCGTAGCGTTCCAGCAAGGTGCGACCACTGATGTTGCGCCATTTTTCCAAAACCGAAACCGGTAGCGCCGCCGAGCCAGAAACCATCAGCCGGAACTCTTTCAGGCATTCGGAGATCGCTTCTTGTTCGTATGGCGGTAAAGTCTCCCAATAAGCGATGAGTTTATAATAGATCGTGGGTACCGCCATAAAGAGATTGACTGATCCTTTTTTGAACACCTTGTATACTTTCTTCGCGTTGAAGGCAGGTAAAAATTCACAACAAGCGCCTGACCACAAAGCACAACATAATACATTAACAATACCGTGCACGTGGTGAAGGGGGAGGATATTCAGGATATGGTCATCAGCATTCCATTCCCAGGCCTCGACTAATGCCTCGATTTGTGCTTCTATACCAGCATGGGTGCTGACTACTCCTTTAGGATTGCCGGTAGTACCACTGGTATAGAGGATCATGGCCCGGCGGTCAGAAGAAATTTCAGGTAGTGGTTGGGTGGAATCGACAGACGTTTCCTTTCGTAGTAATGGAATGTTTAATTCTTCGCTTAATTCTTGTAAAATAGGTTGGAATTCTTCTGCGGCCACCATCATTGTGACCTGTGCGTCCTCTAATACATAACGAATCGAAGGGGCGGGATAACTGACACAGATGGGTACCGCAATGCCTCCTGCCCGCCAAATGCCCCATTGGGTAGCTACGTATTTGAAACCCGGCCGGATCATAAATCCGATCCGCGCTTCGTTGAGGTCGGATTGATCTCCTAACAGTTGTAAGGCAATCTGCTCTGAGGCTTCTAGTAATTCTTTGAAAGAGTAGGGTAGTCCCTTGTCAATTATGGCAATTCGTTTCGTGTAATTTTTAG
Source organism: uncultured Saprospiraceae bacterium (assembly GCA_964533785.1). Classification (GTDB taxonomy): domain Bacteria; phylum Bacteroidota; class Bacteroidia; order Chitinophagales; family Saprospiraceae; genus JANQRV01. The sequence continues at coordinate 22,075 of CAZHNG010000067.1, read as the reverse complement.
CGTTTTCTATTAATTTTAGCATCTTGTCATTGTGAATGAAAAATTATTATTAGCTCAAGATAGGAATTAATACTATTGTGGAAAATTTAGCCTCCTCCGTAACGGCCAAATTCATTTGGCCAGTTAAAAACAGAAAACAGATAACCGTGAAAGCACTACAAGCAACCATTTTACTATTCTACCTCCACCTATCCCTTATTGGTCAATCCACGGAGTACCAAACCATCGAAAATATACCTTACTATCCCGAAGCGATCAGGCAATCTGATGATTACCTTCAAGAAAGGTGTGTGCTGGACCTTTACTACCCCAAAGACAAAGAAAATTTTGCTACCGTTGTTTGGTTTCACGGTGGTGGCATCAAAGCCGGCAGTAAATTTATTCCGGAAGCTTTAAAAGAGAAAGGCATTGCGGTTGCGGCTGTTAATTACCGTTTGCATCCGAAAGTCAAAGCGCCAACCTACATCGAAGATGCCGCCGCTGCGATCGCCTGGACGATGAAACACATTTCGGAATACGGTGGTGATCCAACGGCTATCTTTTCCGCCGGTCATTCAGCTGGAGGCTACTTAGTGAGTATGGTCGGCTTGGATACTACTTATTTGCACAAGCATAACCTTAATGCCAATGACCTGGCCGGCGTTATTTCTTACAGCGGGCATGCCATTACGCATTTTACTATACGAACGGAACAGGGCTTAAATTGGGATAATCCGGTCATTGATCAATATGCGCCTTTATCACATATCCGCAAGGATGCACCGCCATTGATTCTAATCTTAGGAGACCGGGAAAAAGAACTGTATGGCCGCTACGAAGAGGTCGCTTATCTTTGGCGAATGATGCAATTGATCGGGCATCCTTATACCAAAATGTACGAATTGGATGGTTTTACCCACGGGAGTATGGCGGAACCGGCTCATTTTATTTTATTGGAAAGTATAAAGGAGATATTGGACGCTACCTGACCACCTGGCGGTAACGGCAGGCGGGGACGCTAGATATACTGCCGGGTAAACTTGGGATCAAAAGCTTTTACTCACCGCAAAGGCCACGAAGAACCGCTAAGAATAAAGAACTTAGTGTTAATTGCTTTTAAAATTTAGATACAGACCAAAAGTGATTTTATTGAGTTAGCAGCGTAAAGTAGTGCCTGGAAAATCCTCTGAGGATTGGAAAACCTCGGAGATTTAAGTCATATTCACCGTAAAGATCGCGAAGCGGCGCAAAGAAAAAACTTAGCGTTTCTTAGCGGTTAGCAACCTGCAAGTCCGCTAGCGTCTAACATCTTATAATAAACGAATATAAATGATAACAGCAAAAGCCGCCATTTCGGATGGCAACGGTAATTTCACCATTGAACCTATTCGAGTTGGAGCACCCAAAGCGGATGAAGTTTTGGTAAACATCAAAGCGGCCGGTATTTGCCATACCGACTGGGATTCCTTAAACTGGGGAAGGCCGGTTGTGGTAGGGCACGAAGGAGCCGGAGTGGTTGCTGCTGTTGGCTCGGCAATCGATCATGTACAAGTAGGTGATCCCGTTTTACTCAATTGGGCAATTTCCTGCGGCCATTGTTTTCAATGTTTGCATGGCAACTACGCCATTTGCGAAGAAAATTCTCCGGTTGCTGGGGTCAACCCGATGAATGGGCACGCCCACACCGAAGGTACAATATGGAAAGGACAGCCGATTGAACGTTCTTTCAATATCGGTACTATTGCTACCCATACTCTGGTCAAAAAAGAAGCGGTTGTGAAGATAGCGCATGAGATCACCTTCCCTTCCGCAGCGATTGTCGGTTGTGGGGTAATGACGGGCTATGGCTCTGTTATAAATGCTGCCGAAGTAAAAGCGGGTACCTCCGTAGTCGTGATTGGCTGTGGCGGTGTAGGCCTGAATGTTATTCAAGGAGCGAGAATTGCCGGTGCGGAACGCATCATCGCTATTGATCTAAAACCATTGCGACTGGAAATGGCCAAACAATTTGGTGCAACGCACTTAATAAAAGCAAGTAGGGATGATAAAGATTTGATACAAGCCTACCAGCAAGTCAAACAATTGACGGATGGTCGTGGGGCGGATTATGCTTTCGAATGCACGGGAGTACCGGCACTTGGGGCTGCTCCTTTACGGATGGTACGTAATGCCGGCATGGCTGTCCAGGTCAGCGGTATCGAAGAAGACCTCACGATAGACATGAATCTGTTTGAATGGGACAAAATATATTTAAATCCGCTTTACGGTAAATGCAATCCGGCGATTGATTTCACTCGTTTGTTCCGGTTGTATGAAAAAGGAGACCTATTACTGGACGAATTGGTGACCCAAACCTACGCCATAGAAGAATTGGATCAGGCTTTCGCCGATATGCTGGCGGGAAAAAACGCGAAGGGTGTGATTGTTTTTGAATAGCAGTTAGATTCTGGGAGGGGGAATTCAAGGTGGATTTTGGTGCGGCAGTTTGAAAATTGATGCAGCCGTCTGTGCGTGCTCTTTTGTTCCCTAAAGTAAAGGGATATCCAGCCGCTTTATCCAGACACGGTGCTCTACTTTGGTACTTATAGATGTGTGGTGCCAGAGAATCATAAACTTTAAATTATGATGTCGCATAATTTCAGTCAGCATCTTACTCCATATTAGAAAGGCAGGATGCAAACAAACGCAGAATTACACTGTCAAAAACTGACTTATGTATATGAGGTAGCCATTACTGACACCCACCTACCGTGATCACGTGGACGGCTATGGCTAGGTCGGTAGACAGAAGGGGGCAAAAATTATAGAGACAATGTCTCGGAAATTCCCCCTAAAACTCATTCTTAACCTTCACCACTTCTCCTATAATACTTAAAGCGATCTCCTTTGGCGACTTGGCATTGATATCTACTCCTACCGGTGCGTGTATCCGCCCGATTTCCGCCTCACTAAAGCCCGCTTCGCTGAGTCTTTTTATGCGTTTAGCGTGGGTACGCTTGCTACCGAGTGCCCCAATATACCCTACCTCAGACTTGAGCAGGATCTGCAAGGCATTATCATCAATTTTGGGATCGTGGGAAAGAACAACAGCGTAAGAATAAGCATCCAATTTAAACTGATCCAGTACTTCGGAGGGGTATTGGCTGATCAAACGGTCGGGCGGAGTAGTAAATTGGGTGTTTTCAACAAAAAAGCCGCGCGGGTCGATAACGATGGTTTCAAAATCGAATTGATTGGCCAGATCGATCAGGTCTACCGTAATATGGGCCGCACCGATGATCAGCATCTGACTTTTGCGGGGGAACACCTGGATGAAGTATGCCGTTCTATCTAATTCTACTACCTGGTTTTTGCGTTCGCGGTAGGCGCGCAGGCCTTCCTTTACCAATTCGGGGTTCTCCATCCCAGTAGCACTGCCGTCAGGCATTACTAAAAGGTGCTGGCCGGGTTCATCTGCAACCTTGGTAATGAGAATGCAACCTCTATTTTGTTCGAAACATTCCTCCATCTGTCGCCAAATGGCCTTTTCTTTTTCGTCGTAGCCCCAGAAACGTTCGGCGAATACCTGGATCTTTCCTCCACAGCTTAAACCAACCGACCAGGCTTCTTCATCGGTCACCCCGTATGCCAGTTTCCTGGAAATGCCACTTTCGATGATAGGCAAAGCGGCTTTGATAACCGCTCCTTCCACACAGCCGCCGCTAACGGAGCCGGCAATTTCCTGGTCTTTAGAAACGAGCATAGCCGAACCGATCGGTCGTGGTGCGGATCCCCAGGTTCTGATCACTATGGCAATGGCAAAAGGTTTGTTGGCTCGTATCCAGTTTTGAATGGTGGGCAGAAATGTTTTCATAATTGAATTTTAATATCGTTGAATCACAGATTTATTGACTCGAAACCTTCGGGGGAAGTCTGAAACAGTTATTAAAATTAGGACACACTCACCTGTCATGACTCAGTAAGTCGACAAGATTCTCCCTAAGGCCTAAACTCACTTTTTATGCTATTTTGAGTTTATGATGGTCTATTTTTTGTTCGCCATCTGAATTCAAAATGGTTTAATGCTAATGAAATTATACACCATTATAACTTCAAATTCAGTTTGTTTTTCTAAACCAGTGCCCCTAGCTTAAAAGGCACTAAAAACAAATATAAAAAATTAGAAGGCTTGAAAATAAAGTTTTATTGCAGCCTCATTTTTATGATGCTCTCCATTTTTCTTTGTTTTGAGAACAAATTTTGATTATAATTCATAGTATCCAGAGCATTTTGATAACCATTTTTCAACGCTAAAATTTTAGATTTGGGCAAAGAACCGTGAAGTCTGTATGTAACAAAGAAAGATTGCTCCTTGGGCTGAAAATGTGGTAATTTATGATAATAAACGTATTGATTCATTGAATTTGCTTTGGCAGAACTATCTCCCGAAATGGAAAAAAATAAATAAAACTCATATGTTAAAACGAAAATAAATACAAAATGTTTTAATAAAAATTCTTCTTATGCAAAAACTCCTAGTGGGCACCTCCAAAGGCTTAGTCATCTACCACAAAAAAGAAAATTGGCAGCTCGAAGCCGTTCAATTCCTGGGCTTTCCTGTGTCTATGGTATTTGTCGATGAGCGTACTGATACCTGGTGGGTATGCCTGGCACATCGCCACTGGGGACAAAAGTTACATCGTTCTACGGACCAGGGTGCTAGTTGGGAGCAAGTGCCCATGCCGCGCTATCCACAAGATGCCTTGCTGAAACCCGGTAAAAAAGCAAGCCTCAAAAAAGTCTGGTGTATGCAACAAGCAGGAGAAGACCGGCCAGGCGGCCTGTGGTTAGGCACAGAACCGGGAGGATTATTCTATTCTGAGGATAACGGTGATACTTTTGAACTTATCCCTTCCCTTTGGAATCACCCATCGCGTATTGACGAAAACCAGTGGTTCGGTGCCGGACGGGATTTTCCTTTCATCCATTCCATCGTTGTCAATCCTACGGATAGCGATCATATTTACATCGCCGTAAGTTGTGCCGGTGTATTTGAATCGAAGGATGCGGGTCAAAGCTGGGTGCCTAAAAACAATGGCCTGAAGGCGACTTACTTGCCCAATCCTAATGTGGAGGTCGGACACGATCCACACCTATTGCTGCAATGTCATTCGGCTCCTAATGTCCTGTGGCAACAAAACCACTGCGGTGTATTCCGAACAACCGATGGCGGTAATCAATGGCATAATGTGTCCGACGAGGAAGGTTTCGCGAATTACGGGTTCGGATTGGCCATCGACAATCACGATCCCGAAAAGGCCTGGGTTATTCCCGCCATTAGTGATGAAATGCGGGTGGCGAAAGATTTGGCTTTAGTGGTCAGTCGTACAGCAGATGGCGGACAATCCTGGCAGGTACTGCGAAATGGTCTGCCGCAACATAATTGTTTTGATATCGCCTTCCGCCACGCGCTGGTCAAGAAAGAAAACACCCTGGCTTTCGGTACGAATAATGGTAATCTCTACCTGTCTGAAAATGACGGAGAGGAATGGATGACGCTGGCAAATCACCTGGCGCGGGTGGATTATGTTTGTTTTGGGTAAAATGTAGATACCAGATTCCAGATTGGAGATACCAGATTCTGGCGTTGCCCTATGATAAATGTTAATACGGGGTTCAGGTCATGATTCCCCGGATAGGAAGAAGTATCAAGGCTGATTGGCGCCGGGAAAAACCTCCGACGTTAAATCACCACTAAGAACGCCAAGTTCTTTTTTCTTAGCGTTTCTTCGTGGTCTTGGCGGTGAGTAAAAAACATTGACCCCAAGTTTACCCGGCAATACAGCTAAAAGTAGGAAACATACGAGTTTTGGCGTCACAAGTCAGAGACTTGGACGAGCAATGGTGCACTTTGCGGTGATTTATTTGGCCTTATCGCCTTAGTGTTGACTTATGAGAAACCTCTTTAGATCTCAATCCAACCTATCCCCCTTCAAAGTTGTTGTATTGCAAAATTCTGAGTTACTATGCCCAAAGTGAGTTTTACCTCCGCCCTCAATCGTTTTTTTCCTGATCTAAAGCCTGAAGTAGTAGAAGCCCGCAATATCGCTGAATTATTGGATTTGCTGGAAACCCGCTACCCGGGAATTAAAGATTACCTCATTAATGAAGACGGGAGTTTACGCAAACACATCAATATTTTTATCGGAGAAAAATTATTATCGGATCGGGAACAACTTTCGGATGAAATTTCAGAACAAGATGAAGTTTTGATTTTTCAGGCTTTGTCAGGTGGATAGGGACTAAAATAAATTGTGACAAGTAACAGTTAAATCTTTACTTAAGCATTTCCAAAAACAATTCAATAACTATGAGAATTATACCGCATTTAATCCTTATTATTACCCTACTACTATTGTTTACGACGAATAGTTGTAACCGGGCTTATAACCTTGCCGAACCCCAATACGAAGGGTGGGATGAACTGGTTATTCAAGAAGGCAGAGCTCCGATCAATCCAAGGAACATAAAGCTTTACTTCAGTGCATCTGAAGTACCTACTGATTTTGAGCGTATTGTGTTGATCACTGCTCCCATGAAAGTAAATGAAGTAGGTGCTGCCGACTGGGAAATCGCCCGCCATTTTGCAGCGTATCACGGCGCTAATGGCGTTTTTCTACAAGGAAGTACAGCCGCTTTTGAACGTTTTTCTCCAATGGATACGGTCAATCAAATATTAGGCCGTCAATTTCAAGATCGAATTGGAAGGGATATGGCTAATTTCTTTGGAATAAGGTATTGAGGTTGAGTTTGACAGGAATCATCCACAATTAGTTGGCAAATTTCAATAATTCGATTTGGCCATGATCATCAAATGGTTAACGAGTTAAACGTGTTGTGGAACGCGTTCACTCGCTAACCAAGGAAGTAATCATTTAAAAACCAACGCTATCGGATTATCTCTGAAAATTTGGGTTGACTCACGTTAATCTTTACCTCAATCTTAGTTGTCTAACTCAATTCTTGCTAACAAAGCTTCTGTTTCTTCCGCATGGGCACCCGTTTTACTTGCCACTTCAATAGCCTGCTGTGCATAGGTTCTCGCTTTTTCTTTCTGGCCCAGCTTAAAATACAAAGCAGCCGCAGTATCGTAGAATGAATACACTTCTTTCAATTCAGTAGCCCGTATGGCCCAGCTCAATGCCTTTTCCAGTAGTTCCGGCTCGTCTGTATTTTCGTAAAAGGTAAGCGCTATGTTATTCAACAAAAATCCATTATAAGTGGTGTAGCGATCAAAATGGTCAACCGCCGCAAGCAAGAAAGCTGATGTTTGTTGTTTGCGCATCAATTGATTGACGTTAAAAAC
>CAZHNG010000067.1:0-14741 GCA_964533785.1 uncultured Saprospiraceae bacterium | reverse complement strand
TCATTGCCTGTTCGAGTAGATCCGCTGTAAGATATTGTGTACCGTATGTTCTGGCCTTCTGTAAATCGAAGTCATTCAAGGAATGATCCCAAGCCGCCATACTCATACTGTTTAAGATTACTTCATCAATAAGATTGTTGATCTTGGCCGTATCGTATTGTTCAATAAAGGCTGCTCTATGCTGGAGCAAAAAAGAAAAAGTAGACTGCTCGATCGATTTCAAGGTCGAAAGGATAATTTCCATTTTATCTTTTTCCAGCCAATCAGATTGAGTAGCTAAATAGGCCGCAGGAACCGTTTGTAGTAACTCGTAATCCGAAAGGTCAATGGCCATCAATGTCAATTTTTGTAACAATTGCTCCGAGCGTTCTCCACGAATGAAGCGTTCTTTTAAAGTAAAAAACTGATACTCCGGATCAACGGCCTGCTTCCCTAGTTCAATGAACTCTTCAACTTCCATAGATCCCATTGCCCGGTGCAATTGCTGACCATTAGCATCCAAAAACAAGTAGGTCGGATAGGCATTGATTTGGTATTTACCCGCAATTTCCAGTCCTTCTCCCTGTTCCACGTCAATTTTCACATTGATGTATTGCTCATTGAAAACCGCACCAACGGTTTCCTTTGGGAAGATATTTTCTTTCATATGTTCGCAATTATGGCAAGAAGTGGAGTAGGCTACGACGAAGAGGATCTTCTCTTCAGTTTGTGCTTTGTTCAGGTAATTGGCCCAGACCTCGTTCTCTGGTTCGAATTGGATGCCCTGGCCGGTTGTTGTTGATGATACTGCAAGAAATTGAAGGATGAAAGCAATTATGAATTCCATGGTTTGAAATGTTTTAAGGTTGAGTCCTGACGATGAATGTCAGGACTCGCAGTTATTTTTTTAATTAAAATCTTTGCAAAGTGGTTTGTGGAAAGCATTAACTACGTTGGCAATACCGGTTGGATCGAGGTCGGTCCAGCTGAACTCGCCGGTTAATTGGGCTTCGTAGAAAGTATTGGCTGCATTTTCCGCAGTGCTTTCCGCTAGTTCTTTACCCATATCTTTGGCTTTCTTTTTCAACTGACTTTTAATGGTCATTTTAGAAATCGTCTTAGCGCTTGTTTTGGCTGCACTTTTGGCAACAGCAGATCCACCACCGGAGAAGACAATGCCTGTAATATTAGCGACCATTTCCAGTGGGGTAATGACTTGATTGGCAATGGCATTGAAGCAATCCCAGCTCGACTTGGCACAACCGGCAGCACATTTTACCGGATACGTACTCGGGCATTCTTTAGCCCAGCAAACGGGCCCTACGCCGTCATAGTCTGACCTACATGGTGTATAACAAAGTCCAGCCTGATTTACTTTGCCACTTCCACATCTGGTAGGAATCTTACCGGCTCCTCTTCCATAGCTTGGTTTGGCACAGGATACTCCGATATCCGTATAGCCGGAAGGGCAGTTTGGGCTACAGATACAACAACCCGCTGGATGGTAATTTGGCTTACATTTTGGGTACATGATCTCGCCCCATTTTTCACAACCCTGGCGGTGGTCTCTTTCACAGCGTTTCTTGGCATTATTGAGGTTAAAGCCATCACCAAATTTCCAGGGATACCCGCCACCACGTCCGTAGGGAGCAGGTTTAGCACAAAAAGCGCCGTCGTCCCGAAATCCGGATGGACAACTTGCCCAGCAAACCGGACCAACGCCCTTGTAACCAGGTTTACATTTCGGATAACACAGCCCTGCGTCGTACTCTTCATTGGGTCCGCACTGATTGGGGAAAGTGCCGGCTCCGCGACCGTATGATTCGGCCCAACACATTTGTCCTTCGGGGATAGATTGGGCAAAGGTTTGGATCGTTCCCAATAACAAGATCATTGCAATTAATAGATTTCTCATGGTTTTAGATTTAAGTGGTTGTATTAGTATCAATTACAGGGACAAATTGGCCGGTTTTGCCATAAATGGAAAGGGAAAAACCTTAATGGGAAAAATTTGGCAGGTAACGGGAGGGTTTTGCCGGGTAAGTGGTTAGACGGGTTGAACGGGTTAGACGAGTGAGCGGGTTCATAATTATTAGCTTGAGGATCATTGTCAATTGTCAGCAAATTTTAATTTTAATTCAACTCTCCGCCAATTGTTTCCATTTATGGTTACAAGTAAATAATTTTGAGTTACAAAATAGTTGCACATGTTTTTAAAACACTGGTGGAAAGCTTTATCCGTAATCATCTTATGCTATGTATTCATAGCTGGTTTTTTGGTGCCTTTAAAACCGGGTATCGTACGGGTTGATCCGCGGGCAGCCAATACGGGCGGTACTATAAACCTGGAAGTAACGGGATATAATTCTCATTTTGAAAAAGCGAAAGACAGTTTGCGGGCCTGGTTAAAACTGGATAATGACCGGGCCATCGCCGCCCAATCAGTTCGCGTTAAAAATGACCGGGAACTTGTTTTACAGTTTCAAATTCCCGATTACCTGCCAGTTGATGCCAAAGCCCAGTTTTTTACGCTTATTCTGGACAATGAGATCGATGGGTATTCCGTCCTTCCCGATGCCATCGCCGTCAGGCAAGATTCCATCAATCCTGCATTAGGAGAACAGTACTGGGACAATGCTCCCATTAAAGATCTGCATAGCCAAACGGGAATCACTTTTCCCTTCCGCAATATTCTGTACGAAAGCATTCGCAATACCTACTTCCACGTAGCCTTGTGGTTCCCTATGCTCTTTTTATTTCTCGCTTCCGTTATTTACAGCGTTAGATACTTGCGTTCCCCCCGTTTAATTGATGACACCCATGCCAAAACCTTTACCCAGGTGGGTATATTTTTTGGACTCATGGGGCTACTGACCGGTGCCATCTGGGCAAAAAACACCTGGGGCGCCTATTGGAGCTGGGATGTCAAGCAAAACATGACCGCTATTGCCCTTTTAATCTACCTGGCCTATTTCGTGCTGCGTGCTTCATTCGATGACCTGGAAAAAAGAGCCAGGATATCGGCTGTCTACAATATTTTCGCCTTCATCGCGCTGATCCCGCTGATCTATGTGATCCCCAGACTGACGGATAGCCTGCACCCAGGTGCCGGCGGCAACATTACCTTTGGATCACAAGACCTGGATAACACCATGCGCATGGTCTTTTACCCCGCTATTATCGGATGGTCATTACTAGGCTTTTGGATCGCTCAGCTCATTTTTAGGGCGGAACGCATCCATCAGAAACTCCTTCAGGATTCCTTTTCGTAGTTATCCTGATCTCAATGCACAAATTATTCTATCTTCGGACGATAATTCAACTACCATAAAAGAAAAACATGTATTCTAGACTCCTTTTAATAACACTTCTATCAAGCATCATATTCTTAGGCTGCCAACAAGATACGGATGAAGCAGTAACGGAAGAAGGTTCCGAAACGGTCATCAAAAGTCTGCCATTCAATACCATTGACCTATCTGACCTATCCGCTTTTCAGTCGACGGGCGCCAACTGGTCGGTGGCCGGGCAGGTGGTATCCAATTTTGAAAAAGAAAAGGACTTACAAACTTCGGAAGGTACCGGCATTTTGGTAAACCAACCGACCGAAGCCGACCGGGAAAATTTGCTCACCAGTTGGGAACACCAGGATCTGGAGCTCAAACTATCTTTCCTGATGCCCAAAGGGTCCAATTCTGGTATTTACCTGCAAGGGCGCTATGAAGTTCAATTATTTGACAGTTGGATGAAAGAAGAGCCTAATTTCAGCGATTTGGGCGGAATTTACCAAAGATGGGATGAAGCAGCAGAAAAAGGCTACGAAGGACATCCGCCACGGCTCAACGCGGCCAAAGCACCGGGATTATGGCAAGACCTTTACATCAGCTTCATCGCTCCCCGTTTTGATCAGAATGGCAATAAGGTCAGTAATGCGAGGTTTGAGTTAGTGGAATTGAACGGCGTTGTCATTCACGAAAATGTGGAATTAACCGGTCCAACCAGGGCTGCCATGGCCGAAGATGAAGTCGCCACAGCTCCGTTGATGATCCAAGGAGACCACGGTCCGGTTGCGGTAAAAAATATTGAATATAAAAACTATACGGATGAGCGCTTGCTGCTTAATGATCTACAATATGAGTACTACGCTATCAATCAGCCCATCAACCAATTGCCTGATTTTGATACGCTGACCGTAACGGATAGCGGTTCCACCGACAGCCTCAACACCTTAGCCCTCGCTCAACAGGAAGATGAATACGCCATTCGCTTCAGCGGAAAGCTAGAGGTCGAAAAATCCGGGCAATACCTGTTTTTCCTTTATTCAGATGACGGTTCTAAATTGTACCTTGATGATGAATTGTTGATCAGCAATGACTTCAATCACGGCATGGATGAAGAAGCCAGGGGACTGGTCGAATTGAGTGCCGGCACCCACGATTTGACATTGAACTACTACAACAACACCTGGGGTAAGGGGCTGGCCCTGATGTACGAAGGACCGGAGATGAAATACCAACCATTGTATACACGAGCGGTTCCAGGTAATCGCTTCCAGGATATCACGCCACTGATCGTACCCATTGCCGAAAGACCAGAGTTGCTAAGAGGCTTTTTGAATTACCAGGATGAAAAGCGAACGCATATCATTTCCGTTGGTCAGCCCACTGGTGTACACTACGCTATCGACCTGGATAAAGGCGCATTGGTGAAAGTGTGGCGGGGACCTTTTGCGGATGTGGCGGAAATGTGGCGCGGCCGTGGTCACCAGCAATTGATCAAGCCTCTGTCTATGGCTATAGAAGGATTGGATGCACCCATCGCTGCTAAATTACCCACCGCAGAAGCTCCTTACCCTAGCCAGACACCTGATGACCTGAAATTGGACCGCTACGAGTTGGATGCCGAGGGTTATCCGGAGTTTTTCTTTAAGCTATCCGGCACTTCCGTTTCCGAAAAAGTGACTACTGCCGACGAACAACAAGCCATCACCCGTACCATCAAAGCGGGTGAAGGCGATAACTTATATTCACTGATTGCCAAAGGAGATTACATCGAGCAATTGGAAAACGATTATTATTCTGTTGGTGGGCAATACTTCATTAAAATTGAGGACGGGCAGGATGGTATTACCATTCGTGAAATGGGATCGCAGCAAGAAATGCTCTTTAATTTAGGGCAAGGAGAAGTAAAATATGTTATCTTGTGGTAGGTGTGCTTTTGCGGAATTGCAATTGTAGATCGGAATTCATTCCGATGTGTTGTAAAACTCGGAATAACTTGCAATAGGCATCCAGCAATTACCACTCACTTTCGGGCCAACTCCCATTAAACCTTTTTAACCAACAAAAAGCTAGATGAATACCATCATTCAAACACCGACACCGAACCTCACCGATAGCCTTTCGTTTTACGAGACTTTAGGTTTTAAAAAGATTGCTAACGGAGTGCATCCCTTAATGAGTGATGGGCAGGTCCTGATCGAAATCAATCCGAACCATTTTGCCCGTGCCGGTGTGAAATTATTTGCGGAAGACTGGAAAGACCGCGCCAACCAAATTGCCGGCATCACCGAAGTAATTGAAATAAGGAACGGCTATCTGGTAAGCGACCCTAGTAATACCTGGATTTATCTTTTAGAAGAAGCACCTCCCGAAGACTGGGCACTTCCTCCATTGTCTCCTTCTGTGCTGGGTAAGTTTGCCGGATTAAGTTTGGAGGTCGTAGCTGCCAATTTGGCCTATAAGATCTGGAAAACGCTGGGTTTTAATCATGTTACCGGGAATATTAACCAAGGCTGGGTCACGCTGACCAATGAAGAGGGTTTCTCGGTAAGCCTGATGAAGCCAAATTGTTGCCCACATTTATTTTTCAATCCTTCCCTGACTTATTTCAATGGTGGAGATAATATAGCGCATATTGAGAAAATCAGGTCGTTATCCATTCCAATAACGGAGGAGATCACGCAGTTTAATGATGAGGGGATCGTGGATAATATCATTATCAGGGATCCCGGTGGTTTGGGGTGTTTTGTTTTTAATGATTAGCTCGACGTTAGTGTTGTCATCCACCAAATTGAGTTGTTTACCCGCCGATCGTCTTGGTCTCCCGACCAAGGCCCTATACGCTTACCAATAATCGAGATCAAATTTTGGTATAGTTCTCCTACTTATGCCTTCTAGAAAATTTATCTAAAAACATCGGAGTGAGTTCGGTAAAATGGCAGCCATAATAGTTTTTAATTCTTTGATTTGCGAAACGCGAATTTTCAACTTGGCGCTGAAAAAATCTTCCTATTTTTTAGAGATATGAAATAAAGTGACTGAAAACGGTGGTTTTCAGGAAACAAGAGTTAAGTTTTATTCAAAAAAATCAGTATTAGCAGGCTATATTCTGCCTTTGCTGTCGCTATATTGGTAAATCACGGACGTTTGTCTTTGAATAAAACACAAACTGATCATTTTCCGGATCTTGTGGGAAGAATTGAAAATGCCGGGAAAACCACCATATCCAAAACACATGTACAAACAATTGCATCAATACTTTTTGGAAAGAACAAATATCTCTGAGGAGCAATTCATAAAAATCAGGGACTATTTCAAAGTAAAAACTTTGAAGAGAAATGAGTATCTATTGCGAATAGGACAGACTTGCAAGTATATTTATTTCGTTAATGCCGGTTGCTTGCGTTTTTTTACGATTAATGAAGAAGGACAGGAATTGACTCGCTACTTTGGTTTTGAAAACAAATTTGCTACTTCATTTACAAGTTTAATAAGCCAAAAGCCATCCCCTGAAAATATACAAAGCATTATTAAATCAGAAGTGCTTATGATTTCAAGGCGACACTTCTATCATCTTGTTGATACTGTACCAGAAGTAAATTTAGTATACAGGCGTATTCTTGAAATGGCATACATTATGTCACAGGAGCGAATCTATGGATTTCAAGGTCACTCTGCACTAGAAAGGCTCAAATGGTTATTGGATCGTGAACCAAGAATATTAAGCATACTTTCAAATAAGGTTGTTGCTTCCTATCTGGGGGTTACCCAATATACGCTTAGCAGGTTAAAGGCTGAAATCTGATCACTTTTTCAAACGTTGCTGTAGAGCAATACTTCACACTTATGGAGCGCTTAATTTTGTAATCATATTAAATGACTACAAAATGAGTAAGCTTTTTAAGTTGGCTAAGAAGGCGGTTACTATAACTATTACAATTTGTTCAACGATTATTGTTGGCTTTAGTCAAAATAATCAGCCTCCAATTCCTGCTGAATTGTTTTTTGGGCATAAAGCCTTGTTTTCACAACTAATTGTTAACAGGGATTTTACCCCAACTAGCAAGTTTTCACTTTTCAGTCTGGCAACTTATTCTGCCAGCTATAACGAACAAGATGATGACGATCTGGTAATCATCAATCAGATCAATTATAGTTTGGGCAAAGGGTTTGAAGTAATGGGCGGTATCAATATGAATGCTGAAGTAGGTCTTTCTCCTGTAATAGGGCCTAAGCATGTTTATGCTTCGCGAAAATTTCTTGCTGTTTCGATACTCTCCTATTTGCTGAATGGGGATCACGATCTTAGTTTTTTTGGTCTCTACGAGTTTAAACCTCCTATCAATGATAAGCTGTCCGTTTACACGAGGCTTCAGTTTTTATTTGAACAGAGTCTTGGTGAGGGCCAACATAATAGGAGCTTTATGTATTTGAGAGTTGGTCTGAAAAAGAGCAAGTTTAGTTTTGGATTTGGGGCTAATCTGGATCAATATGGACCCCAAAAGGAGTTTAAGGATAATTATGGAGCTTTTGTCGGATGGGATTTTTAGGGTTCCTATTTGATGCTCTAAAGTACTATAACGATAAAAAAACTAAAAATGAGTAAAAATTCTATTAACTTAAAATTTCGGATTATCCATCGATATTTAGGTTTTTTCCTGGCAGGAATTATGTCTATTTATGCTTTAAGCGGCATAGTTATGATTTTCAGGGAAACTAACTTTTTGAAAAAAGAAACGATTGTAAATCAGCAATTAGCACCTAATTTGACGGGGGGAGAGCTGAGTCCCCAGTTACGTATGGGCGTAAAAGTGGAAAAAAAAGAAGGGGACATTTTATATTTTGATCAAGGTCGGTATAATCAAAAGACAGGTTTAGCAACTGTGACAAAGATGAAACTGCCATTTTTCCTTGAAAAAATGGAACGGCTACACAAAGCAACTACCAATAGTCCGCTATATTTTTTAAATATATTCTTTGGATTATCGCTTTTATTTTTTGTGATATCTGCATTTTGGATGTATTCTCCCAAAATGGAAATCTTCAAGAAAGGACTATATTTTGCCGTTGGAGGAGGCTTGTTGGCCTTGGTTTTACTATTCATTTAATAGATGGAGATTTCAGCAGCGTAAGCAAAAAATGAAACTATGGATCTATATAAAGCCATCAATTCATTAACAATAAGCCGATTTAAGCTGATATTGCCGGTGATTTTTACCACCCTGTTTTTCAGCTGTGGTAAAGTCAGGGAATATCCTGTTACACCGGAGGCACTGGGCTCCGGTAATGTCAAGTGGGCTGAAACACTGATGCCGGAAGGCTGGATTATGGTAACAAATAAAGGCGGGACTACACTAGGATATTCAAAGAACTCAGGGCTCAAGCTTATCCAGGTAGACGGATATGTATTTAAGGACCTCAACAGAAATAATTTACTGGATCCATTTGAGGACTGGCGACTGGACTTTGAAACAAGAGCAAAAGCCATAGTTAACGAGATTCCAACCGAGCAAATGATGGGGATGAAGATGAATCCCTTTGGCAGATGGGTCGTTAATCCCGATACATTGGATACTATAATTAAGAATTCTCTGGACTTGGGGTACAGACAACTGCGAGCACCTCGTGGTGGAACTGCGGATGCAAGAACAAAGGTGAATTGGAATAACATGGTACAAGAATATATTGAGGTGCTGGATAATATCGTTTGTATTCCCGCAGTCTGGATAGATGACCCCCGAAAAGGAGATGTGTCCAACTGGCCGAGTAATCTCGGTTTGGCG
The DNA here is from genome assembly GCA_964533785.1 of uncultured Saprospiraceae bacterium. Classification (GTDB taxonomy): domain Bacteria; phylum Bacteroidota; class Bacteroidia; order Chitinophagales; family Saprospiraceae; genus JANQRV01. The sequence continues at coordinate 5,698 of CAZHNG010000067.1, read as the reverse complement.
GCAACCTTTGACCCTGAAATTGGAGCCCAATACGGCAGAATGATGTCAAGGGAATGGCGTGCCATGGGGATCTCCATGCAAGTTGCGACACAAATGGATCTGGCTACAGAACCAAGATGGAAGCGTATTCCCGGAACTTTCGGAGAAGACCCTGCTCTGTCAGTGGATATGGCGAGGGCCATAATCAACGGATGGCAATCAACATACGACGAGGAAGGTAATGATCTGGGCTGGGGCAAATACAGTGTGAACAACCAAATGAAACACTTTCCTGGAGATGGCGCTGCAGAAGGTGGTAGGGAATCACACACACGTGACGGAGCATACAATGTATTCCCGGGCGGTCAGTTTTTAACACATACTCTGCCATTTTTAGCATGTATGAACTTACCCGGTAAAACCCAAACTGTTTCAGGTGCTATGACGAACTATTCTGTCGGCATAGAGGCAGATGGTTCGCCCATTGGTGGAGAGCGCTTGGGTTCTAGTTATAGCCCTTACAAAATCAATCAATTATTAAGAGGAACGTACGGATGGGATGGTTATATCCTCACTGATTTCGGTATACTTACCTCCAAAGATTATGGTGTTGAAAACTTGACCATGGTTGAAAGAATGCTGGCCACCCTGGAAGCGGGATGTGACGCTTTTGGTGGTGAAGGTGGCAATGGGCAGAAAAGTGTTGATTTAGCAATGGAGGCATATCAGCTCGGAGTTGACAGGCTTGGTGAAACAAAGATGGAAGAAATCATGAAGAAATCTACGGAGCGGATATTGAGAACCCACTTCAATGTCGGTATTGTGGATAACCCATATCTTTCTCTTGAAGTGGCTGAATCAATCCCCAATAATGCGGAGCACAAAGAGGCCGCACACCAGGCACATCTCAAATCTGTGGTGATGCTGAAAAACCATAACGGTATTATCCATGAGGCATCGGTAGAGGGGCAAAGACCCAGGGTTTATATCCCCCGGGTCTTTGTAGCTGCTACCGGCGGCTGGGTCAGAACCCCGGCATCTGCAGCACCAGGGTTCGACCTGGAGATAGCCGGAAAATATTACGATGTCCTTACCGATGAACTCGCTACTACATTTACAGGACCCGTTGATGAAGACGGCAATCCAACGCTTGCACCAGATGACATCATCCGTGCCTCAAAGGAAGACATTGCCCAATGCGATTTTGCCATCGTCAGGATAACTAATCCCAAAAATGGAAATCCAACCTTTATGGAGTCAGGTGGAATGAGAGAAGGTCCGGGATCTGTAGGTAGTATAACGGATCGTGAGGAGTTCACTTATCTTCCTATTTCACTTCAATACCGTCCCTACACGGCAGATTCAGAATTTGTACGGCGGGAATCCCTGGGGGGAGATTTGATCCAGGTAACGGAAAACGGTACCGAAAAACTAGTAAAAGAGAACCGCACCTATTTTGGCCAGACAGCCATCACCACGAATGAAAGACATCTGGACCTTGTACTCAACACCGCCGCTTCGGCAAAAAAGATCATTGTGGTGCTGGACGTGTCAAATCCAATGTTGTTTAATGAATTTGAAAGCGAGGTTGATGCCATCCTGATAGGGTTTGGGGGCAATAGAACAGACCCTCTGCCCGACAGTGCATTCCTTCAGATTGCTACCGGTCAGGTTGAACCATCAGGGCTACTGCCTCTTCAAATGCCTTTGAACATGGAGACGGTAGAGTCACAATTAGAAGATGTACCACATGATTCTGAGGATCCCTTATATCCATATGGTTTTGGATTAAGTTACTGATAAAAAACTGACTGCACCAAAGTATACAACAGTCATACTCCCTTTGCGGTCGTACACCGTTTGTATATGACCGTTGACAATCCAGGAGTATCAGAAAACGGTTTGATCGATTTTGGGAAACTTTTTCAAGAGGGTCAAAATCCCAACCTTTCTTAGCACTTCATTGAAAATCGTATCTTTAAAGGTGTGTAATTTAAAACTTCGATCATTGGAGTTTCAATACTGGGTGGGTATTAGAACCACGAATCAGATTATTCTTCGATGATAATTTTGAGGATATAGCCAAATATCCGAAGCTTTTTGGCGGATAGCCAGAGTTTTAACCAATAGTGAGAACCATATGGTTTTAGATCATAAGAAAATAGAAATAAATCAGACTGTTGTATTTGAAACCATCATTTGTAATAATGAGACTACTTTCAATTTTAAATTGAATGATGAAGCCTTTTTTATTTATGTCAACCACGGATATCACATAGCTATTTCCCCGAATGAAATAGTTGAAGTTCCTGAAGGGAATTTAGGGATAGCTGTAGGGAAATCTCTTATTCTAAAAGCCTACCCAAATCAAGAAAACCAGCATTATCAGGTGCTTATAATTCATATAAACAGAGCATTAGTCACTAAGACTTTGGGTAATAAATTTCCGGACATCAGTACTGTTTTAAAAAATGAATTCAGTCAGGATATGTTCACTGGTAAACCATGTGTGATCTCTAAGAATTATGTTGATGGAATTATGCATTATTTCTATAACCAACACGTTCTTTCAAATGAGATCTTAGAAATAAAAATTAAGGAAATTTTGTTGCTGCTTTTAAGTAGCAAAAAGGCAGAAGAAGTAGCGCTTCTTTTAGAGCATTTTGTAAATAAAAGAACAGCCAGTTTTAAGGAAGTAATAGAAACCCATGTACTTACTGAAATTTCCCTGGAGGAGTTTGCACAATTATGCAATATGAGCCTTTCCACTTTTAAAAGGCACTTCAAGAAGATTTACGATACCACTCCAAACGAATATCTTTTCAACAAACGTTTGGAGCATTCAAAAAAGCTATTAGCTACTTCAGAGTATTCTATTGATGATGTTGCAATATATTCAGGTTTTAAAACCACATCACATTTTTCCAGAAAATTTAAAGAAAAGTACAACATCCCACCTTCTCAATACAAATTGACCCTTAAGATTAAGCATGACAGAGTTTGGTTAAAAGTAGATGATAGTAACAGAAGTGAGTTTAAAAAATTAGATATGAAGCACTAAACAACCGGTAATCTGATTAAAAACTCCGTAAAAACATCAGGTTCAGTATTCACTTCCAGTTTACCATGATGACCTTGCACGATAATATCGTTACTAATGGACAACCCCAGGCCGGAATTGCCTTCTCCCGTAGGTTTAGTCGTAAAAAAAGGTAAAAATATCTTTTCCTTCACCTCCTCTGGAATGCCGGGGCCGTTATCCCGAATCGAAATAACCACCTCTCCATTTTGTCTTTGCGTACTGACTTTTAAGGAAGAAATGTAATTGGGAATTTCCCGTTGCTGTTTTTCGTGCAAAGCATAACAGGCATTGCCAATAATATTGAGCAGAGCACGGCTTAAGTCCTGCGGAACAGCCTTAATTGGGGGGACAGTATCGTCGTATTCCTCTTCAATGGCAGCACTGAAAGTAGCATGCATGCCCCGGTAGCCGTGATAAGCCAGGTTGAGATTCTCCTTCACTAAATCGTTGATAGATACCGATTGCAGCTCTCCCTTATTGCCGCTGGCATGGGCCATCATACTTTGTACGATCCGGTCGATGCGTTTGCCGTTAGTACTGATGTCTTCCGAATTTTGTTTCAGGTCTAGTGCCAGTGCTGTCAAGAGTTCCATTTGTTCAGGATTGGGTTGGCCATTCATTTGTGTCAGTTCTTCCTCCAGTTCAGCGGCCAGTTCTTTAGATCCTTCGGCAAAATTATTGACAAAATTGAGGGGATTTTTGATCTCGTGGGCGATACCGGCGGTGAGCTGCCCCAGGGAGGCCATTTTTTCCTGTACCATCAATTGCCGCTGGGCTTTTTCTTTCTCGGACTGACGCAATTGCTGGAGGCGGTAATTTTGGTATACCACAAAAGCCATGATCGAAGCAGCGATCAACCCCACCACCAGGACAAAAACTAAAAACTGTTGAAACTGCAAGGAAGCATCGTACTGTTGAATCTTATACTCTTGAATTTGTATTTCCCGGTTGAGAAGTGCAGAATCCCGCTCTAATAGTTGTTTCCTCAATTCTAATCTTTCCAGCCTTTCTTTTTGTCGCCTTTTTTCAGCGAGGGTCTGTGCAAGTGTATCTTTCACCTGATCTACTTCCCGGGAAATCTGCTCATTGAATTGCGCAGCCTGTTTAACCTCGGTTTCCAGAGCTTCGAGTTCCGTTTTTGATTGTGCCTGATCAATTTTACTCTTCAGTTTCATGTAGGCTAATTCAGCCTCCTGGTACTTTCTTTTGTGGCCATTTCTCAAACGATATATTGTCTTCAAAAGGGACCAGCCCTCTAATTCCAAAGTCTGGACTCCAAGAGCCTGAGCTGCCTCCAGCCCTTCTTCCGCGTATTTCTGTGCCTTGCGTAAATTATCCGCATCTCTTTCCACAATACCCAAATAAAATGCACTGTGGACGATACCTTTTGGATAATCAAGGTCTATGCTCAACGTATAAGCGTCTTCGGCGTAGGATCGCGCAGCATCAGTATCCGCAAAACGAGTTGCTTCCACCAATTGGTTCAAAAGATCTACCCGTTGTGTTCCCCGGACGGATTCTAATTGATCCAGTAAAGCATCCACATCCTGTCCACAGAGTACAAATGTCATGGATAATAAAGCAAAGAAAAGACAGGTAAAATTTTTGATCATAGATTCGTTTTTACTACCGGATTGTAAAGATAATATAACGCTTTTTAGGGAGAGGCCAGATTTAACCTGCCTGCCCAGCCCATCATAACCGTCCACGTAGGGCCCGCCACGTAGGGCCCGTATGGGGCTGGGCAGGTTAAGAGTTAATTTATAGTACCGAGTTAAAGAAGTCTTGAAATCTTTGATTTTTCGAGACTTCGTCTCTTAAAATTTTTATCGAACCCCGCCTACACCTAAGGATTTCGGCGGGCAGGCATAGAGATATGGAGAACATAGAGTTTTAAAAAGAAAAAATTGAATTTTTTTCTTTTTGGGCTCCATGCTCTTAAACGTTTGCCCAGGCCCATACGGGCCCTACGTGGCGGGCTCTAAGCGCCTGACTCTGGTCAGATAGGCAGAGATGCCAGATACCAGACTATGTGTGATCAGTGGTGAGTGATTTGTGTGTGGATTATTGGTAATCATTTATTGCAACCCCTAATATTCACCCGTCAGAAGATCTGGATTCTGACATCTGACATCTGGTATCTGGTATCTGGCCTCTCGTATCTGACACCTCCCCAAAAGCAAAAGCGCCTTGCGAACTGAATCACAAGAGCGCCGCCAAAACCCTATTATAATACCAAATATCAACCTTCTATAGAATTATGTTTTCGTGTTTTTTGGTGTTGAATAATTACAATACAAAGATGCAGGGTTTTGGCTAGGACGTAGTTCACTATTGTTGCAAAAAGGGGGAGTATTGTTGCGAGCAGAATTTCCCAATTTTGTGTTACCAAATCTGTGATTTGTGATGGACTAATAGGGAATTTTCTTTTTTTTATTTTAATATAAGCCATCGCAACTTGGATTAGACAAGTCGATTAATACTACTTTATCACTTTAAAGAAAAATCTATATTAACTGATTTTTAACTTGTGACGGACTTGGTTATGGATGACGAAATATATTTGTCACCATAAAAGGGGCTATGGATGACGAAAAGTCTTTGTCACCATAAAAGGGGTTATGGATGACGAAAAGT
>CAZHNG010000066.1:14350-24050 GCA_964533785.1 uncultured Saprospiraceae bacterium | reverse complement strand
TCAAGAGTTCTTTAACTCGATACTACAAATTAACGCTTAACCTGACGGCTATGGCCTGCCCGATCGGCCTGATGCCAATCGGGCAGGCAGGTATTTATCTCGTATATGTTTAAAACCAAATTTTGTATTATTTTTCACCTCTCACCTTTAAAACAGCCTCAATCAAATGGACCGCACCTTACCAATTAGAAGAAAACCAAGAACTGGATATGACAAGTATAATCATAGAAGATATTAACGATACGGGCATTGGGATAGCAGAGCGCAAAGGCATCGGACATCCCGATACCATTTGTGATGAAATCACCGATCAGGTATCCCTTGCTTTATGCAATTATTACCTGGAAGAATTCGGAGCGATCCTGCACCACAACGTTGACAAAGCCCTGTTGATCGGTGGGCAATCAGCACCAGCCTATCGGGGAGGAAAAATTTTAGCTCCTATTTCGCTGATCATTGCGGGGAGAGCCACTTCGCAAGTAGGAAAAAAAAGCATTCCCGTTGACGATATTGCCGTAGAAACGGCCAGAGCATGGATCACGCAAAATGTTCCCCATCTGGACCCTGATATTGGCATTGAAATCACTGCTAAGATCAGGCCCGGCAGCAGTGATTTAGTAGAGCTCTTCAGCCGGTTTGGAAAAGGAGAAACTCCTTTGGCCAATGACACTTCTTATGGAACGGGTTTTTACCCTACTACTGAAATGGAAGGCAACCTGGTCCAAATTGAACACCTCCTGAACCAACGAAATACCAAAAAGAAATATCCATTTATCGGCGAAGATATTAAAGTGATGGGGGTGGAGATGAAAGGGCAAAAATATTTTACCGTAGCTATTGCAATAATCGATAGATACATTGCGGATTTAAATGATTACATCACGAAAAAGGAACAGGTAAAAACATTTATTACCTCAGCATTGGGCTTGTCTAATTCGGTCATTGATATCAATACGGCCGATGATTATGAAAGCGAGAGTTTGTACCTTACGGTAACCGGAACGAGTGCCGAAAGTGGGGACGACGGGCAGGTCGGCCGCGGAAATCGCATCAATGGATTAATCACACCTTATCATCCCATGAGCCTGGAGGCCACTTCGGGTAAAAACCCCGTAAGCCACATCGGAAAGATCTATAACTATTTTGCGATGGACCTCAGCCGGGCTGTTGTACAACAAAATTTCGCTGAGTACGCCAGCGTTTTTATCGTTTCACAAATTGGCCAACCGATCGACCAACCACAACTCCTGCACCTTAAGTTGAAGAATAGTACTGCGTCTAAAAAACGTATTGAAACGTTCGTGAAAGGTCATTTAGATGAACTACCGCATTACTGGAAAAAGATCGTTTCCACTAAGGTAGAACGGTAAAAGCCCCATTTAGAAGAAGAGTGGTAACCGCCAATGCCCCATGCAATATGCCCAATCGAATAAAATTGCTGTTAATGATTGTTCCTATTCATTTCTCCGCTTTCTAACCGGCGTACGCTTAAAATCCGTTCGATTCGAAAACAAGTTGGGATCATCGTAGTAGGGGCGTCTTCAATTGGCCGTACCATGGCTCCTTGATAATTGCTACCAGCAGGAAAAAAACCGCCTCCAATACCAAGATGACCGTAAACAATGTCTGGTAATATGCGAAAGGAGATGTTCCCCTTGTCATCACTTTTCAATGTTAAATCGCATTTTGCTTCAATAGCATTAAGCGGACCGCCGGCGGTTGCCGCATTCACCCGATAAATACCACCATCTATCATCCAGTTTTTGGGCACTAGGATGGAAAAAGCATTTTCCTGCGGCTCATTTTTCTGTTCTAATAATATACCGTAAGAACTTTGTTGATGCTGTTGACCTGCACACTGGATCACAAAAAGCGATACAAGCAAGACCAACGGTATTTTTGAAAATCTCATAACTGCTGCTTTTACTTTTTAAGGTGTTTCAAATTTTAAATGCCTTGCCTTACAAAGCTTCTGGATGGCCCACTTTCCCGATTGGGCCGAAGGCGGCAGCCCTCCTCCCGGAAACAACTATTGCCCGATCATCGAAAAGTTTTTCAGTCCTTTCAATTCCATGGGTAATCCGTTCAACACATCATCTTTGGGCATAAATCCTTCGTAAGCCCCCTTCCATACGCCCGTAAAATGTACCGTCGTTTTGGGGGTAGCAATGTCAATGACTTCAATTTTATTTTTGATTCCGGGATAATGTTTATTTAAGAGGGTAATAGCCCCCCCACGGATCGCTTCCTTTTCCGCCAGGTAAGCTTCGTTCGTCAGATTTTCCCAGTTTTCCCAGGGGGATTCGAATTGCATCAATAAAGCCGTTTTTCCTGCCGGCGCAAAAATTGGATCATAGGCAGACCGGTTCATGATACTGTAGCCCTCCACTTTCGTATTTCCAAGGGTCAAGCCCTTTGCGAAATAGGTAGTATTATGGGTTGGTGAGATGATTTCATCATTGATGCCAAAGCCGATCATTACTAAGGGGGTAAAAAGCGGCCAGTTTTCATAAGCATCCTTTAATTGATCCGTCAAATATTTTCCTTTGAGCATATCAAATAAAACGGTACGGCCATCGCAAGCGGCGATGATGTGGTCAGCGTACATGGATTTGCCATTCTCAAGTTTCACCCCCACAGCAGTGTCATTTTCTACGATGATTTCACTGACTCTGTATTGAAATAAAAATTGGCCACCCAGCGATTTGAATTTCCGGGTCATCCGCTTGGCCATTTCCAGAGAGCCACCTTTCAAATACCCTGCATTTTTGGCGTGCGCCCAGCCCATCATCATTATGAAACCTAAAGCCGAAAAATCAGTGCCCCCAAAAATTTTATTCAGGAAAAAGAGAAGACGTTCATTTTTGTATCCGAGACTGTGAAAGAATTCGGTACAGGTTTTAGTCCCATATTTCAATAGAACAGGAATGAAACTGCCCATTTCCACAAAAACTTTAAAATGGTCAAAGATAGACCGCATACCAGGAGGATCTTCATACCCCTCGAAATTATCGCCTTTGCGCATCATGTTGCACATCTTCTTGACCGCAAGTTCATCTTCCGGGGCAAATTGCACCAGGTAGTCCTGCCATTCATCTAGGTTATTGTAAATGATGAAGTGACCATGCTCCTCATCGACAATTTTCACAAAAACGCGGTGGTCGATAACCTCCACCTTGTCGGTGATGGCATCCGTTTCCCGCCAGATGTGATGATAGGGGCCATGATCAGTGCCCACCAGCCAATGCAGGCAATAATCGAACCGATAGCCATTTCTTTCCCAGGCCGTCAGTTGCCCTCCCGGTTTGTCGTGCATTTCAATGATAGTAGTTTCGAAGCCATTGCTTTGGGCGTATATACCGGCACAAAGGCCAGCTATACCACCACCGATAACCAAAATTTTGTTTTCCATTTTTTAATACGGAATTTAGCAATTACTAGTCGGTATAGTAGATGATCCAAATCACTGCAAAGGGTTGATATAAATCATGGTCTGAGCTGATGAAAATCATGATAGGTGTATCGTATTCCGCCGAATTTTGAAGCATGAGAGATAAAATAGAAGCTATGAGATATTTAAAAATCAAAAACCTTTACTTGGTCTTTTTCATTTTGGTAAGTACCATCAATTTGGGCTATAGTCAGGATGAAAAAGAATTACTTGCGACCTTAGTGGAAGAAGAGCAGGAAGCGATCAATGCTTTGGTATTATATCCCGAAGAAACACGGCGGGTCATCCTGGAAGTCACCCAGTATCCTGAGGCACTGATAAAAATAGAAAGCATTCAACGACAAACGAGTGATTCTTTCATTGGATTGTTAGAAGATTTACCTCAGGAGACGCAAAAAATGGTGTGGGATTTGACGCGTTATCCGGGGCTAATTGAAGCCTTATCTGCATTAGGCACCCCTACCCGTTCAGCGATCAATGATGTTTTGGAAGACTATCCGGATGTAATCGAATCAAGGGCCCGGGAAGCTGCCATGAACTACTATCCCTTACTAGTAGAGATCAATGAACTGAACCAATCCGCAGAATCTGCTTTTGCCGCCATATTATACAATTATCCCGCGGCAGCACAGGATAACTTCCGCGAATTATTAGCTCTACCCGAAGTTTTAACCATTTTAACAGAGAATATACGGCTTACCATTCTGGTGGGAGACTTGTACAGTAAAGAACCCGAATGGGTGATCCAAAAAGCGGATAGCTTAAGCCTGGAGGTTGCCCGGCAGAACGCCGAAGAATTGGAAGCCTGGAAAGAAGAGCTACAAAACGATCCCGAAGCAAGAGAAGAATTCCAGCTTTCCGCCGAATCCTACGCAAAGGAGTACGGCTATGAAGATGAATACTACGAATACGATGATGTTTACTATGATTACGAACAAGAACCACAACGAGAAGAAGTTATCGTACGCCATTATTATTATCATTATCCCTATTGGTTTGGTTATCCTCGTTGGTACGTGTACCCACGTTGGCGCCTTTATCCGATGTGGTACGATTGGGGCTTTTATTTTGGGCCGGGCCGAAGAGTGGTCGTAATCGGATTACCTTCTTTTCATTTCACCCATTGGTACTTCCATCATTCTTATCACCATATATATTATCCGCATTTGTCCGCTCGTTTTGTCAGGCATTACGACCGGTACCGAGATTATAATAGCAGTATTAACAATGGGGTAGTAGTTTGGGCCAAAAGAAACCGAGCGGTCATTACCAATCGTTGGATGCAGAGTGATAATAACTTGCCCAAACGATTCGTAGAATACGGGAAATACGAAGTCGCCCGCACCGAATACAACCAGGATCATCCGCAGCGACAATTGTCGCAAACCGAGTATCTTAATCGGTATGATAATCGCTATCCCGATCTGGCAAAAACAGTGCGGGAAGCCAAACCAGAGGAAAGAGTTATTTCCCGGGAGCCCATGGAAACCCGAAAACGAACAATAGAACCGGAACGTCGGTACCCGACTACTCGCAAAGAACCAACTACTCGATCACGTACAGAAAAAGAACCGGATAAAAAGGTGGAAAGAAAAACCATCCCTCCAAGAACGATGCCGAAGGTAAACCGAGGCAAAGAACACCACGAGAACACCTGGGAAAAAACGAAGAGGACCAGATCAACTACACCGCCTTCTACAATCAAAAGAAGTCCTCCAAAAACTACGACCACTCCACCCAAAACGAGAACAAGAGTTGATCCGAAAAAAACGGTGAAACGTAAAAAAAAGAATAATAATTAAATCATGAGAAAAAAAAGCACCCTAGCGCGCGCCGGTATTATCCTCGGCGCGTTGCTTTTCATTTTGGCCGTTTTGGCCGTTTGGTATAAGATCACCTATTCGATGGAGGAAGCCAAAGCTTTTGAAGTCAATACTCCTGAAAGCTCCAGAACCCTGTTGATCGCAACCCAGGGAAGTGAATTCAAAGACTCTATTGTCACGGGCATTGTTGAACATTTTAAGGTCGATGACCTGTACATCAACGTTATCGATATCCATGAGCTGGATCGGACCGATCCTTACATGTGGGATGCCATCTGCCTGATCCATACCTGGGAATACAGTCAGCCCCCCGAAGCAATAGAAAATTTTCTGGATAACAACCAGGGAATGGACAGGATTGTCATCTTAACCACTTCGGGTGACGGCCGCTACAAGATGAAGGGAGTCGATGCATTAACCGGTGCTTCCGTGCTGGAAAATGTACCGCTTTATACCGAGCTGCTGATCGACAGACTGGAAAATGTGTATGCGGAAAGATTAAGCTCAAAGTGAGAAGATACCAGACTGCAGATACCAGAGTAGAGAAGGCGTAGGGGTACGGGAGAGTGTGTGGACAATCGGTAAAAATAAATCCGATCTTTTCATCCACCTCTTACCATCTGGCATCTGGCATCTAATTTACCATCAATACAAACACATGAAAAAGTTTCTCAAAGTTATCTTGATCATCATAGTCATAGGTGCCATCGCTTTTGGCATCTTTTCTTTTTGGTTTACAAGAACTTACGACATGGATGCAGCCAGGGAATTTGAAATCAATACGCCGGAGCATTCACCTTCCTTACTGATCGCCACCCAGGGAAGTGAGTTCAAGGATTCCATCCTAACCGGCTTGATAGATCATTTCCAGGATCGGGAATTTTACATCAAGGTTACTGATATCGAAAACCTGGATCGTGTTGAAGCACATCGGTGGGACGCTATTTGCCTGATCCATACCTGGGAGAATCAAAAACCGCCTCCTGCTATCAGTACTTTTGTAGAAAAAGCCAATAAAAAAGATCATATGGTTTCATTAGCCACTTCTACTTTCGGTATGTTTGAACTGGAAGGCGTGGACGCTATTGCGGGAGCTTCTGTGATGGATGAAGTGATGGAGAAAACCCGCGAGTTAATCGAAAAACTGGAAGAAAAAGTTATAACCAGGAAGCCGAATTGGAAAAACTAGACAAATTATTACAATGAAAGCATCTTTTAATTACATTTTACTAACCTTAGGCCTCTAACGAGGTTGATTCATAAAAGTGTACGGTAGTGCAAAAATTATTTTTCTGAAAATGCCTGCTCCGCTATAGCATATTGATTAGCAAAATGCTTCAATACCCGCATTGCCCGCAATGTATTCCATCGACTAGGTTTTCCAGCCTTTTCCATTTCAAAATGAGTTTGTCCGGGAATTTTTGCCTGCATGTTCCAGGTGCCGTCTTTATTTCTCTTTTTCAATAAGATATGAAAAGCAGGTTCCATGCGATCATCCCAGGGTATTTTAGCGTATTGAAAATAATCCAATGCGCTGAGTATATCGTAACGCCAACGGCGCGGAAAGGAAAAACGTAGGAAGTCTTTATGGATTATCTCTCCGGTATGGTCTGATAAAAACAAGCGGTGGATCAGGATAAATTCTATAGCACTATTTTTGGCTTCCAATAATTCATTTAAGCGATAGGTATATCCGTTGTATTCGTATTCGGTAATACCTTCCAATAAAGAAATCGTAGAATGTAACGAACTATGCCTGGCCCCCGATCGATTGAAGCGGCAATTAAATCCGCCGTCCGGCATCCTTTGCGAAAGGATATAATCAACGATGGAATGTAAAGCTTGCTCATCGGTTTGAAAATAGGTAGCGTAATTCAAAAACATGCCATTTACACAAACATCACTTTGTGCAATTATGCCCGAAGGGTTCACACCACCGTCCGGTCCTACATTTTCCTTCAATATCTGGTTAATGGATGCTTGAATTTGAGGCTGATGAGGAGAAATACAAAGATTTCGCAAATCCAATAGGGAATAATGAGAAGAGATCCATTTGGGTTGGTAAAAGCCTCTACCCCAATACCCTTCAGGATGGCGTTTGGATAAAAAGGCTGCCCCCCACCCCTCATGTTCGATACGGCTCCTCAGATCTTCTCGTTCAATGCCTAAGAGATCTCGGTATGTTTGGTATTGAATGGAAGCATCTCCTTTCAATAACCATTCAGTAACTTCTTTCCTATTCATTATCAATTACTTAATACGTAAAAATTGTTTCACGGAAAAAGGCTATTCACGCGAAAAGACCCTTTTTCGCCGAGTGATCATTTTGAAAAACATGCTAATTTTATTAAGGTGAAAGGCGATTAAGATAACAAGCTAGTTAACAGCAGCGCTAAGAGTATCAGAAATAATATCCATCTGATCGCTTGCCAGGTCTTGGGATGGTTTTGCATAGAAAGGGCAAAACTTTCAACAAATAAGATAACGGCAATAGCTGCCACCATTGTCAAGGCCCAATTCGTTTCCCAAGCATTAAAAACAAAAGCACCGATGATGAGACACACTGTTAACAAGGTATAGATCCTTGTTGACCAACTTAAATCCCGGTGAAATTGTCTGAAGGACTTTTTTTCCATCTCTCCGCTTTTACTGTAAAATAAAGATATAACGGTGAGAAATGGTGTGACAAATGTTTCCCTTCCGGTATGACAGAGATCATAGGGCAAAGATTCACCGACCGGATCTGGTATCTGGTATCTAAAATCTAAAATCTACTGGCTTATTTAAATTGTCCACTTGCCTACGGCTTTGCCTCCTTTATTCCCTGCTCTTTAATAAATTCGAGCCAACTATCCAGGATCTTTCCCTTAGCCACCCGGGGGACTTTACTTTGTCCGTTATCCTGTCCGCGTGCTTTTTGCCATTCGTAAAAGGTATGATGAGGCAGCAAGTTAATCCTTAGGTGCAACCTGGTATTCCTTTCGGTATGATAATCATCATTCAGGCTTCTGAGGTGATAATCCAAAGTGGAGGTTAAATTTTCCACCTCAATTTGATCTGGGGTTTCTATATACCAATGATGCCCGATATAAGAGCCTTCCACCTTAGGAGTGACCATATATTCGGGAATGGAAATGCCTAATTCTTCTTCGGTTCGGCGAACCGCTTCGTTGGTATTATCTCCCGTTAAATGTTCGCTACATAAATTGAGGTAATATTTGGTGCGGCCGCTTATTTTAAACCGTCCTTTTTGAGTGTCGGAAAACCGGATAACATCCCCCAGTTCGTATCGCCAAGCTCCGGAGCAGGTAGTTATGATAACGGCGTAATCAATGTCCGGCGAGACCTCATTAATGGTAAAGGTTTTACTTTGGGCAATGGCTCCGTCTTCTCGATCCAGGATCTCCGTATCGAAAGGAACGAATTCAAAGAAAATGCCATTATTGAGCAATAATTGCAGATCAAAATCAGCAGAGTCGGTCTGGTGACCGATAAACCCTTCCGAAGCCATATAAGTATTGAGGTAGGCAATAGGATGACCGATCAATCTATTGATGGCCTTTTGGTAAGGAATATAATCTGTCCCTCCGGAAACGAAGATGTGAAGACTGGGCCAGATCTCTTTTATGGAATTAAGCTTATGCTTTTCAATTATTCTTTCCAGCGTGATCTGTACCCAATGGGGAATGCCGATCAAAACCCCAATGTCCCAGTCCGGTGCTTTAGCCGCGATCCACTCGGTACGCGTTTGAAAATCGGGTATACTGGCAATTTCATTTTCCGGCTTATAGAAGCTTTTGGTCCAGAAAGGGCGCTTCTTGGCATTGATCCCGCTTAAATAGCCCTCGTAATGATCGTTCACTTTTTCCAGGGCGCTGGAACCACCAATACCCAACCAGGATTTGGTATAGGTGGATTCCGGAATATTAAAACTTGGTAGGGTAGCAAAAAGGCCGAAGGCATTCCTCCGGAGTGCGCTGAACATATCCTGGGTAATGGGAATCCTTTTTGAAGTGGCACTGGAAGTCCCCGAACTCAAGGCAAAATACTTCACTTTACCTGGCCAGCAGACATTTGCCTCACCGGCTATTGTCCGGTGCCACCATTCATCGTACAATTTTTCATAAGAATGAATAGGAACTGATCCACGAAAGGCGTTTACACAATCTTGTGCTGCGAGAATACGGTTAAATTGATAGTGCCGCCCAAAAGCAGTATGCATTGATTTTTGTAGTAGTTTCTTCAATACGGCTTCCTGTTTATCAGGCGTATTGTTTTTACTGATCCAGCTATCCGCCAAATTTAAAGCTAAGTCGAATAGGTTTTTGCTCTTCATAATTGATCACCGGTTCTTTCACATTAGAAAATTACGTATGTATATCACCCGGATCGTTGAGGATAACGATATGCATCAACAACGACCCAG
>CAZHNG010000066.1:0-14340 GCA_964533785.1 uncultured Saprospiraceae bacterium | reverse complement strand
ACTATGCTCCAAAACGACAGGACATCATGAACTATTCGGGGAATCCAATAAACCCAAATGGCATGGTCTGAAGTGTCCGGAGGTGGGACAATAGGGTTTGACATTGCTATTAAAGGTAAAATAATAATATTTAAGTTACCAATGATAATTGCAAATGCCAGTATCAGCGCTCCTTTATTTTGTTGTCCCTGATAGATCTGCCCCAGTCCTGGAACCAATAGGGATAAAATTGCTGCTATAATTTGCATGTCTTTCAAAATTGTTTTCGAAACAAACTCACCTTTGTTCCATAAACTTCGTGAACCTCTTTCCCTAATTTAGCGGCCATGTCAACTGCAACTTTGACATTGGATTCATCCATCCGCGATTCATCATTGGGTCGCCACAACCAATAGGTTTCAGAAGCCAGGAGTACTGCATTTTTGGCTTTAATTTTCTGCTCCAGGACGCGTTTGGACCGCATCGTAGAACCACCCCCCAGGGTGATCGCTACAACAGGCTTTCCGGCCAGGCTTTCGTGTTTGTCGATATAAATTTTCAAAGGCCCGTCCGGTGTCCAATTATAGGTATTGGCACAAAACGTATAGAGGTCGAAATTAGAGGATTTTTGAGCTCTAACGGCCTTCACCGTAGCAATTGTGACATCCCATCCTCTATCAGCAAGATTTTGAGCAAAGCTTTCGCATACTTGTTCATCAAGGTTAGCAAAAGGATCCGGATTGTAAACGACCAGTGCCGTTTTGCTGCTATTTACGCCAGTGATTTCCTTTATCTTTTTTTCACCGCTTGCCTCCGCAAAAAGGGTTAGTATACTCCACAATATGGCAATGGATACTACCGTAGTGATCAGAATATTGATGAGTTTTTTCATGGTTTGGTGTTTTAGCTTTTTCACGTAGTTGTTTCAAAAGAAAAAATTTAAAAGAAAGATAGATTTCTTGCTATCTTCCAATTCAAATTAACTGAAATCAGTATCTCATAAACTTTCAAAGTATTGACTTTCGTTTTTGTATTCTCCCAATAACCAAACTAACCCCGCCAAACCACCCAATGCCACAAAGCCGTAAAAAGGCAGTAACGGATCATCCGCAATCCCCCTAAATCTCATTAATAACGTGTTAACCACCAGTACCAAGCCGTAGGTCGCCCCTTTCACCAACATGATAGCCGTCAGCACCAATCCCCAGCGAGTGCTCCGCACAAACAGTATAGCAGCCAAAACAGATAGGGGAACCACGATGGACAGATCCAAAGCAAAAACAACACTCGTTGGATGTTGCGAAGATTCGACAATCTGTGGGATGGTGCCCGTTGTAAGGTAATTCAAGGAAGGAGGAATTTCCACCATACAAAGTATTCCGGCGATTAAAACCAAATATCCGATCACCCAGCCTTTAGATTTGATCGAATAAGGCCGGATCTTTTCCAACAATACCGGTAGGCCGCTTATCAGTCCAAAAGCAGAAAGTGATAGTATAGCTACATAACTCAAGAAAAATACATTGAACCTGGCACCGAATAAATAAAAAGCATAATTATAGAACAAGTATCCCAATAAGCCCATCCAAATGAGTTCCGCCCAAACGGCACCTTGCTTGGAAAAATACAAGCTTATCCAAAAAGACGGTATCACGATTACCAAGGTAACCCAGTCATTACCGTACCAAGCCATCCGGACAAAATCGTTATCCTGGTAAAAGCCTGGCCAAAGAAGCCCCGCAGCCGCAGTCAGTGCCGCCAACAAACTTACGATTAGCGAAAGAACGAAACTAGTCTTCATACTCCGTTACATTGTACTCCACACTTTTAAAATTGAACTTGCCGTAAACAAATTCTTCTTCCGGATAATGCCACACTGCTTCTCCGTAACTCGGCAAATTATAACCGTTAAAATCTTTATAATCACCAACCGGAGTGGTAAAGCGGTAGTTTTTGAGCTCTCCATCCGTCAGCGCTCCCCGGTCATCCGAAATGAAATTGATGAGTTGTCCTTCCTCATTAAAGCGAAGTTCTGCCGTAATACGAGCCGGCTGATTGGTAAAAATCGCTTTGGCCGAAACCGAATCTATGGACTCCCACTCGATCCGCTCATCAATTAAAGTGGCTGGTGCCATCAGGCACATATCATTGAAAACGGTGACCGTTTCTGCCCGAAATAAATCTGCATTTGCCATATCGACCACGGGCAGTAGTGACAATAACTTGATCTTCATACCGGCTTCTTCTCCGTGGTAAAGGTGATATCCATCGGTAGGCAAGCCTTTTATGGTCGCTTCCATGAAGAAGAAGCGTTCGGGCCGATCCATGAAATTATATTGTTTAGAGGTAAAGGGAAACCAGTCTTGCCCTTTGTTTCTCATTTCACCTTCGAAGACCACTTTAAAGTTCTTCACTTTGGGTTTTCCTACGGCCCCGACGTAACGCAGGTAACGTTTTACGGGTTCCGGCAATCGTTCGAGGTCTTTTTCAGTAAGCGTTCCGGTTTCCAGTGGCCGGCTTCTGTCCAGACTGACTGCTACGTCTTGTTGAAACGTACGTTCAAACTGCCAGCCGCCGTAACCAACGACGGTCACCACCAAAATCAGCATGTTTAAAATGGTGCCGTACTTGGCATCCTGCCAGGCGAAAAGAACAATGACCTGTGAAAGTACAAGGGCGATCAATGACCATAACCACCACCATTTATTGCCCATCAGGAACAAAAAAGCGGTAATGATGAAAAGTGCCGCCGTAACCAACCACAATAGGCCTACTGGTTTGGATATATCAGCTTTAAGCTGGGATACATCGCCGATTTGAAAAGCTTTGAAAAAGCCTAACAAGTGAAGCATGCCGTGCAGGATCAAAAGAATAATGAATACGTAACGCATCATGATGGATTATTTTCGATTCTTTTTAGTATATGGGATACCGATCCAATTCCTACACTAAATAGTAGAAATTCACAAGGCTATCACTGATATTTATCACGAAAAAAGTGAGATTAATCACTATCCATTTTGGATGCTTACTTACGCTGACTTTTTTATAAATATTACTGGAATTGGTAACCGAACAGCAATTTCTAATTTGGGATAGCTGGCTTGTACCGCGGAATTCCTGATTGCCTTAGACATGTTATTCCGCGCTCAAAATCATCCAAACTCCCCACTTACGTACTTTTTCGCCAATTCATGTTGAGGGTTTGAAAAGAACTCCTCCGTTTCGGTATATTCAATAAGATCCCCTAAATACAACATGGCAATTTTATCGGCTATTCGCTGTGCCTGTTGCATGTTGTGGGTAACGATAATGATGGTATAATCTTCTTTGAGCTTTAGGATCAGGTTTTCAATTTTCTGGGTGGCGATGGGGTCGAGGGCAGAAGTTGGTTCATCCATTAAAATCACTTCCGGAGAGACGGCAATGCACCTTGCAATACACAAACGCTGTTGCTGGCCGCCTGATAGAGAAAGGGCCGATTGTTTTAACTTATCCTGTACTTCTTCCCAAAGGAAACTGTCTTTCAGGCTTTCTTCTACCTTTTGTTGAATTTGTTTGCGGCTGCGCATACCATTGATCTTCAGTCCGTAAGCAATATTATCCTCCACTGATTTAGGGAAGGGATTGGGTTTCTGAAAAACCATACCGATGCGTCCGCGCACGGCCGTGGCATCGGTATTTTTTGCGTAAATATTTTCTCCATCCAAGTATACGGTTCCCGTTATATTGGCGTCACTATTGGTATCGTGCATACGGTTGATACAGCGCAACAAAGTGGATTTACCGCAACCCGAAGGTCCGATCAGGGCTACGATAGAATTCGGCGCAATTCCCAGACTAATGTTGTTTAAAACTTTCTTCGTGCCAAAAGCAAGTGAGATCTCCTCGATTTTTATTTTACTCATATCTGATCTTTAAAATGGACGTCTATACTTTGCCCGTATATAAAAGGCCACAAAATTTAATGCAAATACTAAAACCAACAATACCAGAGCAGTACCGTAAGCCAAGGGCCTTACCCCTTCAATGTCGTGATGCTGGGTAGACAAAATGAAAAGGTGGTAAGGCAAAGCCATGAATTCATCAAAAACGGAAGACGGTAAATAGCGTTGGTAAAAAAAGACCCCGGTAAATAAGATCGGTGCTGTTTCGCCGGCCGCTCTGGATAAAGCCAGAATGATCCCCGTGATGATGCCGGGCGTAGCAACCGGCAGGATCACTTTGTAAATCGTTTCCCATTTTGTAGCTCCGAGGGCAATAGAGCCTTCCTTAATGCCCACCGGCACCGTTTTCAATGCTTCTTCGGTAGTCGTTATGATGTAAGGAAGCGACATTAATCCAAGCGTTAACCCCGAAGCCAGCAGGGAAGTGCCCATGTGAAATGCCTGTACAAACAGGGCAACCCCGAATAATCCAAAAACAATAGAAGGAACTCCTGCCAAATTCCTGATAGAGGCTCGGATCAACCGGGTCGTCCAGGCATCACTCGCATATTCATTCAGATAAATGGCAGCGGCGATGCCCAACGGAACGGCGAAAATAGCCGTTATTACGGTAACCAAAGCTGTTCCGACAACAGCAGGAAGAATCCCGCCTTCCGTCATACCGTTTTTCGGGTAACCGCTTATAAATTCCCAGCTCAAACTAGAAGCTCCTTTGGAAAAAATATCGATCAGGATAATTCCCAAAGCGCCAATGCTAATGATGGTGCAAAGGAGAATGATCCCGACCCCGATCGCCAATTTTATTTGTTTACTCATACTCCAATCTTCTTTTATTTTACTTGAAAATTGGCTGTGATCTTATCAGCAGCAATATTGATCGCTAAAGTGATCAAAAACAATATTACACCCAACGCAAATAAACTATAATAGTGAGGGGTATTGTAGGGTACCTCCCCCATTTCGATCGCAATGGTCGCCGTGAGGGGTTGTACGGGACTAAAAATACTGTCGGGCATGGCGGCTGCATTTCCGGTTGCCATTAATACGGCCATCGTCTCACCGATCACCCGTCCCATGCCCAGCATGATCGAAGCAATGATCCCGGACGAACTCGCGGGAATGATCACTTTGGCCAGGGTTTCCCATTTGTTAGCGCCAATGGCAAGGGAAGCTTCTTTATAAGTATTAGGAACCGCCAACATAGCATCTTCGGAAATGGAAATGATCGTCGGCAAGGCCATTACGGCCAGTAAAATAGCACCATTTAGCGCATTCAGCCCATTCGTCGTCCCGAATAAACTCGACAGTATCGGTCCTAATAACACGATGCCCAAAAAACCAATGGTGACGGAAGGAATAGCCGCTAACATTTCTATAGCCGGCTTTACGATACGCTCTACGCTTTTAGGAGCAAATTCCGACAAATATGCGGCCGCACCCACCCCGATCGGAACCGCAATGATCATGGCCAGGATCGTCACCAGCACTGAGCTCACCACCATTGATAAAATTCCGAAGCGCGGCTCTTCATAAGATCCTGGCGACCAGCTAGACGAAAAGAAGAACTCCACGATATCAATATCATTGAAAGCCAGCAACCCGTTTCCCAATAGCATGAGAAAGATCCCAAATAATACGAACACCGCCATGTAGCCCGCTAAAAGGAAAATATACTTCACTAAATTGTCGACCCTATTCCTATTCATTGACCCAGGTATTTTTCATTTTGTTGCCGATAGGCTTTAGTAATGGGGAAATAACCACCGTCGGAAATGATTTCCTGTCCTTCGTCGCTCAGTTCATACAACAAAAATTCCTTTAGTTTTCCGGTCGGTTGTCCGTCCAGATACTGATAAAGAGGACGTACGATCGGGTAAGTGCCATCCGTAATGTTAGAAAATTTTAAAGGAGAGACCGCTTCAGCACTATCCTGCACTTTAATATCGAGAATTTTTATGCCTTCCGTCACCTTCCCTTCCTTATCGACTATATAGCCGATACCCACGTAACCGATACCCGCCGGATCATTTTTAATACTTTCAATGATCTGTGAAGTACCGTTCATCTGCTTCATCTGATCGGAGTAATCTGCTTGTAAAATATTCTTTTGGATATAAACAAAGGTACCGGAGTTTGCTTGGCGACCATACAATGAAATGGGAAGATCCTGGCCTCCCAGCGTCGACCAATTTGTAATTTCTCCGGTGTAAATGGCCTTAATTTCATCCAGGGTGAGCGCATCTACGGTAAGCGCATCATTAACGACGAAGGTAAGCGCATCAACGGCAAAAATAATGGGCACCACATCAACACCTCGTTCTCTCGCTAATTCCAACTCCGAGGGCTTAAATTCACGTGAAGAATTGGCAATATCCGTCTTCTTATTGATGAGAGCTGCAATACCGGTACCGGAACCTCCGCCCGTCACTGCAATAGAAATGTCAGGGTCCTCATCCATAAAGGTCTCGGCCAACCGAAGCACCAAATTCACTTCCGTATCCGACCCCCTGATGACTATGGTTTCAACGTCTCGAAAACTACAAGATAACAAGCACATAAAAAGAAGTGCCAAAAGCCCCTTCCGGGTGAGCTGAAATAGGATCCTACTGCAAATCAAAAGAATTTCGTTAAGTTTTGTAAATCAAAGTATTCAAATTTAAGCATCACTGGTCAGTGTGACCAAGCGGAATCCAAAACTTAATAAATAAATAACCTTGGGTAAGGTATCCCTTAAAATTAAGAGGCATCCTCTTTACAGGGTATAGATTTGGAATTTTGTTTTTTACGCAACTTTTCTCTTAATTTTCAGGGAAAGCCTGACTAGAATTGCTTGATCAAATAGACATTAAGCCGAAGTATCGTTGCGTAGCATTTCAGACTGCCTTAGGTATGTTATTCCGCGTGGGTGTGTATATTGGGGACGGAAATAGGATCTTGCTGCAAATCAAAAGAATTTCGTTTAGTTTTGTGAAAACCAAAGTTAGGAGGCACTTTGAAAGTGCCTCCTAACTTCTAGGTTACTATTTATTATTCTCCGCGAGATTTATATTCTTGATCCCCTCAAACAACGCATCCGCATTAAAAGAAATGCTGTTGATGCCTTGTTCTACCAGAAACTGGGCAAATTCAGGGAAGTCGCTTGGTGCCTGTCCGCACAAGCCGATTTTGACCTTATTTTTCTTAGCCGACTGAATTACCTGGGACAAAAACCGCTTAATAGCAGGGTTATTTTCATCAAAAATATCGCTGATCAAGGAGTTATCTCTGTCCAGTCCCAAAGTAAGCTGGGTAAGGTCGTTCGTTCCTACCGAAAACCCGTCGAATACTTTGGCAAATTCATCTGCCAAAATCACATTACTCGGGATCTCGATCATGGTATAGATCTCCAGTCCTTCTTCCCCGCTCTTAAGGCCGTAACCCGCCATCAGTTCAACCACCTGTTTACCTTCTTCTACCGTCCGGCAGAAAGGGATCATCAATTTGACATTGTTCAAGCCCATATCGTGCCGCACCACCTTCATAGCTTCGCATTCCAAACGAAATCCTTCCCGGTAAAGGTCGTGGTCATACCTGGAAGCACCCCGGAAACCCAGCATGGGATTTTCTTCCTTGGGTTCAAACTGTTGCCCGCCCAACAGATTAGCGTATTCATTGGATTTGAAGTCGCTCATCCGGACGATTACGTCCTTGGGATAAAAGGCCGCAGCGATCGTACCCACGGCTTGTGCCAGTTTCTCTACGAAGTACTGGGGTTTACTGTCATATCCGTAAGTGAGCGCTTCAATTTGCTGCTTGACGTTCGGGTCTTTCAACGAATCGAACTCAATCAATGCCATCGGATGGGTTTGTATGGCATTGGCAATGATAAACTCCAGCCGCATGAGCCCGATCCCATTATTGGGTAACATAGCGTACTGGAATGCTTTTTCGGGATCACCGAGGATCAGCATCACCTCGGTCTTCGGCATCGGCAGGGTACCAAAATCAATTTCTTTTTCTTCCCACTCCAACTGTCCGTCGTAAACAAAACCGGTTTTACCTTCCGCCGAAGATACCGTTACCATTTGTCCTTCCTTGATCCTTTCCGTAGCATTTCCTGCACCTACTACGGCGACAGCGCCTTGTTCTCGAGCTACGATAGCGGCGTGGCTGGTCCGTCCTCCCCGGTTAGTAATAATGGCGGCCGCTTTTTTTAGAATGGGGTCCCAGTCCGGATCGGTAATATCCGTCACCAGCACTTCGCCGCGATGCAGTTTGTGCGCCTCATCCGGCGTATCCAGGATCCTGGCTTTACCCGAGGTAATCTTATTCCCCAATCCGTAGCCGGAAGCCAATACTTCACTCTTGCCTTTTAACTGGTATAAAGTAAAGGTATTTGTTTTTTTGGTCGAGTGTACCGTTTCCGGGCGAGCCTGAACGATGAACAACTTCTCACTCTTACCATCTTTAGCCCATTCAATATCCATCGGCATCTGGTAGTGTTCTTCAATCAGCAAAGACCAGTTGGCCAATTGTTCAATCTCGGCATTGTTCAGGATAAATTGCCGGGCTTTGTCCGTCGGTGTATCAATATTGACAGTCGTTTCATCGAGAGAAGATTCCTCGGTATAGACCATCGTTTGTTCTTTGGCTCCCAGGCGTTTGGATAGCACGCTGCGTTTTCCCGTTTTTAACGTCGGTTTGAACACCACGAACTCATCCGGTTCTACCCTGCCCTTCACCACGTTCTCTCCCAAGCCCCAGGCACCATTGAGGATAATAACATCCCTGAATCCGCTTTCGGGTTCTAAAGTAAAACCAACTCCCGCGCAGCTTAAGTCGGACCGAACCATTTGTTGCACACCAATGGAAAGCGCTACCTCCATGTGGTCAAAGCCATTGTCTACCCGATACTTGATCGCCCGATCAGTGAAAAGGGATTCGTAGCATTTGAGACAGGCGTGTAAAAGTGCCTCATCTCCTTTTATATTGAGAAAACTTTCCTGCTGGCCGGCAAAACTGGCTTCCGGCAGGTCTTCGGCCGTAGCACTACTACGAACGGCCACGGTCAGGTCCGCTTCGCTTTTATTCTGCAATTCCTTGTAGGCAGCGAGGATGGCCCGCTTCAACTCTTCCGGCAAAACGCCTTGCCCGATCACTTGCCGCACTTTCGGCCCTACTTCAGTAAGGTTGGAAAATTCATCGGTATCTAATGATCCCAGGATATCTGCTATCTGCTGATCCAGTTGATTGTGTTTCAAAAAAAGGCGATAGGCTTCGGAGGTTACGGCAAATCCATCCGGGATATTAATCCCCTTACTTGTCAGTTGCTGAAACATTTCCCCCAGCGAAGCATTTTTCCCTCCTACTTTGGCAACATCATCCATTCCGATTTCAGAAAAAGAGGCAGTCAATTCACTCATATTGTTTTGGTGTTGTTTAATTCACGCTATAAAAATATAGAATCGAGTGGTGATGGAGATTGATAAAAATCAAGTTGAGAGGTGACAAGGATCAATCCTAGTGCTGAAGGCGAGGAGTATCTCGCAATTTTGGATGCTGACTTTTTACCAATATTATACTTGCCAAAGACGAATACCGGAAGCAATTGGGATTGTTTGTAAACTAAACAGCGGCACTTACGAAACTTGCAAAGCTGCCGAAATATCCCTTATATTAGCTTATAAGTTTTTACCGGAACGGATTAAACCGGAAAGTACATTGATTCGGCCACCAGGAAATCCGGTGAAAGGCTAAAACAAAAGGCATGTATAAAAGATTCGTCATATCGGATGTAGATAATTTAGTTTCAGTCAACCTTTGTGATACTTTGTATGACACGATGGGTAAAGTCAATTACATTCTTTCCACCCAATTCGAGGTATGGCACTATACCGATAATTTTGAAGGGATTACGCTAGTTCTAATGCTAGAAGCAGATGAAGCCGCCCCTCCTAGCGAAGGTGATGGAACACTTTCCTTGTTTACACCAATCCCGGCATCGTTACTAGAAAACTATTCTCAGCAACAATGGCTGGAACATTTTCAAAATCTGTGGTATACTACTATCGATGAATATTTCCGGGAAACGCCTTCGGTCTCGTTTGACCTTGATATGTTTAAGTACCATTATCAACAAAGGATAACGTTGGATATTGTTGAGGTTATGCCACAGCCACGGTTTATTCCACAGCGGTTATCGGAGAAAGTGCAGCGGGTGGTTGACGAGGCTAAGGCTGCTGCGGTTAAGCGTAATAAGGGAGGGAGGATTCAAGGGTAAGGTCTTGCTAAATACTCAATTGCAATGAATTAACGGGGTATAACCTTGGGTACAAATTGATATTAACCCAACTAACCCCTAGCTAACAACACATCAGTTAAAACTAGTAAAAAACGCTCCTAAAAATTGGGGCCGAGGCGCTTCGCGCCTTCAAAAAAGTAAAAGGGTATCTACCTACGCTACAGCCCTTCGCCATAGCTACGGGCGTCGGCGAAAGCTACGGTAGACAAGAAAGGGTCAGGGGGTAAAGCCCTGGGAGAGACGGAAACCGATATCGTCGCCCCTGTCGTAAGGACTGTTGTAGCTGAAGCGGGAGGACACCTCACAATCGTAATCGTCGCCGTACCAGGAGCCGCCACGCAAAACGCGATATTTACCTTTTTCTGGCCCTTTGGGATCATTTTGTCTAGAAGCTGAATAATCGCCACGCCAATCCCAGCACCATTCCCACACATTTCCGCTCATGTCAAAAAGGTTCAGTCCATTGGCTTTCTTTTGACCAACGGGCATGGTACGCTTAGCATTCTTATCATACCAAGCCACTTCATCTATGTTATTGCTCCCGGCATACTTATAATTCCGGTTTACTTCAAGGCTGCCTCCCCTGGCTGCATATTCCCATTCAGCTTCGGTGGGCAAGCGGTATCCATTTGCTTCCCAGTTAACCTTAACCAGCCACTTAATTTCGTCTCTGTCATTTAGATTATTCGGATCTTTCTGATCATCTAAAACTTCATAAACCGGTGTTAGCCCGTGTTTTTTGCTTAGCCAATTAGCAAAAACAATGGCATCGTACCATTTCACATTGACTACCGGGTTATTCCCATCAATCCCCCAACTGGGTTCAAGATCTTTGAGGTCTATTTTATTGATAAGAGCATAAATGCCGTATTGCCAGAAGGTAGTTTGATACTGGGCCATTTTGAAAGTAGATAGGCTGACTTCCTGATTCTCTCTCAAAAAGTTGCCGCCCTTTATGTCAATCATTTTCGGATAATACCTGAAGTAGATCTTGTCGTATTCCCTAGGTTTCACTCGTTCTAGCAGCCGGCTTATCTTTTCCTCATTCACCTGTCCTTCGAGCTCTTTCCTTAACCAGGGATAGGCCTCCAACCGGCTGATCGGCTGAAGTAAAGAAAGTGCTTTTTCAACCTGTTTTGTTTCGTTAAATACAAAACTGACTCCCATCAACTCCGGAACAATATCCTCAATTCGGTAATTCAATTCGGTGACGATCTCCAACAGATTTTGAGCTGCCGGCTCGTATTGAAGATGTAAGATCTGATCTCTGACCTCTTTTAGATACAATTTCTGAGAAGTTGATCTCAATTTTACATCCTCCGCTCCGGAGACATCTAAAAAACGTTGCCGTACCAAAGGAGCCAATACGTCATGAGTAAGGCGGGTGCCTTTTTCCAGACTGGTCAATAAGTATAGATCCTTGAGGTTATGTAGGATGGTTCTCGCCCGATCGTAATGCTGGAAATGTTCGTCAAAGGTACTGTCTTGCCGCAATGCCGAAGCGGGCTTATCTTCCACATAAAAATCGAGGATCTCCAGGATCTGCCTTTGTTCTGCACTGGTGTTTCCATATTCCATTTGGTCTAGAAAATGATCCAGTAAGGTGGAGTAACTGGGCATCAAATTGTTCTCAAATAAGTGTGGGGTGATCAGTGCTTTGCCATCCTTACGGTTTCCTTTAGCACTTTCGTATAATATTTCCATGTTAACTTGCAACAAGGGAGCTAAATGGTAATTATCTCCTTGACCGAATAAATGACTGGCTATTTTTTCGGGTAATCGTGGGTCGCTAAAATTGATTTTGTAACGATTGCGCAAAGTGGTATTGTCATAAACTCCTCTAATGGCCTCCACCGCACCTTCAAAGGTGAGCAGCTGTAAAGTAGTTTGCGTGTGCTCCAGATCTCCTAGGTAATGCTTAAGGCGAGAGGTATATTCACTACGAAAACCCAGAACAAATTTGTAAGTAGTATTCAGCAGTGTCCTCTCCAGTAAATCAAAAAAAAGCGCCAATTCATTTTTTTCGTCCTTAATAGGGTTGGTAACGGCTTCTTCTACCTGATCGATAATGATTAAGGTAGGATGATTATTTCCTTTGATTCTTTCCAACAAGCTTAAAAGTACCCCCGGTAGTCCCTTTAGTTCATCCTCCTCCCTTCGGCCATATTCTACTGACCATCCTTTCGCTTGTACTCGTGGAATGATGCCTGCCTGCAATAAAGAGGATTTACCGGTTCCGCTATATCCATCCAATAATAGTAACTGGGGATGTTCTTCCAGGAGAATTTGATGACAAAGCTGATAAACTTCCTGGTTGCGGCCGAAGAATAACCGGGCATCTTCCCGTTTGAAAGGCCGAAGGCCCTTATAAGGATTAAGAGATGCAGGGGATTTGATTTTTAGTTCTTTTACTAATGGGAAATGGTCTTCCACTAAATTGGGCTTGACCAACTCATCCACCTGTTTAGCATGAGCCCTTTCTGACAATCCCAACCTGTCTTTTATGTTATCGAGTAATCATTCTAGATCAGATTCTGGACTGTCTCTTCTAATATAGTGATAAAGCTTATTGGCAGAACTGAAAACACTGTAGTTTTGGGGGTAGATGAATTGAGCACTCCTCGGTAGAGGGAATGTAAGCCTCCCTAAAATTAACCGGGATCAATAGATCTAATTTTCCCTGGTCATGAAGATATTCGATTTCCCTCCTTACCCAATCCTCCTCATAATGTAATCGATTCAATAATTTTTTATTTGTATCAGGATGAGGATGGTTCAACCAATTGGGATCTATCAACGAAAGCACTAGATCTGCACGATCTAATGCAGGAAAGATTTGCTCTCCCAAATTATCCCCGGCTCTTGTAGAACGGGTATCTTTAAAAACCTCTACATTCTCAAAGCGATTTTCTATCCTGATCTTTAAGTAAGCCGCTTCAAAGGTCGTATCTCGCATCCGGTAGTTGATAAAAATATGCTTCATTGGCTGGAAGTATTTGGACCAAGGGTTAAGATATAAAAATGTGACCAGAAAGAGGTAATAGACAATAGGCCTTTAAAAAGAGACTTCCGAAAACTGAAAAAACAGAAAGCACGTTCGCTTTTGCTACCAACCTATACCGGCGTTGAAGTGGTTTGGGAACCCAAACCATCTTCAAGTACGGTATATACTGACCGAAGTAGGTTAGGGAAGTCCCAAACCACTTCGCGTCAAGTATAGTTTGATGAAGAACGAGGTCATTATTCTATTAAAAAAACACAATTTGTGGTTTTATTTTGTAACTTGTGTAATTAAAGTTGGTATTGGGGCCTACGCTTGCCCCTCGGTCCCCTTAAGGGGAAGGTCCTCCCGCTGGCTTGCGGTGCCGGTACTCGCGGGTGGCAGTTCCCCCTTCAGGGGAAGTTCCTCCCGCAAGCAGTGGAAGGTGTGGCAGAACGAATTAAGTATTTCTAAAACTAAACACAATACCCATGCAAGACAACAAACCTACCATGCACTACGGCGCCAAAGCCAGCACCTTTCAAAACGCGCAAAACCTGAGAAATCGGCAGACAAAAGCGGAAGAAATCTTATGGGAGCAGTTGCGTAAAAAACAATTATTGGGTTTCAAATTTAGAAGGCAGCATCCCTTAAACAACTTTGTTGCGGACTTCTATTGTCACCAAGCCAAGTTGGTTATCGAAGTTGATGGCGGATATCATAATGAAAAAGAACAGCAAACGTATGACGCGGAAAGAGATCGAATTATGCGGGAATTGGGTATCGAGGTGATGCGGTTTAAAAATGAGGAGGTCAATAATGGTCTGGATGTTGTTTTGGAGCGAATTAGGGGTTATTTGGAAGGGTTTAAGTAGAAAAGATTTGGGTGAAGGGGGCCCGCGCTGCCCCTCGGTCCCCTGAAGGAGAAGGTCTTCCCGCCATCCAGCAGTGCCGGTACTCGCGGGTGGCAGTTCCCCCTTCAGGGGGTTAGGGGCAGGGTTGGCCTACGCTTGCCCCTCGGTCCCCTTAAGGGGAAGGTCCTCCCGCTGGCTTGCGGTGCCGGTACTCGCGGGTGGCAGTTCCCCCTTCAGGGGGTTAGGGGGCAGGGTTGGCCTACGCTTGCCCCTCGGTCCCCTTAAGGGGAAGGTCCTCCC
>CAZHNG010000065.1:0-24291 GCA_964533785.1 uncultured Saprospiraceae bacterium | reverse complement strand
TTTTTCTTTTTAGGCTCCATGCTCTCAAACGTTTGCCCAGGCGGGCCCTACGTGGACGGCTATGGCAGGGTTGGCAGACAGATGATATCTGGCTTCTTCCTTACTCAAAGTCTATTAAATTTAAACACGACATTGCATGATACAGTCCACCTTTTCATTCATAGCACTTAGCCTTTTTGTGCCTTTATTTTTATTAGCACAAGTAGAGCAAGGCATTATTTACGGTACCATTAAGCTGAAGAACGGCGCACAATACGAAGGGCAGATCCGGTGGCAAAAGGAAGAAGCCTTTTGGGATGATATTTTCGATGCATCCAAGCACGAACGTCCGGCCCAAAACCTTTTGACCAAAGCTGAAATCAATAAGATCGAAAGTCGCGATGGGGAATTCACCCTCGGATTTATGAGTTTATGGGAAGACAAAAGCCCAAAACAGAAATTTCCTTTCCGCTGTCATTTTGGAAATATTCAACGGATGAAAACCGTTTCTGATCAGATCGTCCTCCTCACTCTCAAGAACGGTGAAAGTATTGAATTGGCTATGGACGGCCGCGGTGATCTGCACGAAAATATTGTCATCTACGATAAAACCGTTGGAAAACTGGAACTCCAATTTGAAAAAATCCAAAGTATTCAATTTCAACCGACACCCGAGGGTTTTGTCAGTCCTTTAGGAGCACCTGTTTACGGTAAGATACTTACTACTATGGGCTTATACGAAGGGTATATCACCTGGGATATGGAGGAATGCTTGGGTAAAGACCTGATCAGCGGCTGGAATAAAGGGGTGCTGATAGATATTAACTTCGAAGACATTGTCAAATTAAAAGCACAGGAAGATGGATCGCTCATCACCTTAAAATCAGGCCGTACCATTTTCCTCAATAATCACCATGACGTAAGTAAACGCAACCGGGGTATTATGATCCGTAATCTTTCTTTTGGAAAACTGACGGTTCGGTGGAAAAATTTTATTTCCGCTGCATTTACAACGCCTGAAGTGCCTCCCCGTACCTATCATGAATTTGCTGCTCCCTCACTGCTGAGAGGATCGGTATATACCCGGACGGGTTATTGCTACCGGGGACAGATCGTCTACGACCTCGATGAAATCTATGATCTGGAATTTCTTAACGGCAAGAACAACGACTTTGACTATGCCATTCCCTTCAGCAAGATCGTGAAAATCGAACCGCAAAATGATATGTTTTCCATGGTTCACCTAAACGATGGCCAACAGTTTCTACTTGGGGAAGAGGCAGATGTGGCTGCCGGGAATCACGGAATAGTAATGAGGATGACGGGCAGTAAGCCGGAATATATCGAATGGAAAGACGTTAAATACATAGATTTTGAGAAATAAAGTGCCATTTTTCCCAAAACCCGTCCAACTTCAGACAGTATTGCTCTTGTTGATGGCGGTAATCATTGTGGTATTTTGGTTTTGGCTTCAAGAATCACGAGAAGAGGATGGTTACTCCATCTACAAAGTAGCCATTCTATGGATTTTATCCCTTATTTTTTTCCTTTGGTTGGGTAATCTGGGGATTTATTGGTTTATTCAAAAAAGGTATTCCTGGGAGTCCGCTTTCAATCAGCGTTTTTTTCTTCAATTGATCTTATCGTTGGCATTTTCTTTAGCCTGTATTAACGTTACCTACCTGGTTTTTAAAAACAATTTCACCAATTTGCCTCCTGACCAAAATCAATTGATCTTATTGAATATATACGGATTGCTTTTCATCATTCCTATCCTTTCCCTTCAATTCGGTTTTCTGTTCATGCACAAATGGAAAAAAGCCATCGTTGAACAGGAAAAACTGAAGAAGGAACAAATTCAATCTGAACTCATTGCCCTTAAATCTCACCTTGATCCTCATTTTTTATTCAACAATCTCAACATTTTATCTTCTTTGATCCACGCAGATAATTATCCTGCTCAGGATTATTTAGACCGCTTTGCCGAAGTGTACCGGTACGTATTAAAAAACCGGGATATGGAACTTGTTTCCTTAAAAGAAGAACTCCAATTTATCGATTCCTACTGTTTTTTACTGAATCGCAGATTTTCGGAAGGGCTGGAGGTCAGGATCAATGTGCCAAACCGTTCAAAGGAACTCCAATTACCGCCGTTGTCACTACAAATGGTATTGGAAAATGCACTGAAACATAACAAGCTATCTGAAAAAAAACCCTTAATCGTTGATATTTGGGTCTCTGATAAAAATCGCATTTCCATTCGCAATAACCTCCAAGTCAGAAAGATCCCTGACCACGAAAAAACGGGATTCGGACTGGAAAATATAAAAAGAAGATACTGGTTGATCGCACGTAAAAAAATAAAGGTTGAATCATTGGGGAAAAACTTTACCGTAACCTTACCTTTAATTCAGCAACAAACAAAGTATGAATATATTGATCATTGAGGACGAAGTACTAGCGGCCAATAAACTGGAACAAATGATCCTGAGGCACGATCCAAATTACCGCATCCTGGCGAAGATCCGTTCGGTGGAAGAAGCGGCTCAATGGTTATCGACGCAGCCGGCGCCGGACTTGATCTTTATGGATATTCATTTACTGGACGGTACCTGCTTTGATATTCTTAAATCGGTAGAAGTGATCAGTCCGGTCATATTCACTACAGCTTACGACAAGTATGCCTTAGAAGCTTTTCAATTACACAGTATTGATTATTTGCTGAAACCCATCAGCTTCACCAAGTTGGAACAGGCTTTTCAGAAACTCGTTACCATACAAGAAAATTTTGGCAAGGATTCGCAAATCCATAAGTTGGAAGAAATGGTCTCGACATTGAGTAGTCAGCGTATTGATTATAAGTCGCGTTTTCTGGTAAAATCGGGTTCGCGTCTTTTTTCTGTCCCGACAAAACAGATCCAATATTTTTTTTCTGAAGACCGCATAACTTTTCTGGTGACCAATGAAGGTAAAAAATACTCCACAAACCATACCCTCGATGAGCTTGAAGATATGCTTGATCCGAAACGTTTTTTTCGTATCAACCGGCAAATGATCGTCAATATCAGCAGTGTTAAGGTCGTACACCGTTCTTTTAAAGGACGACTGAAAGTTGACCTTTCTCCGATGCCGGAAGATGATGCCATCGTTAGCAGCCGCCGGGCTGCCGACTTTCAAACCTGGTTAGATAGATAGAATTGGACAAGTATATTGGAATTCTAAAAGAGTGGTTCTTGCTCAGGGTGGTACAAATTAAAACTCCGAGGTATTTCAACCCCGGAGTGTAGTCTTCCAGTTTTTATTCACCTATAGTCTTGTATTGATCACGTTATTAAAGGCGGAGCCAAAAGTGTAGCTCAGACCACCGCCGATTCCCAAAGAAAAGTTCGTAGCGATCTGTCGCTGTCGCAATAAAATATCTTCCACTGAAGCACCTTCGGCTGGTAAAGAAAGCTGATCGCGGATCAGGTCCAGATTGATACTAAAGCGAACGGCCAAGCCTTTCCATACGCGCACATTGACCCTGCTGAATAATTCGACGCGGTTTTTTTGCAGATCATGCAGGAATTGAGATGCTTCCAACCTGGTGAAAACATCTCCCCAGGGTTGACGAAATCTCATATTAACCTGAAGGGCGTGATTCCATAACAACTCAGTCTCTTTTTCATAAACGGTTTTATCTACATAATCAAAGTACCGGCTCCCAAGGTAATAAGCAAAGGTAATTTCACGCCGTATAACATCCCGGTAAGGAAAAAGACTGTACTCAATACCCGGCCGCACTCCTGCTGATAGTTCAACGTTATCATAAGTATCGTGGCGAACACTACCGTCAATGCCCACCGACCAATGTGGTCCCAGGCTTTTTACTATTTTTCCCCATACAAAATGCCGGTTCCTAAAACTTTTGAAGGATTGTTCGTCATTTTCAAAACGCCTTTGGAAATAATTCATCTCCGCACGAGCCTGGATACGCCACTCTTCCGTAATGCGATCGGCTGAAAAACCAGCTTCTATATCAATTTGCTGATCGAAAGATTCTTTTTCTAATTCTCCTTCCCCGTATACTTCGAAGATCCAGAAATTCCACGGATCGTAGGGCGTCATGGGTTGTCTTTCTTCTGTTTCACCCCGGTCGATCTCCACCAATATTTGTTCTACCATCCCTGCTTTTACCAAGTAAGGAACTAAACCAAGTTCTATCCGGCTGACCATACTTCTGCGTACTTCATCAGAGGTTGCCATCGGCTGGGTACTCAGTTCGAGCGTTTGTTCCAGGCCTTCGTACGCATTGAAACCAATAAACCGGAATTCGAAATTATTACCACCACTGGCATTACGCACTCGGTTAATCTGGATCATGGCGTCTGCTAAAGCCTGGTCGCGTACATGGTTTAAATAGTCCAACTCATTACGGATAAAGGTCATGTCACAACTGTTGCAATTAATGAACAATTGAAAACCATTATCCGCAGCAGTATCCTGGGCAATGCTGGTGTAAGTGAACAGTATAAAGAGGAAAGAGTAGAGTAACCGGTTTAAATTCATTTCAATTATGCATTTTTAATATAAAGGTTCAGGCTAACATTTGTGCGGTCAATGGACTTACAGCTGTAATTAAGATCGTGTGCAACTGTAAATGATGTCCGACCACGTTTTTACAAAGTAAAGCATAACTGTGTCCGTACACAAACGATTGCGTATGAGTGCGAGGTTTATAATACTGAGTGCAGGATTTTTTCGAAGATCGGGGACCGTCATCAAAGCAACCTCAATGCCCGGGTTGTCTCCTTCCTGAAAAAAGCACAAATTGACGCTCCTTTCCATCCTTACCGGTGGTTGAAAAAGCTTTCAGAAAGCGGAGGTCGGGATGATCTTCCAGCATACTAAGTGGAACTTTTCCATCCATGGGAGCGTACCAATCGTCCCAGATCACTACTGCGTCCGGAGGAATGGATTGATGTTGAATAGCGGCGTCCAGGTGTTTATGGTATTCATCGTCAAAATGATCGATCCCAAGAGCCATGGAAAAATAAGGGTAGTAATAGTAGTAAACGGAATTGGGAAACTCAGTTTTTAAATAAACGGATACTTCTTCGGCCAATACTTGCAGGGGCGACAGGTTGAAATCCTCGGGATATCGATAGGTGTACTTGCTTGCTGAAAAATTATACCCGATCAGGGTGCCTAAGATAATGGTGTAGGCGAAGGTTTTCCAGCGCGGAGGCTTGATCCATACCGTGATGAAATTTATGCCGGTCAGAACAATGACGGCCATTAAGGGAGCTACGGTGAGTATATTTCGGATCAATCCGAAAGATTTAAACAGGCCAAACTTCCAGAAGATCGTATGGGCACCAATGACGGTAAAAATGCCGGTGAGCACGAGCAGCCTGGCTATGCTGAGGTGAGCATGGAGTTTTTCCTGGAATATTCGATAGCCGGTTACCAGGCATCCCAGCCAAAATAAAATATACATTGGAATATTGGTGATGCTCAAAATCCCCTTAATGTAATGGATCCACTCCCCAACTTGATTGTAAGTCGGGGCTAATGCTGCATTTGGATTTTCGGTGAAAACCCATAACCAGTCCTTTTCAAAAACGATAGCGCCTAACAAGGAATAGAAAATATGCCCCGTTGTTAATAATGGTAAATATTTCCACCCTTGCCGGGCCGTAATGATGAAATAAACACCACCAAGGGCGATAAAAAACAAACCTTCCGGCCGCGAAAAAGGAAGGAAGGAAAGTAAAATGGCGGCCGCGATATTTTTCTTCTTTACTAAAAGCAAAACAGCCAGTACGGCCAGCAAGGAAAAAAGCGGTTCCGTCAGTCCAGATAAACTCTCCTGCACATAATAAGGCATCAGCATCAAAATAGGGATAGCCAGTTCCGGGTGTTTGATCTTCAGGGCTTTGGCCAATCGGTAACTCAAATACGCTGCAACAATAACAACTATAGTATTGAAGATCTTTTGACCGAAAAAGCCGAACTGTGCAAATAGAAAAGACAAGGTGACAAAAACAGGTTTCGCCCAATGGTGAATGAAAAAATCCGGGTATCTGAGGGCGTACCGATTGTAATAATAATGGGAAATACTATCACCATCATCTCCCGTGCCATTAGTAGTGAGCAGGAAAAAGGCCTGTTGGGCAATGACGATCAGCAACCAGATCAGCACCTTATATTTCTCATAAAACAGGGCTACGGTAGGACGGCTCATACTTTATTATGCTTACGGCTTTATGAAATGACAATCTTTCTTGTACCGTATTTTGTTTATAAGGTTGATGTGTTTATATACATTCCCCTCGGATTGTCGAAGTCTCCAGACTTCGATACAATATCACCCGGTCTTTGACCGGAAAATGTCAGATCAATATTTACTTTCTGTGTAAGTCTGCGTTCCTCCTTTCTTAAGCCTCCTCTTACTCCAAGGCGGGAGCCTTTCTATGCTGCGTACCTTGTTCAAAAGCATAAGCGATCTCGATCAGCACCGGTTCGCTCCAGGCACTTCCAAAAAAGGAAATGCCTACCGGCAATCCCTCGATAAAGCCCATTGGAACCGTAATATTGGGGTAACCCGCAATGGCAGCAGGTGAACTGGAAAACACTCCCGCCCCGAAGTTGTCGCCGTTGATTAAATCGGTTTTCCAGGCCGGTCCACCCGTCGGTGCAATGATGGCATCGAGGTCATGCTCTTCCATCACCCTGTCGATGCCTTCTTTTCGGCTGTGAGTATCCAGGAAATCTAGTGCCTCCAGGTATTCTTTGCTTGTCAGGTCACCTTTTTCCTGTGCTTTCCGCAATGTCTCATGGTCGAAATATTGCATTTCAACGGA
The DNA here is from genome assembly GCA_964533785.1 of uncultured Saprospiraceae bacterium. GTDB lineage: Bacteria > Bacteroidota > Bacteroidia > Chitinophagales > Saprospiraceae > JANQRV01. The sequence goes on along the minus strand of CAZHNG010000065.1, from coordinate 17,467 downwards.
ATCGCTGAAGGTCTTTTCAATCAGGTCTTCCAGACTCTTAACCGGTGAAGCAGCCCCAAGTGACGCAAAATATTTATTCAGCCCGTCTTTAAATTCATAAAGCAATACCTGGTAAGAAGGCCCATTAATATTTTCTTTAGCGATCTGTTCGATCTCAATCACTTCCGCTCCCTGTTCCTTGAGGAAAGCGACTGTCCGGTTCATCAAAGTATCCACTTTATAATTTCTGCCCAATGGTTGGGTAAATAGTCCGAGCCTTTTTCCCTGTAAACCGTCTGCCTTGAGAAATTGGGTATAGTCGGTACGAAAATGATCTGTACTGGCGAGTGTCTTGCTGTCCGAAGAATCTACTCCGGTCATTACGCCGAGGCAGATAGCGGCATCTTTCACGGTGCGGGCCATTGGTCCGGGAGTATCCTGACTAAAGGAAATGGGGATGATACCGGATCTACTCAATAAACCGACGGTGGGTTTGATGCCCACAATACCGTTATTGTTAGAAGGGCAGACAATGGATCCGTTCGTTTCCGTACCGATGGCGACGACGCACATGTTCGCGGCTACGGCTACTGCCGAACCGGAGCTTGAACCACAAGGATTGCGCGTCGTATCGTACGGGTTTTTGGTCTGACCACCAAGTCCGCTCCAGCCGCTGGAAGAAAAACTACTGTGAAAATTGGCCCATTCGCTCAGGTTGGCTTTTCCCAGAATAACGGCACCGCTTTCCCGGAGCTTCTGTGCGATCCAACTGTCCCGTAGCGGCTTAGAACCGGCCATGGCTCTGGCGCCGGCAGTTGTAGACATTTTATCGTGCGTATCCACGTTGTCCTTTAGAATGACGGGAATGCCGTGCATGGGGCCCCGGCTGTTTCCGGCTTTCATTTCCTCATCGAGTGTTTTGGCAATGGCAATAGCATCGGGATTTACCTCGATAATGGCATTGAGTTGAGGGCCGTTGTCATCAATAGCGGTAATGCGGTCCAGGTAGGCCCGTACCAATTCTTCAATGGTGAAGGCTCCATTGCCGTAAGCCTTCTGGACCTGATCGATAGTGATCTCTTCAAGCACTATGCTTTCGGCGGCTGATCGACTGGAGTTATCAATGGGTTCTCCACAATTGGTAAGAAGCAAGACCAGGAAAAGAAAAAGAAGGTTTTTCATCTGTATATAAAAGTTTATGCTCAATTTCGTTTATGTATAAAACATCGGAGTTTAATTTCTACCAACGGCATTCTTCAATTCCTCCACGAAATTCTTCCGAAACTCATCTTGCCTTTTCCGACGGTACTGCATCACCCAACGCGGGTGCGGCAAAGGTACGACCTCCTTGAAAAATTGCTTCCGCTCGTTTAATGCCTGAAAATACTGGTAATTTTTACCGCGACCCAAACAGAGCGCAACATCCGTATTACAACCAAAAGAAAGATTGGTTTCGATGTTGTGAATGATATGGGGTTCCACTGCGGCTGTCAAGTCTTTTCCATCGTAATAATTGTAATTTTTACCGTCTTTAACAAATCCTAACGGACAAAGCGAAGTGATGTAAAAATCACGGTAAAAGCGCTCCGGACCTCCGTACCCTTCAATAAAATCATAGACAAAAATAGCGGATAGTTCATTCTTTTTGGGGAAAGGATTGGGAATATTGCAAACCTCTTCCAGTATTTTGGGGTCGGTAAACGGCGTTCCTGTGATCCCGGCGCCAAAACGACCGGGGTTGATCCCAAATACCAATGTCCTTTTCCGCTGGTCATCGAAGTATTTTTTGAAAAAGGAGTGCATGGCGGCCCAGGTATCCTTATTGTCGAAGGGATATAATAATTCGACACCAGCGGGCAAGTCCCAATTGTTGTTCAAGTTTTTGTGGAAGGTTAGTATTTTATCGGCGAATGTCATGGGTTGTAGTTTTGAAACATACGAGGGCATGGAGAATCTGTTAATTTTTGTTATTTTTTCAATCAAATATAATTTCCAGTACGCAAATATAATTTGAAAACAACGTACTGAAGTACTATATCATGCATTGCAACAAAAAGCATTAGTGATCCCGTAAAACTCATATGCCGGAACGAACACCAAATAATTACTTCAATAAAAAGCAGTTTGAGCAGTTGTTCAAAACGCATTTTGGCTATCTGTGTAATTTTGCACAGCAGTACGTAGGGGAGGCGGCAATAGCTCAGGATATTTGCCAGAACGTTTTTATTACCCTTTGGGAAAAACGCAGCCAGATCGATTCGGATCAATCCATCAAATCCTACCTGTTTACTGCGGTAAAGAACCGTTGTCTGAATTACATCAGGGATCATAAAAAATACCGTAGTAAAATATTGGATATCGATTGCGGCGACCTTGATCTTGATACGGAAAATTACCACGAAGCCAAAGGTGAACCCTTCTCGGCTGAAGAATTGCAGGGTAAGATCAGTCAGGCTCTCGGTACACTTCCTCCCAAATGCCGGCAGGTATTTGAGATGAGCCGCTTCCGGGAAATGAAATACCGGGAAATTGCGGAAGAGCTGGGAATCGCCCAAAAAACCGTAGAAGCGCACATGACCAAAGCCATGAAATGTTTAAAAGAAAATCTAAAGGATTATCTTACGGTATTAATTTCTATTTTTTGGTGGCTGCAATAAGGGTATTTGACTTTTTGGGTGTAATAGAAATAATGGGGTAAACAGAGGCTTTGACTAAACCTCAACTTCAATCATAAAAATGTCTGACCAGGAACTACATAACGACTATTTCGAGCTCATTTCCAGCTACCTCAGTGGAAATGCCGGCGATGCAGAAGTGCGGCAACTGGAAGAGTGGGTTATGGCTGCTCCTGAAAATAAAGCCACCTTTATGGCTTTTAAAAAAGCCTGGATGTTGAGCGGGATGAAAGACGATACTGATCAAGTAAAAGTTAATCAACTGTGGGAACAAACGAATGCTCGGCTATCCGAACAAAAAAAACTGGTAGATCTGAAGGTCCGGCGGCGGAACTGGTTGGGCATTGCGGCTTCTATAGCCCTTATTTTGGCAGCAGGGTTGTGGATAGTGGTAAATTATAGTAGTTCCCGAGTACTGGCATTTCAAACTGCGGATCAAGTAAATACCATTGATCTGCCGGACGGTAGCCAGGTCTTGCTCAATCGATTTTCTTCCCTGCGTTTTCAAACCAGCAAAGACGGTAGCCAACGCCAAGTAGAATTGAATGGAAACGCTTTTTTTGAAGTTGCCAGGAACGAAGCGCAGCCTTTCGTTATCCAGACCCAAGGTGTTGAAATTCAAGTGCTGGGAACGGCCTTTCTCGTAGATTCCAGAGCCGAACAAGCTGACCTCCAGGTGATCGTACAATCAGGAACAGTAGCCGTAAAAGCAGATACTTCGGTTATTCTGGAAGCTGATGAGAAGGCTGTTTTCAACAAACAAGAGCAATCCCTGAACAAGCAAAAGAATGAAGACCCCAACTATCTTTCTTTCACAACCAATACTTTAGTTTTTGAAAACACGCCGCTCGAACAAGCTATTTTTGCCCTGAACCGGCACTTTAATACGAATATTACGATTGATTCGGATGAGATTAAGGACTGTCCGTTAACAGCGGCTTACGAAAATCAATCCCTGGCTGCTATCCTGAAAATCATCGAAACCTCCTTACCGGGTATTCAGGTCGAAAGGGTTGGCGAACAATTCATTTTGTCGGGAGCTAGTTGTGATTGACCTCAAAAAGGCCTCTGAGGTTTCAAAACCTCTCAGGTCTCGTCCACACTGCCGGGCAAAATAATTTTGAAGTCAGGAACCCAAAAAGAAAAAATTTCGATTTTTTCTTTTTAAACTTTATGTTCTCCAAACCTCCATGCCTGCCCGCCGAAATCCTTAGGTGTAGGCGGGGTTCGATAAAAATTTTAAGAGACGAAGTCTCGAAAAATCAAAGATTTAAAGAGTTTTTAACCGATACTATAAATTGACTCTTAACCTGCCCAGACCCATACGGGCCCTACGCGGCGGGCCCTACGTGGACGGCTATTGTCAGGAGACTTCATAGATCGTCTTCACAAAGAATCATACAAATTAGGGTATAAGAAAGATTGTCAGTACATCTAGCGTCTTATGAAATAAAATCATAAACCTGAGAACTATTCAACGATGAAGCAAACGGGACTTGCATTCGTTCTTTTATTATTCATCCCCTTGTGTCTCTGGACACAAACCAAACCAACCAAGCCCACCATAACCATTCAAGCGTCCTCCATTAAAGTTGGAGATCTGCTGGCCGAGATCACCCGTCAGAGCGGATTGAACTTCTCTTTCAATTCCCGCGTAGTGGACATTGATGCAGTAGTATCTTTTTATGTCCGCGACGCCCCGGTGGAAGATGCCCTCGAAGCCTTGGGCAGCACCATTAGTGTCGCTTATACCATCATTGAGAACCAGATCGTTCTGAATTTTCCCGAAAAGAAGGAACCGGAAAAATACTATACGTTAAGTGGATTTATTCGTGATCGATCTACCGGCGAACATCTCATCGGAGCTACGGTTGCTATCGCGGGAACGGCCAGCGGCGTTGTGACCAATGCCTTTGGTTATTTTGCTTTGCAATTGCAGGCCGGTAAGCACGAACTTCATTGTTCTTATGTAGGCTTCGAACTGGGCATGTTAGCTATTGAAATAAAGCAGAATAAAACGATTAACGTGGCATTGAAGCCCGTTTCTATTGCATTGCCCAGCGTTATAGTGGATCGTAATTTGAATAGGAGTGTGGAAAAAAAAGACCTGGGGCAAATTGACTTTTCTGCCAATATCCTGCAAAACATGCCGGAATTTGGCGGAGAATCCGGTTTAGTAAAAGGCTTGCAAAGCCTACCGGGCATAAAAATGCACAGCGATGGTTCTGCCTTTATGTATGCCCGCGGGGGTGAGCGCGACCAAAACCTGATCATCATCGATGACGCTCCGATATACAACCCCTCTCATTTGTTTGGCTTTTATTCCCTGGTAGTACCGGATTTTACCAAGAGCATTCAGGTGTACAAAAGCGATATGCCGGCCAGTTTGGGAGACCGCCTGTCTTCCATTATCAGTATCAGGACGAAGGACGGTAACTTGAATCAACTGGAACTGAACGGTGCGGTTAACCCATTGATGTACCGGTTTGCACTCGAAGCACCCGTGAGCCAGAATAAAGGCTCCATCTTTACTTCTTTTCGAAGATCAAATTTTGAGTGGTTATATAGAGAAAGCAATCCCGGCGCCAAGCTGTTTTTCGGCGATTTTAATTTTAAGTGGAATCATAAGGTCAACAATCAAGATCGTATCTATTTTACCACCATCTTAAGCGGAGATAATTTCACTACCGCGAATGGTATCAATGAATTTGAAGATGCAGGGATTCGCTGGGGTAATTTTGCCGCCAGTCTACGGTGGAATCACATTTTTGGCCCCCGACTTTTTTCAAACACCACCCTTTATACCGGTAATTACGGTTACCGGCTATTTTCGGCCCCCAATTACTGGCAATCCTCTCTGGCGACCCTCGGCTTTAAATCCGATTTCACGCATTATATCAGTCCCCGGCTCAAAACTAAATTTGGACTGGAACTACAAGGCCATTTCATCGATCCGGGCAGCTTCTCGCTCGATTCTACCATCGCGGTTTTACCCGAGATCACCGCTAATTATTCCCAAAAACTGGGCTTGTATTATCAGGGCCATTTCAACCTGACGGATCAACTGAAAATCAACGCCGGCCTGAGAGTATTGAACTGGTCCAACTCCGGCCCCGCGACCTATTATTCCTACGGCGATCAATACCAGGTGGTAGACACCACCACCATCGCGGAAGGCATCTATAACAACTATTTTAATATTGATCCGCGACTCAGTATTGAATATGCCGTCAGTCCTACCTCCCAACTGAAGTTCAGTTATGGCCATTATCACCAGTACCTGCAACTGATCTCTAATTCGATCTCTCCCTTCAATTCCCTGGAAATATGGCTGCCTTCCGGCCCTAATTTACGTCCTCAGTTTGCACGGCAGTGGGCATTGAATCTTTCCAAATATTTTCAAAAGCCGGAGCTCTCATTCAGTACGGCTCTGTATTACAAGCAATTTCGCAACCAGGTCGAGTATAAGAACCACGCCAATATTTTGTTGAATCCTTTTTTGGAAGGGGAACTCTGTTTCGGTACGATGGAAACCTACGGGATTGAATTCTTGCTGAAAAAAGAATTCGGCCGTTTAAATGGCTGGGCAACGTACACCTATTCCAGGGCACTGCGTAAAACACCGGGAATTAATAATGATCAGGTCTATCCCGCCTTTCAGGACCGGCCGCACGATTTTTCCCTACTCTTGAATTACCAGTGGAGTAAACGACTGCTGCTTTCTACTTACTGGACTATTTTCAGCGGTTCGACCTTTTCCGCTCCGACGGGTTTTTACACTTTTAATGACCAGACGGTGCCCATTTACGACGAAAAAAACAACGATCGCCTGCCTACTTATAACCGGGTTGATTTCTCTATCAAATACCTTTTGAACAAAGACTTAACGCGGCGCTTTCAACACAGCCTCACCTTTTCGGTCTACAATGCGCTGGCCCACCGAAACGTCATTTCGGTAAACTTCAATAAAATACCTTCGGAAGGACCTCGTCCATTGGTCAAGGCAGATTTTGTTTCCAGAGAAGCGCTGAATACTACTCAGTTAGATCTGATCCGCTTTTTTCCCTCTCTCACTTATAAATTTAAATATTGAAAATATGTATCAGTCAAATATCTTCCCGGTTGGATTCATTTGCTGTTTTGTTATCGCCGTCTTTTCTTGTGAAAGCATAAGGGATTGGGAGATCGATCCGGCTGAAAACGGCCAACTGGTAGTGGAAGCCATTCTGACGAATGAACTCAAGACGCAGGAGGTCAAACTTAGTCAAAGTTTCAGCACCTTGAACGGAGAGGCCGCGCCAGTAATCGATGCTACCGTAAACATTGAGGTCAACCGGACGATCTTCCGTTTTCAGGCGGATGACCATCAACCGGGGCTATACAAAAGCGAAGTCCCTTTTGCCGTCCTCAACAACCTGGATTATCATTTAGTCGTGGACTGGGAAGGAGTCCCTTACAGTGCTACCAGTGAGCTTTCGGAAGTGGCTCCGATCCCCCAATTCACTTTTACCGAAGTGGAACAAACCAATAGCCTCACTTTTGATCAAGTGCCTTCCATTTACAATGCCAACCAGCAAGCGATGTACGAGATCAATATCGACTGGTCCCACCTGGAGCAAATGGAACCAATTAGGGCCAGGACTTTTTTCTATACTTTTAATACGGTTGAAGTCAGTGGATTCGTACCGCCGCCCAGAGATACCCTCCTCTTTCCAGCGGGAAGCGTGGTCGCCATCAAAAAATTTGGCCTTAATGATGATTTTGCGGCCTACCTGAAAGCTTTAGTCATCGAAACCCAATGGAGAGGCGGCTTTTTTTACAGTGATCCTGCGAGTTTACCGACGAATATCAGCAACGGCGGGCTGGGTTTTTTCAGTACTTGCGCGGTGTTGTCAGATACTTTGATTGCTGAGTAAATCAACGTAGGGATAGTTGTTTTTACTTCGGAGAACATGGAGTTCATAGCGTTAATAATTGTCAATCTACAGAACTACCTTCACAACTTCCGCAAGGAAGTTCCTAATAATCAAAAAAACTCCATGCACTACATGTCCTCCGTAGTTCAAAAAACCCATTCTCACCCACTCCCCACCCCAATGCTCACATCCAAATCCCAATTAGCCCGCAACTGCTCTAATTCCTTAATGAAGATCGGCTCCGGCTGCCGCTTCAGGTCATAATCTCCCGTATCCCAGCGCCCATTGCGGTTATGATCCGTAATAATATGCACCTGGTACTTCCCCGTTTTAATCGTTCTCAACCGCTCGCCAAAAGAAGCCGTATTTTCAGCAATAAAAGACTGGACGATTTTCTCCCCCTCTCTGAGTTGAATAATGTACTGCGAAGTCGTATCCAGCCCGGTGATGCTCAGGTTGATATTGCCGTATTTTTTTATCAGGTCCGCCCGGTAATCAAAGCGGATCGTATCGTGCGGTTGGTTGAAAATACTCGTAAGAGCTCCCGGTAGTAAGGTCAACTGATAGGGGCGACCTTCCTTCCAGTTGTAGGCAAAAGAAAGCTTTCGCCGGTTGACGCTATCGATGGCGATGGTCGGGTCAATACGCGTCAGTAATGTATCCGCCATAAAAATAATGCGCGAGGTGTCCCAGCTGGCCAGCGGCTGATTGAAGGTGAGCTCGATCTGCTGCGCAGGATTGAAAGGGGTGATCTTGATCTGCAGCCTACGGGCCAGCTTGAGACTGTCCATCTCCACCGTTTCAAATGGCCCGACCCCAACGGTATCGATGCCACTCGTATCCGTTTGTACGAACAATTTCCAGCCATTCTCCGGCGGATAACTATTCCATAGTTTCAAGGTATCCTTATCCACCTCTGGAATAAGCTCCAGGTCGACGCCGGCAAAAAGGCTATCCAAATCATAAGGATCCCGGTTGAAGACCAGCTTGACCAAACCATAGTCCTCCGTCTCGAAACTATTCAACCGAAGTGGTGGCTCCTCGAGAAAGACCTTCAGGCGTATCGTATCCAGCGGCGACGAAGACACGCTGATCAGCGAATCCAGGAAACCAAACTGCTCCCGTTCCGGCTGGTTGTACAAATAATCATTATCACTATCCACCAGTACCGCCACCTTAAAACTATCCGCCCGGATATTTTCGATGCGCGTAACCCCCTCCTCGTTCGTTTTGCCGAAATAAAAAGGCTTTTCCGTACGCACCACCGTATCCGCCCTGTTTTCGTAGAGCAGCACCAGCGCATTTTCTACCGGCTCATTCGTTTTCGCATCGATCACCTTGCTGTTTACGCTGAGGGAGTCCAGTACATCACCCGTCGCAAAAACGAAGCGCAGGTCTTCCGCCGGATTACTTTCGTTCAGGTCCTTTATCGCCTCCCCGAAATTGATGGTATAAGTTGCATCCTGCCGCAGTTCCAGATCCTCCTTAAAAGTAAAATAGACCGCCCTCCCTTTCAGCTTTACCTCGTAATCCTGCCGTCCCACCGGCGGAGAGACTACGACCTGGTTGCGCCAGTCTTCCAGTTTTACCCATTCATCAAAGGTCAGTTCAATTTCTTTCGGCAGATAATTCGTCTGGAAGTTTGGTGTCGATTTTTCCTCCACTACTTTCGGTGGTTCTTCATCCCGTTCTCCACCTTCGGGCGGAATGACGGTGGCGCAGCTATAGCAAAACAGGCAAAGCAGCGGGTACAAAAACTTATATCGGGTTATCAATGGTCGTTGTGTTTTAAATGAACCACAAGTTTAGGCATTCGGCCACAAAAATGCCAATTGCCCAACGCAGGAATGGATGGAAAGCCATTTATGCACTATTAGAACGTTTGACAATGTCAATCCAGCGTTAAAAATATATTAAAACAATGGAAAAGCGGAAAGCTTACAGGTAGTGCGGGATAGGCGACAGCCATAAAAAGCACCGGCATAAAAAAATCACCCAAAGGGTTTGACAATTATCCAGATATCGATTATCTTTGCAGTCGCTAATAAAAAGCGGATAGACCCATGGTGTAATGGTAACACAGCAGGTTTTGGTCCTGTCGTTCTAGGTTCGAGTCCTAGTGGGTCTACAAACAATATCAAACAACGATCTGATTCACAGTTTTTTAGATCGAAGACCATCAAGAAAGGGGTCATTTTGGGGAACAGATCAAAGATACGGTAAAAAAGATAAAGAGGCTAGGTATAACACCTGGCCTTTTTGTGTTTTTATAGATTGCTCTTAAATTACATATTTATGTTTAAATTTTAAATACAATCTAATGGATGAAAGCACCATTGTTTATCACGGAATTAAAATAACGGAGCTTATTAGTGCGATTGGAGTGCTTCTTGGGATTCCAGCCGCTATTTGGGGTATTTTCAAACTTTTTTTGAAAGATAAAAAAACAGAAAAAAAGCTAAACGCACTTGAGGAAATTGTTAAAGAACAAAATAAGTTAAACACAAATATTGAAAAACAAGTCAGTGAACTAAAGAAACATACTGATGAATTGCATACTCAATCCCTATATAAAAGTGATGAAAACTTCATGAGAGAAGAGGCTTTAGAGCTTGAAATTCAAAAATATAAAGATCAGACCGAGAAGAAGTATGTAGAGTTGGAAGAATACTACATCGAAATGCTAAACGCTCTTGATGATCCTCTTAAAGAACAGATAGAAGCATTAAAAAAGTATATTAAAGTAATCAAGGAAGAAAGAGTTACAGATTATGAAATGGCTGTAAGCACTTCTCTGCAACTAGAAAAAATAGAAAGGATTAACCATAGTGACCTTTATAAAATTTTTATTACTAGAAGAAAGGGGGATAAAGACAAAAAAATCAAGGCCTTTATTAATTTAGATAAAGCTTTAAGTCTTATTAAGTTCTTTAAGGACAGAAGACTTACAGATTTTGCCACTTTCAATGCAAAATTTGATGATTTTCAAAAATACTGGAGGGAAAACATTGGCGAAATACAAAGGTTATTTGAAAGTAATCTGACCTACAATCAGGTTCATAATATTCCCCCGGAGGAAGACCCGTTTCTCATGAAATTTGACAAAATCGTCATAAATTGGCACAAAAAAGAGGATGATCCAAATGTTGAAAATATTAGAGATCCATATTTCCTACTAAAAGAATATGTTTTTCCGTTGAGAGATCTATGCAGTGATTTGCCAGATCCGAGATCATCTATTTTGATGCCACATATCATGAGGTCTATTCATGCAGTTAGGCAAATAGATCACCTAAAAAAATCTTTTGCATTAATAGCAGAGGAAGAGTATCCGTCCGAGCAACTACAACTAGCGCCGTTACAGTATAGTACCTAGTTTTGTAGTTCAAAAAGTCATACAAACAGGCCAGTACCTTACCCTTTGAATGGTCAGCGTTTGACCTCAGATTTCATGTATCCCTTGATAGAATTATGGATGCACAGTGGTCGGACCCAACAATCGATTTGCGAGGAGTATAATATTAAGCCGCATACCTTCAATTATTGGCGCAGTAAATACCGCAAAGAAAATGAAGAGTCCAAAATTTCTAAAGAAGACACACCCGGTTTTGTTCCAATCAAAGTAGACGCACAAACTCAAGACTGCCTTTCCTATTTTGCAGAGATTCATTATACGGACGGCACGATATTAAGGATCGGCCAGCCGATCGATATACAGATACTAAAAGAAATCCTACCGAGTTGATGTTGCCTTTCAGTAGTAACCGAAATTATTATTTGTACCGCGAGGCTACCGATATGAGGAAAAGTTTCAATGGACTGAGTGGTTTGGTACGTTCACAATTGGGTCGCAATCCCTTGTTGGGAGATATCTTCATTTTCATTAATCGGCGGCGGGATAAGATCAAGCTACTGGTTTGGGACCGCAGTGGTTTTGTGATCTTTTACAAAGCATTGGAACAAGGTACTTTCGAGTTACCCCATTTTGATCCGTCCAGTAAAACCTATGCATTAAAATGGGAGGAGTTATTATTAATCCTGGAAGGTGTGGAACTCAAATCCGTTCGACGTCGAAAACGCTATGCTCTTCCGGATCAAGGCCAGTGAGTTTCCAGCTGAAAACGAAATTGCCTTTTCCGGCTCAGTTATCCACACTTTTTGCAATGGCAAAGGAAAATTTGCCGTTACCCTGTGATTTATCCACGGAAAAAATAGTGCGGTGTTGGTAAAAAGTACTGGAAAACAGGGCTTTCCACAGCAGGTGATCGTACCTTTGGGATGTGAAAGCGAAACTCGAAACATATAGCCGCGAACAACTATTGGAGCATAGCCTGGAACAGGAAAAGCGCCTGGAGAAACTGGAGGCAGAGCTCAATCAATTGAAACGCCTGATCTTCGGCAAGAAGAGTGAACGTTTTGAGTCACAACCACTACCCGGCCAATTGAGCCTGGATCTGAATGATGAACAAGTTGAAGAACCAACAGAAGAACAAGCATCAACCGAAAAAATATCCTACAGTCGAAAAAAGAAGCGCCATCCCGGACGCCATCCTTTACCGGAGCATTTGCCACGTACTCAGATCGTGATTGAGCCGGACATGGATACAACCGGTATGGTCTGCATTGGACAGGAAGTTAGCGAAGTACTAGCTAAGCAACCTTCTACCTATTTTGTCATTGAAATTATTCGCAAAAAATATGCTAAAGCAGATGGTTCCGGGGTAGTTATTGGCAAAATGCCAAGTCGGGCCATTGAAAAAAGCATTGCCCACGAATCCTTGCTGGCATTTATCCTGGTCAGTAAGTTTGTAGACCACTTGCCATTGTACCGCCAGGCCCAAATGATGTTGCGTCAGGGGGTGCGCATCCCCACTTCTACCCTCAGCGACTGGGTCAATGCCTGTTGTCAATTGCTGTTGCCTCTTTACGAAGCACTAAAAGAAGAGGTTTTTTATGTCCAATACCTGCAAGTAGATGAAACCCCCATCAAAGTCTTGGATAAAAATAAAAAAGGTAGTACTCATAAGGGCTGGCATTGGCTTTACTTATGTGGAAACCAGGACTTAGTACTTTTTGATTATCAGGAAGGACGCAATCGCGATGGGCCGAAAAAATTGCTCAAAGATTTTGAAGGTTATTTGCAAACCGACGGCTTAAGTGTCTACGAAGCCTTTGAGAAAAACCCGAAAATCACCATGCTGGCTTGCATGGCACATGCCCGCCGTAAATTTGATCAGGCAAAGGATAACGACCCTGAACGGGCCGCTTATTTCCTCAGCCAAGTCCAACAACTCTACCATCTGGAAGCTAAACTCAAAGAAGAAAAAGCCAACTGGGATCGCATCCATGAAATGCGCCAACTACTTGCTGTTCCTATACTAGAAGAATTAGGCCGTTGGTTAAAAAAGGAGTATCCAAAGGTATTGCCTACTTCAGCTATTGGAAAAGCCATTGCCTATAGCCTTAAAAGATGGGAACTGCTAAGTCGTTACACCACCCATGGCGGATTGCATATCGATAATAATCCAATTGAAAATCAGGTGCGGCCATTAGCATTAGGACGTAAAAATTATCTCTTCGCAGGTTCTCATCAGGGAGCGAAAAATGCCGCCATGCTGTATTCATTTTTTGGTAGTTGCAAATTAAATGGCCTGGATCCTTTTCAATGGCTCTATGCAGTCCTGACTGAAATCCAGGATTATCCTATCAACAAGATTAAGGATCTGTTGCCTTGCTATGTATCCTTCGAAAAACCTCAACCTGAACCTGCCCCATTATCCGCAAATTTATGAGACCTGGCAAGTTTTAGCAATATGTGATTGCTCGGACGGATACTTTTTATGTGCGTAGTATTTTTTTTATTAAAATTGAAGTCAGAATCTCTTCTTCGGTAATATTCATCTTCAGTATAAAAGTGAATTGCCCCATCAAAGTGTCTAAAAACTTTTTCGGTTAAATCATATTCTGCATGAATATATCTAACAGGATGAAACGATCCATTTTCGTATTCTATTTTGATCTCTTCAGTTTTGAATTCTTCTGCTTGGAAAGATTTAATATTATTTTTTGTCTCCCATTTTATGTCCAGTGAGTGAATATGCATTTTCAAAGAAGAAAGATATATCAAAATCTTCTAGGTCAAGCGGAGTGTAATCGGCAACTAACAATGCACAATTTTTCGCAATTCCGAATGGTTCTTCCCCAATTTTGGTGGAAATGATTAACTAGAATCCATCAAAATCCGTTTACGCAATAGCTTAAAACCAGCTCGTCCGTACATTTGCCGCTTAATATTCTTCAACCGGTTTATCTGCCCTTCAACTTGTCCGTTACTCCATTTCATAGAAACAGCTGCTTTGACGGCGTCATAGTCTTGTTGTAACGGAAGCACGGGCTAAACACTTGGTGGAATTGTATAACAGCAGATAGTATCCAATAATGGAGATTTGTGAATTGTTTGGAATTTCTAAACCGACGCTTTATAAGTTAAGAACGCTAATTTCAGAAGTTGTGATGTTTTCAGTAACTATTTCAATGTCAAAATTTAGTCTTTTGTATGAGTCATAAAGCCCTTCGGCTTTTGCTACTTCTTTTCCACTCGATGATTTTACGATAAAATAGAACTTTCCAGAAGAAGTATCAGTTTTGCTTTCAAATTGAGATCGTGAGCTAGCACTTTGAATAAAAGAACTTAAACCCTTCTTGCAATCTTGAACAGAAGAATAACCTTTGTTACTTTTAAGAATAACTTTACCATTTCGGGCTAAAACCCGAAAATGGAACTCACCATTAAGGTCCTTAAATATTTGAATTCTCGTCTCTGAAGTCTTTTTACCTGATAATTTATCCTTACTTATAATTATTTTTTCACTATCAGGGTTTAAGGAAGACCCTCCGTTTTGATTTATTTTTTCTTCAATCAACTTATACAAATTCTCTATTTCTGTTTTCAATTGTAACGGTGGATTTCCATCTAAAGCCATGGAGGTAAGCTCTGCAGCTTCTTGATATTCATTACATTTTATAGCAAGACTTATGGCTCCTCTGAACAAGATAGATCGGGTTGGTTCAGCTGATTTCTTATTTAATAACCTCAAAGCAGCTTCCTTCTCTTCCTTATAAGCTATATTAATAAATTTTCTATAAAGGTTGTTATCACCGTCATTTTTAGCGTTAAATGCTCTTTCTGCATTTTCCATTGCTTTTTGATGCAATAATTGAGTCTTGCTACTCATACTTTTAAAATTTTACTTAAAGGTTGACCAAATTCCGTCACCACAATGTATGTGGAGAAGCCATCTGGATTCTTTCTCCTTACTTGGGCTATTTTATCTTTTACCCTTCTTTCTACAACACTCAAACTATCATTAAAGATTCCCGATACCTCGAGACCCGCATTCAAAAAGTTATCAGGATCATATTTAGGATTACTTTCTTTGTAACCAAGCCAATAGTCAAATCCGTCGCCTTGCAGACCTTGTTGAATTATTTCATATTCTGTTAAATCCGTAACAAGATAAAAAGCAATACCATAAGCGGCCATTTCCACCAGGACTCTTCTTTCTTCATGTCCGGTATTTTTCATTCGTTTAGCCCAAAGTAGTTTGATTGTTTTGTTAAAATCACCTATAACTTTGAGACTTATACCGCTTTGATGATGGTTCCTTTCTAAAGCCACTTGTAATGCTTCTGAATAAAAATGACATATAGCATTAGAAATATTTTTGGCTTGTCTTTTTAACTCATATATCCTAAAAGTGGTTGCTGCGTCCATCTAGGCTCTTTTTTGAGATTATTAAATATTGGCCGAAATATACTTTTACTATATTAGATCGCCAAAAATGCACCTGAAGATTAAGCATTTTTATTACGATACAACATCTATCATTCGTTTATAAACAAATCAAAGTCTTTCATCGATTTGTTTCCTATATCCAAATTTTTTGCTGTTTGGTGTATTCGCAAGAATTTTAGGTTAAATTTAAAAATTAAAATTGATTTATTGAAAAAACAAAACAATTTAAGTCTAAAAGGTGTGCTTTTTTTTAATCTCAACTAAAACCTTTCCTACGGGAATGGTTTTTACTTTGCCAGTTCTGATTTCTTCGCTTCTTCTAATTAACAATTTCTATTCGACCGCAGTGAATTCGAATTGATTTTCATCATCCGCCACCAGATTTTCAACATAGCCTAAAAGTTCTTGTCTTTCCGCCTTCGAAAGCTTGGCTGTTTCGGTCTTTAAGGTTTCTATTTTCATGCTACTATTATATGCCGTTTACAGCTAGAATGCAAGCTAGTATTCAATCTACTATTAGGCTAGAGGACTTTACGCCTAAAACAATAGCGATAACTTTTAGCCTAATGAGATTCGGCTGCTTAATGTTATGACAGTAGTCAAAAATAGTTTGGTAGGTTATTCCGGTTTTCTTTGATAACCACAACATAGAACGTTCCTGCTCTTCCAGCTCTTCCAGAATTCGATTGAGTTTTTTTGGAATGTCAAACTTATCCTTGTCTAACGCCAATGTTTTTTTGCAGCAATATAACTTGAGTTGTAGTTATCCACAGATTTATATGTAAAATTATTCACGTAAGTAGATATTAATTATCTATTTAAATAGGTATATTTGCAATTGAGTACTGGTAAGTTTGGAAAAGTCCGAGCTTGTCAACTTAAGATTTGCAAGTCTTCTTCTTGGAAGGCCGTCATTGAGGCTGGGTAAGTGACGGCCCTTTTTTATTGAAAAGAGAAGTAAGAACGTAATCCTAATACTATACAGGCCGGAATACATGACCATCTTCAATGTAATAGCCTTCGGCTTCCAGATCACGGGCGAAAGCCTGATAATCGATATAGTGACGGAGATTTTCCGGTATTGAATGAGCGTACAATTCATCGAAAGTTTGAGTGGGGTAATCCAAAAAGGAATCATATTCACACTGATAGGCATCTTCAAAGCATGATATGGCCGTTTCAAGATCGTCAACGTCGTTATAATAAACTGCGAAAGCATCTCCGTGTTCTTCCCAAGCCTCCACAATGCTTACTACTGTATTGAGGTCTTCGTATTCGGAAATGCGGATACCACCAAGCTCAAAGTCATGGATCGCGTACTCTTCTGAGGGTTCACCGTATTTCTTAGCGTATGGTGGACTAGCTTCCAGGATTTCGTTAATTCCATCCTGAATGTCATCGATGGTAAGCCCTGTTAAATCGATCCATGCACCGTGTAAGATGCCAGCGTTATAATCTGATAGAGAAGCAATGTAGATCCGGTAAGTTTCTGTTGATGTTATATTCTTTGTCATGGTTCCAATTTTTTAAGTTGATAATTGGGCATCTGCCCTTTTTGCGGAACCTCGATGACAGCGCAGACTAACACTATGCAAGGATAGAGCGACCATTTTTTTGGCCAGCCCGAAAAAATTGTTGCTCTTTTACGTCCAATACCTGCAAGTAGATGAAACCCCCATCAAAGTATTGGATAAAAATAAAAAAGGTAGTACTCATAAGGGCTGGCATTGGCTTTACTTATGTGGAAACCAGGACTTAGTACTTTTTGATTATCAGGAAGGACGCAATCGCGATGGGCCGAAAAAATTGCTCAAAGATTTTGTAATCGGCAACTAACATTTAACATTGTTAGTTGCCGATTACACTCAATTGCCTGGGATAAAAAATGTTGAAATAAGGAGGCTCTCCGATAAGTCCAAAGGCGTTCCTATTGTAATACTCGGATTGTGCAAAGTAACTCTAAGTGGAAAATACCAATCCGATCTCTCCGAAGAAGAAAATTTTGTAATTCTAGTAAATGAAATTAACCCAACTTGCAGGACTCGGTACATAACGCATTGATAATCAATGACTATTAAAAATTAATGGTATACCACAAATTT
>CAZHNG010000064.1:1728-24374 GCA_964533785.1 uncultured Saprospiraceae bacterium | reverse complement strand
CGGGCGGCGCTCCTCGCGCGCGGTGATGCTCGCCATCGCTCAGATGTCCATCCCGGGCGCCGCCGCCACCTTCCGCCAGGGCAGTACCGGCTACACCAACAACGACTTCGCCACCTTCACGGCCGTGCTGCCCGTCACCGCCGGCGACTGATTCCAGCTGCGGGTGAACTTCACCAGCCCCTCCTGTAATGCCATCCTCGCCAACAGCCGAAGCTGGTTCGCCCTCGGGGTCGTCGAGACCGAGGACGCCGCCGACCCGCCGGCCGACATTACTGCCTTCAAGCCCGGCCAGCCCGG
Organism: uncultured Saprospiraceae bacterium; assembly: GCA_964533785.1. GTDB lineage: Bacteria > Bacteroidota > Bacteroidia > Chitinophagales > Saprospiraceae > JANQRV01. The sequence goes on along the minus strand of CAZHNG010000064.1, from coordinate 24,077 downwards.
AGCCAGCGAGCTGCTGCTGCGTGTGCCCATCGCCCGCCGGACCTGTCTCGCCATCGACCTCGCCGGCAGCGGGGGCAGCGCCGCCGTCGCGGCAACTGTTGAAACCGATTTCGACATCCGCCGTAACGGAGCCAGCCTCGCCACCATGCGCTTCGCAGCCGCTGCAGGCACCGCCGGCTTCATCGCCGTAATCGAGACCGTGCTCGAGCCGGGCGACGTGGTGAGCGTGGTTGGGCCGACGACGTTGGATGCGACGCTGGCCGATGTCGGGTTTATCATCGCCTGAATCTTGGGGGCCTGAGCAGGCGCCACCTCTCAGCGCGCGAACAGCCTTCGCACCCAGCGAGATCGGCATGAACCAGCCACAATCGGCAGGCGTGCCTACGGACCAGGAGGATTGCTACTCGCAGCTTGCGCCAAGTCTTTTCGGATGAGCTTTTTCGAACGATTCGCGGCGTCGCCGGCTGGCTTCCCCATACTCGGTGCCAGCGACCATGTGGCGGTTCATGTCGTAGCACCATGGCAGCAGCGGCCTAGGTAGTGGGTTCGGGCATTCGATGGAACATCGTTGCCAAAAACCTGTGCGGACGACTAATGGGCTAGCGTTGCTACAGTTGCGGCACGACCACGCCCGCCATCCGCGCAGCGCTACGGCGATCGACGGCTTCGCTCGCGAAACCGAGCGAAGTTCATGGGAGCAATCCGAAGCCGGTCACGGTCGATGCGGCTGCGTGAGTGATCGGGACCATCGTCTAGCGACCGAGCGGCATGTTCCCGTCGCAGAAGCGCCTGAGTGCTTCGACGTCGGCGATAATTATCCGCAGCCCGAGGTTGGTAACGCCCAGCCGGCGCAGTCGGGCGAGCGAGCGCGAGAAGGTCTCGGGCTGCATGCCCAGCGCCCCGGCGATCAGCTGCTTGTCGAGCGGCAGCTCGAAGTCGGTGCTCTGGGCATTGTCCGGGCAGAGGCGCAAGAGAAAGGTCGCGAGACGCTCGGTCGACGAACTGGCCGCGCGTTGCTCGATCTGCTCGACCAGGCGGCGCAGGTGGCGCGACATCGAGGCCAGAATGTTGAGGGCCAGGCGCGGATCCAGGGTCAGCTGGCGCACAAAGGGCTCGGCCGGAACCATCAGCAACCGGGCGTCAGTGATCACGGTCGCGGTGACCGGAAAATCCGCGCAGTCGAACATCGCCGCCTCGGCGAAACTGTCGCCACGGTTCATCAAGCTGATGACACTGTCGTGGCCGCTCGGATTGACCCGGTGCAGCATCACGCAGCCGCTCAGGACAACGAAGAAGCGGGTCGTAGGCTCGCCCTGGTGAAACAGCACCTTGCGTCGGGGCACCTTCTGCACCTCGCTGTGCGCCAGGAGCTTATCGACCTGCTGCGTGTCGAGACCGGCGAACATCGGCAGTCGCGCGAGAAGCGCGACTTCGCCGTCGAGGAGCCCGCTCACCTCCAGAAGCGCCGGTTCGTCATTCACCGATCCGCCGAGCGGTCGCATCGTCTCGGTTCTCCTGGTCGAGTCCATCCTCCCAACGCTCGACCGCCGTCGAGAGCGACGACGATCGAAGCTACGTGATTGAACCGTTTTCAAGGGGACTTGGCAACCGCAGCGGGCAGCGACGGATGGCGGTCCTGCGCGTCACGGAGGAGCGATCGCCCTTGACCCGATGGCCGACCGACTCTTGGTCGCGGCTCGACGCGTAACGGTATTTTGTATCTTCGTGACCTTGGCCTTACCGACTTTGGCACTGAGCCACGCCGACGCTTGACGATGGTCAAGGACGGTCCGTCGCCGAGCGCCTAGCGTTCAACCGATGAGTGGTATCGAGAACAGGGGACGCGAGAATGGCAGGGCAAACCGCAACGGCCGGCGGCACAGCGCAGCCGGCATCAAGCTGCGGTTGCAGAAGGCTCAGCAGTTGCTCCCGCAGTCTCCGACGACCCGGGCTTCCGACCACGCCCGTCCGGCCCGGTGCTCGCCCCCACGCGCGGTCGTGCTCACCGCATTCCCTACCCGCAATTGAGGCTGTCCGACCTCCAGCAAGGAGCGCCCTATGGCGGAAGTGAACACCAAGGCGATGGCGCGCAACGTCTTCTATGGCGGATCGTTGTTTTTCATCGTCATTTTCGTCGGCCTGACGGTCCACAGCCATCGCTACATCGTCAACAGCTCGACGCTGCCGGTGACCGAGGAGGTCGCGCGTGGCAAGCACGTGTGGGAAAAGCACGCCTGCATCAATTGCCACACGCTGTTGGGCGAGGGCGCCTATTTCGCGCCGGAACTCGGCAACATCATGACCCGCTGGGGCGTGACCGACGACCGCGACGTCGCCTTCGAGGTCATGCGGGGCTGGATCGACGCGCAGCCGAGCGGTGTGCCGGGGCGCCGGCAGATGCCGTATTTCGAGATGACCGATCAAGAGGTCCGCGACCTCACCGATTTCTTCCTCTGGGTCGACCGCATCGACACCCAGGATTGGCCCCCGAACGACGCCGGTTGAGAGGCTGTCCGAAAAGTTTCCGAGGCATTTCATGAGCTTGGCAGTGAGCAGATGCGAGGAGTTGATCGGCCGCCGATGCAGCGCCTCGTCGGTCGATCAAGGACGAAGCAGGTGCCGCTGCCAAGCTCACCTCCGGTCGGCCGACGATCGGCTCCGGCTTTGTCGCCGAGCTTGCCCGGTGCCCCGGCATCGGGCGGCGCTCGGCTTCGCGCCGGCGGTCGATCGTCGGCCGATGAAAGGCCTCGGAAACTTTTCGGACAGGCTCTAAGGACACAACCATGAAATACGAAACCCAACGTATCGCCTATTGGTACTTCGCAGCGGCCATGGCGCTCTTCGGCGTGCAGCAGATCGGCGGCCTGTGGCTCGGCTGGATCTACGTGTCGCCGAATTTCCTGTCCGAGTTGATGCCCTTCAACATCGTCCGGATGATCCACACCAATTCGCTGATCGTCTGGTTGATCCTGGGCTTCATGGGCTCGGCCTTCTTCCTCCTCCCGGAGGAAACGGAGCGCGAGATCTGGTCGCCGGTCTTGGCCTACGCGGCCTTGGGCATCCTGGTGTTCGCCGCCCTTGCCGCCGTTGCGGGATACGTCTTTCGCATCCACGAGGGCCGCGAGTTCCTGGAGCAGCCCACGTGGGTCAAGCTGCTCCTGGTCCTCGGCGTGGTGCTGTTTCTCGCCAACGTCGCCATGACCATGCTCAAGGGGCGCAAGACGGTCATCACCAACGTGCTCTTCCTCGGACTCGCCGGTCTGACCCTGTTCCTGTTCGCGCTCTACAATCCGAGCAACCTCAGTCTCGACAAGATGTACTGGTGGTACGTCGTGCATCTCTGGGTCGAAGGGGTGTGGGAGCTGATCATGGCTGCCCTCCTTGCCTTCCTCATGCTCAAGCTCACCGGTGTCGACCGTGAGGTCGTGGAAAAATGGCTCTACGTGATCGTCGCCGCGGCACTCTTCAGCGGCGTGCTCGGCACCGGCCACCACTACTACTGGATCGGCACGCCCGGCTACTGGCAGTGGGTCGGCTCGATCTTCTCGACCCTGGAGGTGGCACCGTTCTTCGCCATGATGGCCTTTGCCTTCGTCATGGTGTGGAAGGCGAAGCGCAACCATCCCAACAAGGCGGCCCTGCTCTGGGCCTTGGGCTCGGCCACCGTCGCCTTCTTCGGTGCCGGTGTGTGGGGCTTTCTGCACACCCTGCACGGCGTGAACTACTACACGCACGGCACCCAGATCACCGCCGCCCACGGCCATCTCGCCTTCTTCGGTGCCTATGTCGCCCTGGTCCTGGCGGTGGTCACCTACGCCATGCCGCTCCTCACCAACCGCGACCCGTACAACCAGGTGCTCAACATGGCGTCGTTCTGGCTGATGACCGGCGGCATGGCCTTCATGACCTTCACCCTCACCTTCGCCGGCACCATCCAGACGCACATGCAGCGGGTTCTCGGCGAGTACTACATGGCCGTGCAGGATCAACTGGCGCTGTTCTACGTCATGCGGCTCGGTGCCGGCCTCGCCGTGGTGCTGGGTGCGTTCCTCTTCATCTACGCGATCTTCGCCCCCAAGCAGCGCGAGATCATCTCGACCGACGCCAGCGTGCCGGCGGAGTGACTCGAGCACCGGCCATGATCGACCAAGGGAAGGGGGCCGAGGCCCCCTTCTACCTTCCCGTCGGCGACGAGTGCGAAGTGTTCGCCGCCGCCTACAGCCACGGCCTGCCGCTGCTCCTCAAGGGGCCGACCGGCTGCGGCAAGACCCGCTTCGTCGCCCACATGGCAGCTACCCTCGGCCGCCACCTCTATACCGTCGCCTGCCACGACGACCTTTCGGCGAGCGACCTTGTCGGCCGCTACCTGTTGAAGGGCGGCGAGACGGTGTGGATCGACGGTCCGCTCACCCGGGCCGTGCGCGAAGGGGCGATCTGCTACCTCGACGAGGTGGTGGAAGCGCGCAAGGACGTGACCGTCGTGCTCCATCCGCTGACCGACGATCGCCGCATCCTGCCGATCGACCGTACCGGCGAAGAACTGGAGGCGGCTCCGGGCTTCATGCTGGTCGCCTCCTACAACCCCGGCTACCAGAACATCCTGAAGACGCTGAAGCCCTCGACCCGGCAGCGCTTTCTGGCCATCGACTTCGACTTCCCGCCGCCCGAGCGCGAGATCGAGATCGTCACCGTCGAGAGCGGGCTCGCCAGGGACCGCGTCGCCCCCCTGGTTCGCCTCGCCGGCAAGCTGCGGGCGCTCAAGGGCCAGGATCTGGAGGAAGGTGTTTCCACCCGCCTGCTCGTCTATTGTGCGACGTTGATCCATGAAGGCATGAGCGTGGAGCGGGCGATCCTGGTGACCCTGATCGAGCCGTTGACCGACGACGCCGACGTAAAACGCGGCCTGCTCGACCTCGTCACCGCCATTTTCGGCTGACGGCCGTGACGGTGCTCGGGCTCGAACCCTGGGAGCCCGAGGAGACCATCGGCAAGCTCTGGCACGCCTTCGCCAGCCGGCTCGAGGCGCCCTTGGAGCATGCCGAGGCAGCCGTCGAGCTCACCGAGCTTGAGGCGCGGCTCGGCGTCTTCTTCCGCGGCCTGGGTGGCGTTCGCCACGCCGAGATCCGGGCGAGTGCGCCGGAAGCCGTCGGCTATCGGCGGTCCTGGCGGCGCACGCTCGCCACCGACGCCGACCGCTTGGCCAGGCCCTCCTTCGACGGCGAGACCCTGCGGCTGCCCGACCGGATCGCCGAGTTCCCGGACCGCGAGGCCAATGCCGCCCTCTATTTCTGGCTGACGGCCGCAGCCGCACACGCCCAACGGCCCGAGCCCGAGAGCGATACGCTGCGCCGCGACATCCGGGCCCTGCAGGCCGCCGCTGCGATCACCACGGCAACGCTCGCCGCCTGTCCGGGCCTGCGCAGCTTCCACACCGAGCTGCAGCGCGCCTGCCTCGGGCAACGCACCACCGCCGCCTTGCCGCCGGTGGAGGCTGCGGTCGAGGCGGTCGTCGTCAGCCTGCTCGGCGGGCCGCCACCAGTCACGTCCGAGGCCCTCGCCCTCGCCCGGCTCGTCCGCGAGCCCGGCTGCGATTTCGGCGCGCTCGCAGCGCCAAAGGGCTATCGGCCGTTTCGCCTGGTAGCACTCTGGCCCGACCTCCGCGGCCTCGCCGCCGGTGCGGGGGTGGAGCGGGCGGGCGAAGATGCCGAGGCACGGGCTGTGGCGGCCATGGAAACCAAGGTCATGCGCGCCCGGCGGGCAGCCACCGACCAGGTGCAGCGCAACGACAGCCTCGTCGTCTTCCGCTTCGAAGCGCTCTTTTCCTGGGCCGAGTTCTTCAACCTCAACCGCCGGGTCGAGGACGACGACGAGGACACGGCAAAGAAGGCGGCCGACGACCACGACGAATTGACCCTGGGCCAGGTGGCGAAGAAAGCGGCCACCCGCCTCAAGCTGCACCTCGATCTGGCGCCTGAGGACGTCGACCGCGAGCGGCTGGCGGGCGTTCACCTCTATCCGGAATGGGAACAGCGGCGCCGGGCCTATTTGCCGGACCACTGCCGGGTTCTCGCCAGCCCCGGCGAGGCGGCGACGACCGCCCCCGCCTTCACCACCGATCCGGCCGCCCGCCGCCGCATCCGCGCGGTCGAGCGCCAGTTCGAGGCGCTGCGGCCGAAACGGGTGATCCTGCCCCGCCAGCTCGACGGCGACGAGTTGGACCTCGAGGCGACCATCGCCTCAAGGGTCGACCTTCGCGCCACCGGCGAGGGCTCGGATCAGGTCTATCGCTGTGCCCGAACCCAGGAGCGCGATCTCGCGGTCGCCATCCTCCTGGACGTCTCCCGTTCGACCGAGAGTGCGGTGGGCGAGCGCAGCGTCATCGACGTCGAGAAGGAGGCGCTGGCCGCCCTCGCCTGGGGCCTCGAGGCCTGCGGCGACGACTTCGCCATTCACGCCTTCTCCTCGCTCAAGCGCGATCGGGTCTATGTCCGGGATGTCAAGGACTTCACCGAGCGGATGGGGCCGGTGGTGGAAGCGCGGCTCGACGCGCTGAAACCCGGCTTCTACACCCGGCTGGGCGCCGCGGTGCGCCACGTCTCGGCCGGGCTGCAGCGCCATCCGCGCCAGCGCCGGCTCCTCTTGGTCATCACCGACGGCAAGCCCAACGATCTCGACCACTACGAGGGCCAGCACGGCATCGAGGACAGCCGCATGGCGATCCACGAAGCCCGCCGCCGCGGCCAGACGGTGCACGGTGTCGTCGTCGAATCCCAGACCAAGGCCTGGTTCGCCCGCATCTTCGGCAAGGGGGGTTATTCGGTCATCACCGAGCCAGCACACCTGACCCAGGCCTTGCCCGCCATCTACCGCCGACTGGTCGGCGCATGACCGGGACCGCGGAACGGCTGCCGGGCGAGCCGATCATGTGGGTCTTGATCGTCAGCGAACTCCTCGTCTTCGGTGCGGTGCTCGCAGCCTTTCTCGCCGTGCGCGCCACGGCCCCCGAGGTCTTCGCCCAGAGCCAGGCGCTGCTCGATCGCGAGGCCGGTGCGCTCAACACCCTCGTCCTCGTCACGAGCGGGCTGTTCGCCGCCTACGCCGTCCGCGCCGGTGCCGCGGCAAGGCCCGGTCGGGCCCGCCTCTGGCTCGCCTTCGCCATCGCGCTGGGCGTCGTCTTTCTCGTCGTCAAGGGGATCGACTATGCCGACAAGGCGGCGCTCGGCATCGACATCGAGACCAATGCCTTTTTCACCTTCTACTATCTCGGCACCGGCTTCCACGCGCTGCACGTGGTCGCCGGCATCATCATCCTCTTTCTGGTCGGTTGGCGCGCCGAACCGCACGGGCTCGAAGTCGGGGCCGCCTTTTGGCACATGGTCGATCTCGTCTGGGTGCTGCTCTTCCCCGTGATCTATCTTTTGGGCTGACAAGTGCCGGCCCTGTCCTCCCTCACGCGCGCCTGGCTCTGGCTGATCGCCTGGAGTGCGGGCACCAGCCTTGCCGCGGCCATGGCCGGCACCGGCCGCTGGCATCCTGCCATGGCCGCAGTGGTCCTGGCGCTGGCCGGGCTCAAGGCCGTGCAGATCCTCCGCCACTATCTGGGCCTCGTGGCCGCACCGAGCTGGCGCCGCGGCTTCGAGACCGTGATCGGCCTCTATCTGCTCCTGCTGTTCGGGCTCTACCTCCTGCCCTTGCTCTGAGCCGGGCGGGACAGTGCCGGGCACGAGGCTCGGCCGTCCCGCGCCACTTGACCACCGTCATGGCGCAGCTGCCGCCCCGGGGCTAGGCTAGCGCCATCGTGTCCAGCCTTTGGCACGCCGCGCAATCAACCGAAGGGTGACGCCCATGCCTCGTCCACTGTTCACCGCCCTGGCCCTCTTCGCCATGCCTGTGGCCGTCCTTGCCGACGACACGGCCGTCACCGCCACCGGCCGGGACGGGGCACCCGTGGCGAGCGATCCCACGCTCTCCTTCGCCATCGCCACGGTGGCCCTCTGCGTCGCCCTCTACCTCGTCCATCGGCTGGTGAACCGGAAGGTCCGGTGAGCACGGCCATGGCCGACGGGCGCTGGTCGGTCACCCGCCTCGCCCTGCTTCTCTACCCTTTCGTCGCACTCGCGGCCGCCGTGAATCTTTTTTTCCTGGGCCTCATGGGCCGTGCCGTCGGCGGCCCCGACGTCACCCCGACCCAGGCGCTGTGGCTCGGGCTCGTCGCCGGCGTGCCGGCCTGCGTCTGGGCCGGGCGCTGGGTTCGCCGGATGATGGACGAAGCCGACCGGGACGCCGACGACTAGCGCGGACGGTGCACCGACGCTGGCGGCCGTTTGCCCGCGCGACCCTCGGACGCTTGACCCCGGTCAAGGCCGTCCCCCCGGCAACCGTGGCACTCTCCCGGACGAGTTCAAAACGACCGATCAGGAGGGAGCCGATCATGAACCGTCACATCCTGGGTGCCATGGCCCTCGGTTGCACGCCGTTCTTCGCTGTCGAGGCCATGGCCGAGGGCGATCCCGCCGCCGGTGAGCGCGCCTTTCGCCAGTGTGCTGCCTGCCACACCCTCGACGGCGCCCATCGCGTCGGCCCCAGCCTCCAGGGCATCTTCGGCCGCACCGCCGGCACGGCGGACGGTTTCCGCTATTCCCCGGACGTCGTTGCCGCCGGCGAGGCCGGGGTGGTCTGGGATGCCGAGACCATCTTCAACTATCTCGAGAACCCGCCCGAGTTCCTGAAGGCTGCCACCGGCAAGGATCGCGTCCAGACCCGGATGCCCAACCGCTACCCCGACGCGCAGATGCGCGAGGACATCATCGCCTATCTTGAACAGGAAGTGGGCGGCTGACCAGCATGGCGACCGCACTCGCCGCGACCACGGCCGCCGCGCCGTCCGAGCACTCGTTTGCACCCTATGTCCGGGCCGTCGCCAAGGGCGAGAAGCTCGGCCGCAGCCTCGGCCTGGATGAGGCCCGGACCGCCATGGGGATGATCCTCGACGGTGCGGTCGAGCCCGTGCAGCAGGGCGCCTTCCTCGCCGTGCTTCGCTACCGCAAGGAAACGCCCGAGGAACTCGCGGGCTTTGCCCTTGCCGCCCGCGATGCCATGCTGCCCGGCAGCCTGCCGCCGGTGGCGCTGGACTGGCCGTCCTACGCCGACCGGCACAAGCAGCTGCCCTATTGCCTGCTCGCCGCCCTCCTGGTCGCCGGTTCGGGCGTGCGGGTGCTGATGCACGGCATCGAAGGGGAGGGGCCGGCCACCACGAGGATCTGCCTCGCGGCCGTGGGCGTCCCGATCGCCTCCTGCAGCGACGAAGCGGCGCGCCAGCTCGATGCGACGAACTTCGCCTATCTGCCGCTCAAGGCCGTCTGCCCCGCACTCCACGGGCTCTTCGCCCTTCGCCCGCTGCTCGGCCTGCGCTCGGCCGCCAACACCTATGCCCGCGAGTTCAACCCGGCAGCGGCTCCCTGCCAGATTCAGGGTGTGTTCCACCCCAACTACGCCGACCTCCATGCCGGGGCCGCCCGCCATCTGGGTCAGCCGCGCGCCGCCATCTTCAAGGGTGGTGGCGGTGAGGCCCAGGTCAATCCGAGGAAGCCCACTCTCGTTACCATGCTCGTCGGCGGCATCGTCGACCGCGTCACCTGGCCAACACTCCTCGCGGAGGACGACCCCGAGTGGCGCGACGAGCCGCTCGAGCCTCGGCGCATCCGTGCCTTGTGGCGTGGCGAGCGCACGGCGCCCGGCCCCCAGGCCGCGATCATCGGCACGGCGGCCGTAGCCCTCGCCATCGCCGGCAAGGCCGCGAGCCCCGAGGCCGCCCTCGACCTTGCGGCCGAACGCTGGCGCGAGCGCGACCGCCGCCTCTACTGAGTACCTAATTGCTCCAGGATCAGCGGCACCACGGCCGGGTCCGGCCCGATGGGGCCGAAGTAGACACCGTTGCGGCCGGTCTCGGCCAGGAGCCGGGCGACGTCGCCGGCGCCGTGCGTGCCGGCGTCGGTGAGGAATCCGACAGCCGCGATAAACGGGGCCACTAGCCCGGCCACGGCCTCGGCGACAAGCGGTGGCTCGTCGAGAAAGGCCACGGCCACCTCGGCGAAGAGACCCCGGTCCCGGATCACGGCCGCGTGCCGGAGTGCCGTTTCGGCCGATGACCGGTGCCGCATGGTGCCGTGCCCGACCAGAAGGAGTGCCGTCTCCGCCAGCGTTCGGGCGTGCGCCCGAAGCCCTTTGCGTACGCGCTCGACCAGGAGATCGGCCATCGCCGCCCGCCCGCCCAACGCCGGCAAGAGTCGCGCGTCGGGTCGGCAGGACTTGAGGCGCCCCGCCAGCTTCTCCAGTGTGTAGCCCTCGGCCATCATGAACGGCAAAACCGTGACCGGCCCCTCGTCAATGCCGCCGAGCACCGCCTCCAGCCTGGGCTGGCCGTATAGCGCGCAGGCCTCGACCGTCCGGAACAACCCGCGCCGGCCGATCGCCCGGGCATGCCGGGCGGCCGCACCCGCCGCACCGCGCGCCCCGTGCGCGCAGAGGAGCAGCGTCGATGGCTCAGTCATCGGCGGCGGCCAGGCGGTTGCCGACATTGTATTTGCCGACGGGCCGGCGCATAGGCAGCCGCTTTACCTCCTCGAGGTTTTGTGCGTCGTAGATCACCAGTGCTCCCTTCGCGTCGTCCCAGACGCTCACCAAGGCATGGCTGCCGTCCTTGGTAAAAGCGACGTGGCCGGCAGTGATGCCGGGGCTCGGGCGGATGGTTTGGACCAGCTCGAGCGTGCGGGTATCGAGCACCTGCACCGCATCGGCGTTCGGTCCGAAAAACACGTCGACCCAGGCATAGGGGGTGGCGTCGTGGGTTCTGAGAAAGAAGCCGGGGCCGAGGGTCTCGATGGTCTTCACCACCTCGAAGTTGTCGATATCGATGACGCTCAAGGCCGCGTCGCGCAGGTGCGGGGTCGCCATCACCCGCCGCCCCTGCCAGTCGAACGCTGCCGCCGAGCCCAAATGCGGCATGCCCGGCAGCGATAGCTCGGCGATCTTGCGCCCGACATCGAGCTGCACGACGACCGCATGGCTGCCATCGCGGGCCGAGCCCATCAGCACCCGGTAGTCGGGCGTGAAGAAGAAATCCTCCACCGGCTCGTCCAGAAGAATGCGGCGGATCGGGAAGGGGTCGCTGGCCGCCACCACCTCCTCGACACCGGTCTCGCTCGAGTGTGCCAGCCCGGTCACCTTGACCGCCTCGGGCCCGACCGGGATCTCCCAGATCTCGTTGACGTCCTTCAAGGCCACGATGAAGCTCTGCCGCGGCGGGGCGGCGTAGACGGCGCTCACCCGGGAGGCCGTGCCCCGGATGTCGGCGACCGGGATGACCTCGACCGGGGAGAGATCCGCCGCATCGAGCACCACGAGGCTCGGCGGCAGGTAGTTGCCGACCATGACGAAGCGGCCGTCGTGGCTCAGCGCGATGTTGCGGGTATTGATCCCGGCCCGGACCCGGCCCAGCGTTGCCAGCCCCCAGAGGTCGACCTTCTCGACCCAGCCGTCGCGACTGCCGTGGTAGACGAACCGCCCGTCGGGGCTGAATTTCGGCCCGCCGTGCAGCGCATAAGCCGTGGGCAGCCGGCGCAGTGGCGCGAAACTGTCGCCGTCGAGGATGGTGATGTGGTGGTCACCGGTCTCGACCACGACGAAGAGATTCATGGGATCGGCGTCGTGGATCGGTGCTGCTGCCGGCTCGATGCCGGTGAGCTCGTGCGACGCCAGGATTTCCGCCATGCCCCAGACCGGCGTCTCGGCGGGGGCTGTGTAGATGAGCTCGACCAATGCCGCGATCTCGGCCTCGCCCAGGGTCTCGGCGAAGCCCGGCATCTGGGTCTGCGGCAGGCCACGGGTGATGGTCGTCACGGCCTTGACCGGGCGCAACCGGCCGAGGTTGTCGGGCAATAGTGCCGGGCCAGTGCCGCCCAGCCGCTCGGCGCCGTGGCAGACGGCGCAATGCTCGAGATAGAGCCCGTCCGCGTCGATGCCGGTGGCCAGAGCCGAGGTCGCCGTGGCCGTCAGGACCAGGATCAGAGCGGCCGGAACGCTACTCCGCCGCATGGGCAGACTCGGCGCGGGCAACGGTCCGGCCGAGGCCGATCTCCTCGTCGGTCAGGTAGCAGCCGGGATCGGCGGCCCATGGATCACCCAGGGTGCGGGCGGCCCGGACGCGGGTGTTGCCGTTGCAGATGTTGAGGTATTTGCAGGCCCCGCACCGTCCGGTCACCGGCCGCGGCCGCTCCTTCAGCCCGGCGAAGACCGGATCGCTCGTAGTGTCGGTCCAGATCTCGCTGAACGGCCGCTCGCGGACATTGCCGAGGTTGTGGTGCCACCAGTAGGTGTCGGGGTGGACGAAGCCGCGATTGTCGATATTGGCGACGTTGACGCCGGACGCGTTGCCGCCCCAGCGCTCTAGCAGCGTCTGGATGTGGTCGGCCCGGGCCGGAAAGTTGCGGCGGACCCAGTGCAACAAATAAACGCCGTCCGCGTCGTTGTTGCCGGTGACGAACTCGGTGTTGCGGCCCTGATGCACGTGGCCGAGGCAGGTCTCGAACAGCAGCTCCATGGCCTGCCGGGTCATTGCATCGAGCGCGTCCTCGCCCCGGACCTTGTAGCCGCGGCCGCCGTAGTTGAGGTGGGAGAGATAGAACTTGTCGATGCCGCGGGCGTCGATGAGGTCGAGAATCGTCTTGAGCTCGGCCGCGTTCTCCTGGGTGAGCGTGAAGCGCAAGCCCACCTTGATGCCGACGCGCTGGCAGTGCTCGACCCCGCGCATCGCCGCCGCGAAGGCGCCGCGTTCGCCCCTCAGGTGGTCGTGAGTGCGCTCCGTCCCATCGAGGCTGATGCCGACATAGTCGTAGTCGAGAGCGGCGATCCGGCCGATATTGGTCTCGTCGATCTGCGTGCCGTTGGTCGAAAGGGCGACGTAGAAGCCGAGATTCTTCGCCTCCTCGGAGATCTCGAAGATGTCGGGCCGGAGCAGCGGCTCGCCGCCCGAGAGGATCAAGGCCGGCACACGAAAGGCCCTGAGGTCCTTCATCACCTCGACGACCTCCGCGGTCGAGAGCTCGCCGGCGTAAGTCACGTCCGCCGAGCCGGAATAGCAAAAGCGGCAGCGCAGGTTGCAGCGGCGGGTCAGGTTCCAGATGACCACCGGCCCCGGCGGGCGGCGCTGTGGTCCAATCCGGCTCGGCCAGACGAGCTCGCGCATGAAGTTGGTGATCCGGAACATCGTTTCTCTCCCGTTACCGTTTGAGCCTGAGCCCGGTTTTCTTGAGGATGCGGCGGCTGTAGAGGATGGTCGAGCCGTTACAGGTGCTGCCGAGGCGCTGACGAATCCGGCGGACCTTGGCCTCGACGGCATCCCGGCTCTTGGCGTGGACCATGGCGAAGAGGTTGTAGGGCCAGAGTGGCGGATGCCGCGGCCGGCGGTAGCAGTGGCTGACGAACTCGAAGGCGCCGATCTCTGGGCCGAGTTCGCCGATGCGCTCGTCGTCGACGTCGAAGACCGCCATGCCGTTGGCGCGGTAGCCGAGCGCGTAATGGTTGGGCACCGCGCCGATCCGGCGGATGGCGCTGCGCGCCAGCATTGCTTCCAGGGTAGTGATCACCTGGCGCTCGTCGATGCCGAGCTCGGCCGCGACGTGGGCGTAGGGGTAGGAGACGAGCGGCAATCCGGCCTCCAGGACCTCGACCAGCCGGCGCTCGAGCGCGACCCCGCTCATGGCACCAGCTTCAGCTCGACGAAATACTCGTCGAGCTTGGGCATGGCGTAGACGTCGAGCCCGGTCTCGTGCCCGATCGCGTCGATGACCTCCGAAGCCCGTTGCGCTGTTTCTGCTGCAACCACGAACCACATGTTCAAGAGATGCTCGCGCTCGTAATTATGCGCGACCTCGACATGCGCGTTGACCTTGGCCGTAACCGCCTCGAACACGTCCTCGGGCACCGCCATCGCCGCCAGGACATAACTGCCGCCCATGGCCTCCACATTGAAGAGCGGGCCGAAGCGGCTCAGCACGCCGGTCTCCAGCAGCTGGCCGATCCGGTCGATCAGCTCGGCCTCGGTGATGCCGAGCCCGAACGCCGCCTCGGCATAGGGCCGGTGGCCGAGCGGAAAACCGCCCTGCAGGCTGGCGATGATCTGGCGATCGACGGCATCCATCACCGGCCAGCCTCCGCCGCCGCCGCGAAGTAACGGGCACCCTGCTGCTTGAAGCGCTTCGTGCTGAACAGCATCGCATGCGGCACAGCCTCGAGCCCATGTTCCGCCCGAAGTGCCGCGATCCGCGCCAGCACCGCCACCCGCTCGCGGCCGTGGACCATGGCGAAGAGGTTGTAGGGCCAGGCCGGCAGCCGGCGCGGCCGGCGGTAGCAGAGGGTGACATCGGGCGAGGCGGCGAGTGCGCTGCCGACCGAGTCGACATCAAGATCCGGCACGTCCCAGACAGTCATCGCATTGGCCCGGTAGCCGATCTCGTGATGCCGGACGACGAGGCCGAGGCGCTTGATCACGCCAGCCTCGAGCAGTACTCGAAGCCGCTCGATCACCAGGGCCTCGTGCAGGCCGATCCGCTCGGCCAGCACCGCATAAGGGTGACTGACCAGCGGCAGCCCGCCCTCGAGGGCGGCCAGGAGACGGCGATCGGTGGGGCTCAGCTCCATGACGGCTTGAACCCGAGATCGATGCCGTAGGCGCGCTCGAGCGGCAGATTTAGCACCTCGATCCCCGTCTCGGCCTCGATGTCCGCGAGCACCGAATCGACGCGTTCCCGGCTGGCGGCAGTCACCACGAACCAGAGATTGAGCCGGTGCTGCCGCGCGTAGTTGTGGTTGACCTCGGGGCAGGCGCTGACCCGGGCTGCCACCGCGTCCAGATCGCCTTCCGCCACCGCCATGGCGGCGAGCGTGCTCCAACCGGTGCGGTGCGGGGCGACCACGGCACCCACCCGGCTCACCACACCCTCGGCCTCGAGCCGTGCCAAGCGCTCCAGCAGGTCGGCCTCGGTGGTGCCGAGCGTCTCGGCCATCGCGGTATAAGGCTCGGGGCAAAGCGGCAAGTCGCGCTGGAAGGCCTCGATCAGCCGCCGGTCCATCTCGTCGAGCCTGGCAGGGGCGACGCCTTGCATGCTCAATACCCCATCCGGTGCGCGCGGGCGGTAAAGAAGATGCCGCTCGGCTTCTCGGCCTCGAGCGAGGCGATGCGCTCGAGACTGCCCGTGTCGATGATGTCGATCCGATCGGCATCGCGCACTGAGATCCACACCTCCTCGCCCTTGGGCGTGAACTCCATGTGCAGCACGCCCGGGCCGAGGTCGAAATTGGCCACCACTTCCAGGCTGGGGATGTCCACCACCTGAACCACGTTGTTGTCGGGATGGGCGAAATTGACCCAGATCTGCCGGCCATCCGGCCTGGCGATGGCGAACACCGGCTGACTGTGCACGGGAACCCTGTCGACCTCCTGCCAACTCGCCTTGTCGACCACGAGCAGCTCGTGCCGGCCGATCGCCGGCAGGAAAACGAGGTCACCCGCCACACTCCAGCCTTTGAGATGCGGCATCTTGTAGACCGGCAGTGGTTCCTCGCCGCGGCCGTAGCCGTCGAGGATGCGGACCGGTGCGGCGGTCGGATCCCAGAGGTCGAGCAACGCCATGCCGTCCTCGCCGAAGAGCCCGGCGATGTAGTATCGACCATCGGGCGTGACCAAAGCGTCATAGGGCAGGGCGCCGACGCCCTCGAACCGCGCGGTGACGGCCGGCCCGTGTGCATCCAGGCTCGCCGTCCAGATCGCATCCGCGTCGTAGAGGCTGAAGACGAAGCGGTTGTCCGGCAGGTCCTCGAGCCCCACCACCTTCGAGCGGGCGCCATCAGCACCATGGGTGGCGGCGATCTCGCCGAGTGGGGCGAGGTCGCTCGTCGCGAAGAACCGCACCCCGCCAGGCTCGTAGTTCGCGACCGCCACCACCCGCCCGTCCTGGGACATCGCCCCGCCGATGCTGTTGCCCGCCTGGATGACCCGATGCGTGATCTCGCCGGTCAGGAGATCGACCTTGGAAAGCCCGCCATCGCGACCGAAGACGAAGGCGAAGCGGGCGTCGCGGGAGAAGACGACCGAAGCATGGCTGAGATCGCCCAGCCCCTCGATCCGCCGGAGGGTCCGCCGCTCGGTCGTATCGACGACCAGGAGCGCACCATCCGCCCGCTCGACCACCACACCGAGATCACCCGTGCCGCGCAGCTCGGTCGCCGACGCGGTGGCGGCAACCGTCGCTGCGATGGCCAGGGCCACGAAACCGCACCGATCAATCCGCATCATCGTCAATCCGCATCAATGGCTCCCGCCTGCAACTGATCGACCAGCCAGGCCACCTCGGCCTCGGGCAGCAGCCCTCGCCAGGGCGGCATCGGCCGGCCCGGCACGCCATCCAGAATGATCGCCACCAGTCCCTCGGTCGGCAGGCCCTCGAGGCTGCCCGGCAGGAGCGGCGGCCCGAGCCCGCCTTTCAGCGTCAAGCCGTGGCATGAGCCGCAATCGTGGCGCAGCAGATGGATCAGCTCGCTCTGCCGCTCGGGCGTGGGCTCGCCCGCAGCCGCAAGACTGCCCGGCAATAGGAGCAGGCCTGCAAGGACGAGGCTAGGCCAGGCTCTGCCGGACATCATCCTCCTCCATTGCAACCACCGCGGATCCGAGAATGTCGCCCAAAGCCACGACGGCCCCCACCGCCACCATCACCGGTGCGGTGAGCCCGGCGGCGGCGACCGCAGCCGGCAACTCGGCCAGCGTCGTCCGGCAGAGCCGCTGCTCGGGCAGCGTGCCGGAAGCGACGGCGATCGCCGGGGTCGCGGGCGGCAGCCCGGCGTCGACCAAGCCGTCGCGGAACCGGTCGAGGGCAGCCAGCGCCATATAGACGACGAGCGTGGTCGAGGGGTCCGCCAGCGCCGGCCAGTCGATGTCGAGCTCGCCATCGGCCCGGGCGTGGCCGGTGATCAACCGGACCCCGGTCGCCATGCCCCGATGGGTGAGCGGAATCCCGGCTGCCGCCATACAGCCGGAAGCCGCGGTGACGCCGGGCACCACCTCGAACGGAATGCCGTGGGCGACGAGATGGAGCGCCTCTTCGCTGCCCCGGCCGAAGACGAAAGGGTCGCCGCCCTTGAGCCGGCAGACCCTGCGGCCGGCCTTGGCGAGGCGGACCAGGAGCGCGTTGATCTCGTCCTGGCTCAGGAGATGCTTGCCGCAGGCCTTGCCGGCGCAGATGCGCAGCACGCCTTGCGGCACGAGGTCGAGAATGGCCTTGGAGACCAGCCGGTCGTAGACGACGACGTCGGCGCTCTCCAGGTGGCGCAAGGCCTTGAGTGTGAGAAGCTCGGGGTCGCCGGGACCGGCGCCGACCAGGGCTACGGAAGAAATTTCGGGCACGGGCTCGCCCTCTCCTTGTCACCGAAGCAGCAACCGGTGGGGCGATCTCGATGATCGTCCCACCGGCCCCGGGGCTCAGTAGATGTCGTTTTGCGTGTTGTAGACGTTGAACTTGCCCGTCGGCGTGATCAGCCGCGGATCCTTGATCACGTGCTTCAGCGTGCGGGTCGCATCGTCGACGACGACGATCGCCGATTCCTGGTCCTTGGCATTCCAGACCGAGAACCAGACCTCGGTACCCTGCTTGTTGAATTCCGGCTGGACGATCCGACGGACACCTTCGGTGATGCCCGACCACTCGCCGATCGGCAGCTCCTCATAGCCGGCATCCAGGTTCTCGAGATCGAAGACCGCGACCGTGGACGCGATGCTCGCTTCCGGGTTCAAGGGATAGTCGACATAGAGGTTCTTGGAGTTGGGGTGGGTCTTGAGGAAGAGCGACCCACCGCCCAGGCCCTCCAGCATCTGCACCACCTTCCAGGCGTTATCCGGATGACCCTCGGGGTCGGTGCCGATCAGCGAGACCGTCCAGTCGCCGAGATGCGTCGTGGCCCAAACCGGCCCGAACTCGGGATGGACGAAGTTGGCACCCCGACCCGGGTGCGGCGTCTGCCCGCCCGTGTCGATGATCGCCTCGAGCTCGCCCTCGACGGTGTCGACCACCGCTACCTGGTGCATCGCGTTGGCGGCGACGAGGAAGTAGCGCCCGGTCGAATCCCAGCCGCCGTCGTGCAGAAACCGTGCCGCCTCGATCTCCCGGATGCCCAGGTTCTCGATGTCGGTGTAGTCGACAACCATGATCTTGCCCGTCTCCTTGACGTTGACGACGAACTCCGGGCGGTGGTGCGAGGCGACGATCGAGGCGACCCGCGGCTCCGGGTGGAACTCCTGCTCGTCGACCGTGTAGCCGCGGGTCGAGACGATCTTCAAGGGCTCGAGCGTGAGGCCGTCGGTGATGACGAAATGCGGCGGCCAGTAGGCGCCGGCAATGGCGTACTTGTCCTCGAAACCCTGGGCCTTCGAGCTCTCGATCGAGCGCGCCTCGATGCCGATCTTGAGTTCGGCCACCGGGGCCGGCGGATCCATCCAGAGATCGATCAGCGTGACCAGTCCGTCGCGGCCGATGACCTGCAGATAGCGGCCCGAGGCCGAGAGCCGCGAGATATGCACAGCATAGCCGGTCGGGATGATCTGGGTGATCTCGTAGGAATCGCCATCGATCAGTGCCACCTCGCCCGCGTCCCTGAGCGTCACCGAGAAGATGTTCTCGAGGTCCAGGTCGTTCATCTGCTCGGTCGGCCGCTGGTCGACCGGCACGATCAGCTTCCAATGCTCGCGCATCGTCGCCATGCCCCATTCCGGCGGCTGCGGCGGCTCGTGGAAGACATAGCGGGTCATCAGGTCGACCTGCTCCTCGGTCAGGTCACCGGACGAGCCCCAGTTCGGCATGCCGCCCGGTGAGCCCCAGGTGATGAACGCCTTGACGTAGTCGATACCGTTCTCGCGCATCAGATCGGGCGTCAGCGCCTTGCCGGTGGCACCCTTGCGCAGCACGCCGTGACAGCCGGCACAACGCTGGAAATAGATCGTCTGCGCGGTCTGGAACTCGTCCGTCGTCATCGGCTTGACGCCGAGCGCCTCGAGGTCAGCGGCGAGCGCCGGCTGCGCCAGCCTGAGTTCGGGCAGCGAGTCGAATTCGGGCTCGTAGGTGGTGCCCGGCATCGGCCGGTGCCCCTCTAGCGATTCGGGATCGGGCTCCTGGGCCAGCCCCGCATGCAGGCCCATGGCCCCCCAGGCGACCAGTGCCGTCGCACTCATCAAGCCGATCGTTCGCCGCATCTCGCCTCTCCCTCGTCGTGAGGTGGTTCATTTTAATCGTTATCAATTTAGCCGAGCGGGCCGGTGCGATCCTTGACCGGCGTCAAGGATGGATGACAGTCCCGGTTGCTAACTTGCGTGACGATCTTCGTTTGGGACGAGCGTCATGCGGCTGGGGGCCGGCCAGATGCTGAACGCGCCATGGCTGCGGGTCGGCCACGGACCAGGGTGGCTGCTCGGCCTCTTGATCCTGACCCTCGCTTGCTGCGCTGCCGCGGCCGATCGCGCTCTCGCCCTCGACGCGCCGTCGCTGGAGCAGGCGCGCGCCGTCTTTCCGGGAGCCGGTGGGGTGGGGGCAGTGGACGGCGAGCCACCCGCCGCCCCCGTCTTCAGCGAAGGCCGCCTCGCCGGCTATGTCTTCTCGACCAAGAACGCCGTGGCCTCGGTAGGTTACAGCGGCCGCAGCTTCGACGTGCTGGTCGGTATGGACCTCGAGGGCGTGATCAGCGGCGCCCAGTTGCTGGAGCACAACGAGCCGGTCCTGGTGATCGGTGTCCCACCGGCGGAACTCGAAGACTTTATCGACCGGTTCCGCGGCGTGCCCGCCACGGCCGATGCACGAATCACCCGGCGGCCGGCGACCGAGGACGGCATCGACGGGATCAGCGGGGCCACCGTCTCGGCTACCCTCCTGGGCGATGCCATACTGCGTGCCGCCCGGGCGGTGGCACTCGATCGCGGCATCATCGAGCCGCCGCCGACCACCGCCCGGCTCGACCTCGACACGTTCGAGGAACGCAGCTGGAACGAGCTGGTCGAGGCCGGCCTGGTGAGCCGCCTGCGGTTGACCAATGCCGACATCGCCGAAGCGCTCGCCGAGCGTGGCCGCGAGCCAGCGGGCGGGCCCGAGGCGCTCGAGCCCGAGGCCACTTTCGTCGACCTCTGGGTGGCCTTGGCGACCCCGGCCATGGTCGGCGGCAATCTGCTGGGCGAGCCTCGCCACCGGGCGATGCGGCTCGAACTCGAGCCCGGCGATCACACGATCGTCGTCCTGGCGAACGGCCGTTACTCGGTCAAGGGCACGGGCTATGTGCGGACCGGCGTCTTCGATCGCCTGCAGGTGCTGCAGGGGGCCGAGACGATCCGGCTCCTCGCCGAGCACCATACCCGGCTCGACGATCTGGCGATCGAGGGGGCGCCCGAGTTCCGCGAGCTCGGCCGGTTCGTCCTGCCCGAGGCCACCGGCTTCGACCCGCTCGAGCCCTGGCGGCTCCGTCTTGTGGTCCACCGCCCGGCCGTCGGCGGCGACGTCTATCTCGACTACAGCCTGCCGGTCACGGCACCCACGGCGCTGATGGAGACCGCCGCCGCCACCGCCGACGGGGACGGGCTGCTCGGCCGCCTGCGCCGGGCCGCGGCCGAGCCCGACGGCCCGCTCGTGGTCAGTGCCGGCCTCTGGCTCGACATCTGGCAGGAGCGCTGGCTCGACATTGCTCTCCTCGTCGGCCTGCTCACCGTCCTCACCCAGGCGCTGGTGTTCCAGGATGCACTGGTCCAGCGGCCGCGGCTCTACCGCCGATTCCGCACCGGCTTTCTCCTGGTGACCCTCTTTTGGCTCGGGTGGAGCATGGGGGCGCAGCTTTCGGTCATCAACGTGCTGACCTTCATCAACAGCCTGCTCACCGGCTTCAGCTGGCAGATCTTTTTAATGGAGCCGCTGATCTTCATCCTCTGGGGCTACGTGGCGCTCGCCCTGTTGTTTCTCGGCCGGGGCGTCTTTTGCGGCTGGCTCTGCCCGTTCGGCGCCCTGCAGGAGCTCACCAACAAGCTCGCGCGGCTGCTCCGGATGCCGCAGCTCGAGCTGCCGTTCGCCCTCAACGAGCGACTGTGGCCGATCAAGTACATCATCTTCATCGGCCTCTTGGCGGTCTCGCTGCACGCCATGAGTGCCGCCACCATCGCGGCCGAGGTCGAGCCCTTCAAAACCGCGATCAACATGCACTTCGTCCGAGCCTGGCCTTTCGTGCTCTACACGGCAGCGCTGCTCCTGGCCGGGCTCTTCATCGAGCGCTTCTACTGCCGCTACGTCTGCCCGCTGGGTGCCGCACTCGCCATCCCGGCCCGGCTCAGCACCTTCCGCTGGCTCAAGCGCCGGCCGCAATGCGGCAGCGAATGCCGCATCTGCGCCGTCCGCTGCCCAGTTCAGGCGATCCACCCTACGGGCGAGATCAACCCCAACGAATGCATCTACTGCCTCGACTGCCAGGTCCATTATTTCGACGACCACACCTGCCCGCCCCTGATCAAGCGCCGCAAGCGCCGCGAGGCTTTCGGCAGCCAGCAGGGCAGCCGGCCGCCGGCCCCAGCGGAGGCGACGTCATGACCGGCGAGGCCGCCGGGTTCCGGCTGCGGATCGCCGACCTCGTCGGCGAAGCTCTCGGCGCCCTCACCGTTCTTCGGGGAGGCACCGCATTCTCGGCGGGCCGGCGCCCCGGACCGCGGTCGGCGATGCCGTGGCCTTCGTCCTCCGGTTCAGTTTCCTCGCCGGCTTCGCCGGCATTGTCGTCAGGATCGGTTCGGCATGCCCGCCGCCTCGCGCCTCTTCCGCGATGCTCCAGTGGCCGCAAGGCTCGGTATCGACGCCGCACTCATCAAGAACGGCGACCATGATGCTAGGCAATGCCATGGAGGCCGCTTCCCTCGCCTCGTAGGATCGACATGTCCGCATTGACCCGCCGTCGCTTCGTTGCCATCAGCGCCGCCATGGCTCTCGGCAGCCGACCCGCCGGTGCCGCGACGCCCGTGCACCGCTGGTACGGGACCGCTCTCGGCGCCGAAGCCGCGATCACGCTTGCCCACCCGGACCCGGCCCGGGTCATCGAAGCAGTGGTCGCCGAGATCAGCCGCCTCGAAGCCGTCTTCAGCCTCCACCGCGCCGATTCCGCGCTCAGCCGCTTGAACGCACGAGGCAGGCTCGACAATCCACCCGTGGAACTCCTCGATTGCCTGACCTATTGCGACGCCGTCCATGCCGCCACGGATGGTCTGTTCGATCCCACGATCCAACCGCTCTGGG